>MGJJ01000031.1 GCA_001794205.1 Candidatus Yanofskybacteria bacterium RIFCSPHIGHO2_01_FULL_44_22 | reverse complement strand
CATATCTGGTGCGGGCGTTGATACTTGAGGGGGTTTGGGATTAGTACGAGAGGACCGTTCTGAACGAACCTCTGGTCTGCCGGCTGTCCTGCCAAGGGCATCGCCGGGTAGCTATGTTCGGTTCCGATAAGCGCTGAAAGCATATAAGTGCGAAACGGGCCCCAAGATTAGGTATCGTAGATTCCTTGCAGATTACAAGGTTGATAGGGCTTAGGTGTAAGCGCAGTAATGCGTTAAGCCGAGAGCTACTAATAAATCATTGTTTGCCCGCCAAAGTTTTTTATTGGCGGTTTAGTGGGTAACGATTATTTGTTGACCCGCTTAAGTTTTGCGTTGCAAATCTTGGCGGGTTGGATTTGTTCAAACCCGAAGTTTAAAATGATAGGCTCGGTGACTATACTGGCGTTGTACTACCTGATCCCATTCCGAACTCAGAAGTAAAAGACGCCAAGGCCCATGATAGTCGGATTTATCCGGCGAAAGTAGGTAGTCGCCGGACCTATCATTTTAAATTTTAATCTTAAGACTTTATACTTTATACTTTATACTTTATACTTACACCATGGAGCCTCGTCTGCAAAAACAGTTGATTGTCGGACTGGTTTTTATTTTGATTTTTATTTTGGTTGGATACGGCGCTTATGTCTGGATTAGAATTGAGCCGACCTGTTTCGATAATGTTAAAAACGGAAAAGAAGAAGGGGTTGATTGCGGTCTGGTCGCCTGCGGCAAGACTTGCGAGCCGGCCATTGCGCCGCTGGAAGTCATTTCAAAAGATTATGTCGCGTCTCCTGTGGGCGATTACGATTTTGTCGCAAAAATTCGCAACCCGAATGTTCTTTACGGAGCGGTCAGTTTTTCCTATAATTTGTCGTTTTTAGGCCAGGATAAAACCCAGCTCGCTAAAAAAACCGGTTCTTCCTATATTCTTCCCGGCCAGACCAAATATGTCGTCATTTCTTCAATCGGCGGGATAAACGGATGGACCGAAGCGTCATTTGAAATCAACAGCGTTCAGTGGAGCAAAGTTCAATCCTTTGACACGGCGGTCAATTTCATGATTCGCAGGCAAGTTTTTTCTTCCGGTCAAAACGGCAACAGCGAGCTGGAAGCGGTTGTTTTCAACGATTCTGATTTTGATTTTGACAAAGTTGACGTGGCGATTGTAATATTTGACGAAGCCGGTGGCATTATCGGCGCCGCAAAGACCGACATTAGAACGTTTTTGGCCGGCACGGAAAGGGGATTCAAGGTTCAGTGGCCGTATTCGGTTGATTCGCGGGCGGCCAAAACCGACACGGAAGCGGCAACGAACTTGTTCGAAAACCAGAATTTTTTGCGAAAATATGGAACTCAAGAAAAATTCCAGAAGTTTTATTAGGGTTCTCGGTTCGTATTTTCACGGAATTGATTCCGTGCTGTTCGCCGCGGTAGCGGCGGTTTCTTTATTCGGTATCGTAAATATGTACGGCATTGCCGGTTGGTCGGGCGGATTTTTGATTAAGCAAATTATTTTTGTGCTGGCCGGATTAGCCGTCATGACGGCGTTCTCCTTTTTTAATTATCGTTATTTTAAAAATTATTCATGGCCGGTATTGCTGTTTTATATTTTCTGCCTCATCCTGCTTATTCTGACTTTTTATTCCCAATCGGTAAGGGGCGTACGGGCTTGGCTTACATTCGGCGGAGCCACATTTGAACCGGCCGAGCTGGCAAAGCTTACATTGATTATCTTGACGGCCAAATATTTTTCGGGGCGGCAGATTTATATCAACGAATTCAAGCACATAGCGATTTCCGGCATTTATTTTCTTTTACCGGCCGGTATCATGATAAGTCAGCCCGACCTCGGGTCGGCGGTTATTTTCGGCTTAATCTGGCTGGGCATGCTTGTTTCCGCGGGCATAAACAAGCGGCACCTTTTTTTGCTGCTCATTATCGGTCTTGTTGTTGTGGTGCTGGCTTGGTTTGTCGCCTTGCGTCCCTATCAAAAAGACAGAATCGTTTCTTTTCTAAATCCGTATGAAGACCCGTTGGACAAGGGATATAACTTGATACAATCGCAAGTGGCCATCGGTTCCGGTCATTTATTCGGTAAGGGCTTGGGCAACGGTTCTCAAGTGGCGCTTGGTTTTTTGCCGGAAGCGAGAAACGATTTCATATTCGCCGCCACGGCGGAGCAATTCGGCTTTTTCGGCGTTGCGGCGCTTCTGGGAGTCATGGGGCTGATTATTTTCCGGATTTTGCGCATCGGGCGGGAAGTCAGTTTTAATTTTGGAAAATTATTTGCGATTGGCATGGCCATTTTTATTTTTTCCCATGCTTTTATCGGCGCCGCTGTCAATATCGGTTTGCTGCCGGTGACCGGCATTCCCTTTCCGCTTATAAGTTATGGCGGAAGTTCAATGCTTTCTCTGATGATAGGTTTGGGCATACTGCAAAGTACAAAAAGGCACAGATGACACAATTGGCCGGGAAGATTTGACACCGAGTCAAGGTTCTGATAACATGTTGACAATAACCCTTGACAAAATATTGCAGGAGAATAAAATTAACAAAGCGTCTTTTAAAATATTGAAAATACGAGGGAATATAAGGTTTTCTTAATTGTTGAATGGCCCCGTTGTTTTAATGAACAGCGTTTGGCGCAAGAGAACACCCGGGCAATCCAATAATTATTATTCCGCATTGCTGCGCCTTTTTTGATTAAAATTCAATAATGTTTTTCCGAAAGCTCACCGGAGTTATTTTGTTTTTTTTGTCTAATTTTTTAAATGAGAAAAATATTTTCAAAATTTAACATCGACCAGTTTGAGGCGCCCAATCTGGTTCAAGTTCAGCTTGATTCATATAAATGGTTTTTGGAAACGGGCCTGAAAGAACTTTTGAAAGACGTTTCGCCCATAGAAGATTGGACGGGTGACGAGCTTGAATTGAACTTTTTGGATTATAAACTGGAAGAGCCGAAATACGACGAAAGAAAAGCGGTAGAGAAAAATGTCACTTTCGAGGCCCCTCTTAAAATTAAAGTAGGCCTGAAAAATAAAAGAACCGGACAAAACAAAGAACAAGAATTATTCCTGGCTGATTTTCCCCTTATGACCCTAAGGGGAACTTTTATTATTAATGGCGTGGAAAGAGTGGTCATTTCTCAGCTGATAAGAAGTCCGGGGGCGTTTTTCTCGTTGTCCCGCTCGAGCCGGTACAAGAGGTTTTTCGGCGCCAAGCTTATTCCTTCGCGAGGAGCCTGGCTGGAATTTGAAACCGAATACAACGGCGTTATTTCTGTCAGAATTGACCGAAAAAGAAAAGTGGCCGCGACCGCTCTTTTAAGAGCGTTTGGCATTGCCGATGACGAGAAAATAAAGAAACTTTTTGAAGACGTTGATACTGACCCGAATGTCAAATATATCCTTGCTACTTTGCTGCAAGACCCCTCATCGAATGAAAATGAAGGCACGGTGGAACTTTACAAAAGAATAAGGCCCGGCGACCCGGCCACGGCGGACAACGCCAAACAAATGGTCCACAACCTTTTTTTTAATCCGGCCAGGTACGACCTTTCCAGAGTCGGACGGTTCAGGCTTAACCGCAAATTCAGCCAGAATCTTGATGTGGAAAAAACCGAAAACAGAGTTTTAAGACCGGAAGACGCCGTCTTGATTATTAAGGAAATTATCCGCCTGAACAACGACCCTTCGGCGATGCCCGATGACATTGACCATTTGGGCAACCATCGGGTTAAAACCCTCGGCGAATTACTGCAGGACAGGTTGAGAATTTCTTTTGCGAGGATGGAGAGAATTATAAAGGACAGAATGAGCACTTCAGACGCGGCTACCGTTTTGTCTTCCCAGCTTATCAATTCAAGGCCTTTTGTGGCGGCCCTGAAAGAATTTTTTGCTTCCGGCCAGCTGTCCCAATTCATGGACCAGCACAATCCCTTGTCCGAACTGGAGCACAAGCGAAGGCTGTCGGCTTTGGGTCCCGGAGGATTGACCCGTGAAAGGGCGAGTTTTGACGTTAGAGACGTTCACCCTTCCCACTACGGAAGAATCTGCCCGATTGCCACTTCGGAAGGCGCCAACATCGGTTTGGTAAGCCATCTGGCTTTGTATTCCAAGATTTCCCCGCTTGGTTTTATACTCACGCCTTATGTAAAAGTTGTTGACGGCAAGATTACGGGAGAAATCCAATATCTGGACGCCTCGGAAGAAGAAAAATACATTATTGCGCAAGCTGGCGCCGAAACCGACAACAACAACAAAATCCAAGGAGTTAAAATTCCAGCCCGTATAAAAGGCGACCCCGGCACCGCTGAAATTAAGGAAGTGAATTTTATGGACGTATCTCCGCGCCAGCAATTTTCCGTAGCCACTTCGCTTATTCCTTTTCTTGAACACGATGACGCCAACCGCGCCTTGATGGGCACTAACATGCAAAGGCAGGCTGTGCCGTTGGTTGCTCCTGAAGCGCCTTATGTCGGAACCGGTCTTGAGGCCAAGGTGGCCATGGATTCCGGCTTGGTCATTATTGCTCCCGAAAACGGCGTTATAGACGAAGTTGATTCATCGCATATTATTTTAAAAACCGACAAGGACTCGCCTCGCTCTATTTCCGGAGAAGCGGGTAAAAAATACGAATTCAAACTTTTAAAATTTGCCAAATCCAACCAATTCACGACCTTAAACCAAAGACCGCTTGTTGCAAAAGGGGAAAAGGTAAAAAAGGGCCAGCCGTTGGCCGACGGGCCGTCAACTCAAAACGGAGAATTGGCCTTGGGCAGAAACTTGCTTGTGGCCTTTATGTCTTTCGAGGGCGCTAATTTTGAAGACGCCATCGTCATTTCGGAAAGAATGATAAAAGAGGACGTTCTCTCCTCAATTTACATGGAAGATTATTCAACCGATGTCCGCGAAACGAAATTGGGCCCCGAAGTTACGACTTACGACATTCCCAATGTGGCCATGGAAAGACTGAACGACCTTGACTCGGAAGGCGTGGTGCGGCTTGGCGCGGAAGTAAGGTCGCAGGACATTTTAGTCGGAAAAATTTCGCCTAAAGGTGAAAGTGATTTGACGGCGGAAGAAAGATTGCTGCGGGCGATATTCGGAGAAAAATCAAGGGATGTCAAAGATACGTCTTTGAGACTGGACCACGGAAAACAGGGAAGAGTGGTGGACATAAAAATATTTTCCCGCGACGCAGGAGACAAACTGGATGTCGGCGTTATCAAAAAAATTCAGACCTCCGTTGCTCAATTAAGGAAAGTTCAGGTCGGCGACAAATTGGCCGGAAGGCACGGCAACAAGGGCGTCATCTCGGTGATTCTACCGGAGGAAGACCTGCCGTTTTTGCCCGACGGCACGCCGGTTGACCTTGTTTTAAGCCCGCTTGGCATTATTTCAAGAATGAATCTTGGCCAAGTCCTTGAATCTCACCTTGGCATTGCCGCCCAAAAGCTCGGTTACATGGCGGCGACTCCGGCGATGGCGGGGCCGACCGAAGCTGCCATTAAGGCGGAGTTGGCAAAGGCCGGACTTCCCGAAGACGGAAAAATTCAGCTTTATGACGGAAAAACCGGTTTGCCTTTTGACCAAAAATGCACGGTTGGGATTACTTATTTCATGAAGCTTATTCATATGGTGGAAGACAAGATTCATATGCGCTCCATCGGTCCGTATTCGCTGATTACCCAGCAGCCCTTAGGCGGAAAGGCTCAATTCGGCGGACAAAGGTTCGGAGAAATGGAAGTCTGGGCGCTTGAAGGCTACGGTGCGGCTCATACTCTGCAAGAAATGCTGACGATAAAATCAGACGATGTATTGGGCAGGGCGAAAACATACGAATCAATAGTTAACGGAGAAGAAATAAAAGCGCCGCATTTGCCGGAATCATTCAAAGTATTGCTTTCCGAAATCAAGGGACTGGGATTGAATGTGGAATTGATAGAGCGCTAAGCCCGACACCAATACCCGAATGGATTCGAATGACACAAATAATTTATTCGTAAATTCGGGCGAATTCGTAAATTAGAGTCGCTATTATGGACTTATCCAGCATAAAAATTAAAGTTGCTTCTTCGGAGGATATTTTGTCATGGTCGTACGGTGAGGTTACGAAACCGGAGACGATAAACTACCGCACCCAGAAGCCGGAACGGGAAGGTCTTTTTTCCGAAGCCATTTTTGGACCGATGAGAGATTGGGAATGTTATTGCGGAAAATATAAAAGAATAAGGTACAAAGGCATTATCTGCGACCGCTGCGGCGTTGAAGTTACAAGGTCAATCGTAAGAAGGGAAAGAATGGGGCACATAAAATTAGCGACGCCGGTCGCCCATATTTGGTTTTTGCGGGGCGTTCCGTCGAAATTGGCCACTCTTCTGGGTGTTTCCTTGCCGGACATCGAAAAAGTGATTTATTTTGCCAGCTATATAATTACCAAAGTAAATGAAGAACTGAAGGCGGGGGCGATGAAAAGGGTTGAATCCGAATTTAAATCCAAAATGAAAAACGCAAAAAGTTCGGAAGAAGAAGAAACCCTCAAAGAACTTAAAGACCGGGAGCGGAACAATTTAAAAAATCTTGCCAAATATCAAATAATTTCTGAACTTGATTTCAGAGACCTGTCGGCAAAATACGGGGAGGTTTTTGAGGCCGGCATTGGCGCCGAAGTCGTTAAAAACCTTTTGGGAGAATTTGATTTTGACGAATTAATTCTCCAACTGGAAGGAGAGTTGAAAAATGGCCCCAATCCGCTTGAGCACAAAAAAATCTCAAGGCGTTTAAAATTCATAAAAGGCATGAAGAAGGCGGGCGTCAGGCCGGAATGGATGATTATTTCAATATTGCCGGTCATTCCGCCGGCGCTAAGGCCGATGGTTCCGCTGGACGGCGGCCGGTACGCCACTTCGGATTTGAATGATTTATACAGGCGGGTCATCAACCGCAACAACCGCTTAAAGCACCTGATTGAACTTAAGGCGCCCGACGTCATAACCAAAAACGAAAAAAGAATGCTTCAGGAGGCCGTAGACGCCCTTATTGATAACTCCATGCGCCGGGGACAGGCGACAACGGCCGCCTCAACCGGCCAGAAAAGAGTCCTTAAATCTTTGGCGGATATGCTTAAGGGCAAACAGGGCCGGTTCAGACAGAATCTGCTCGGGAAAAGAGTCGATTATTCCGGCCGGAGCGTTATCGTTATCGGTCCGGAGCTTAGTCTTACCGAATGTGGATTGCCGAAGCACATGGCCTTGGAATTGTTCAAGCCGTTTGTCATCGGAATTTTAATCAAGAAAGAGCTTGCCCACAATATTAAATCGGCCGGACGTTTGATTGAACAGGAAACGCCCGATGTCTGGGCCGCCTTGGAAGAGGCGATGAAGGACAAATTGGTTTTGCTCAACAGGGCGCCGACTTTGCACCGTCTTTCTGTCCAGGCCTTTAAGCCTATTCTTATAGAAGGAAAAGCCATAAGAATTTCAGCCATGCCCGTGCATGCTTTCAACGCCGATTTTGACGGCGACCAAATGGCCGTCCATTTGCCGCTTACCCGGGAAGCTCAAGCGGAAGCCAGGGAGTTAATGCTGGCCAGCCACGGTATTTTGAAACCGGCTACCGGCGACCCGGTGGCCATACCGAGCCATGACATTTCCCTCGGCTGTTATTATCTGACCAGCGTTGATGAGGGCGCGAAAGGCGAGGGTAAGATTTTCTCTTCGTTTGAAGAAGCCGTTTTGGCCCATGAAAACGGAACGACGAGCTTAAGGGCCAAGATAAAACTTTTGCTGCCTCGGCCGAAGGATGAAGCCGCCGACCGAAAGGCCGAGATTATTGAAACGACTGTCGGCCGGGTTATTTTTAACCGGGCGCTTCCGAATGGCCACGCCTTTATCAATCGCACTCTCAACAAGCCCGACCTGAAGGGCATCGAATCGGATATCTGGGACGAATACGGCGAAGAGGTTACGATTGATTTTCTTGATAAGATAAAAGACCTGGGATTTTATTACGCGACAAAATCGGGAATTTCTTGGGGCATGGATGACCTGAAAATTCCGGTTGAAAAACGCCAAATCATCGAAGAGGCCGACAAATTGGTTGAAGAAAACATGAAACTTTATGAAAACGGTCTGCTGACGGAGCATGAAAGGCGTTCTAAGGCCATTGAAATCTGGAATACGGCCAAATCCAAGCTGTCCGTTTTCGTTAAAAAGCAATTAAAGGCAAATGACCCGGCCTTTTTAATGGTTGATTCCAAATCAAGAGGCAACTGGTCGGTTCTTGACCAGATGATGGGAATGAGAGGCACCTTCGCCAACCCGGCCGGCGAGCTTATAGAACTGCCGGTGAGAAACTGCCTGAAAGAAGGGCACACTCCTTTGGAATATTTTATTTCCACTCACGGCGCCAGAAAAGGTTTGGTGGACACCGCCCTAAAGACCGCTTCGGCCGGTTATCTGACGAGGCGTTTGGTTGATGTTGCCCAAGATGTCGTTATTGTCGAAGAAGATTGCAAAGACAAAGAGGGTCTTGTGCTTTATGCCGAGGACAGCAAATTCAGCGGTGAAACCATCGGCCGTCGAGTTAAAGGACGAGTGGTTTTTGAAGATATCATCGGCAAAGACGGAGAGATATTGGTCAAAAAAGGCAAAATCATAGACAAAGAAACGGCCAAAAAAATAGATGAGCTCAAGCTGGAAAAAATAAAAATCCGCTCGGTCGTCAAATGCAAATCATTGAGCGGGATTTGCCGTTTGTGCTACGGTTACGACCTTTCCAAAAATACTTTGGTGGAAGTCGGTGAAGCGGTTGGTATCATTACTGCCCAGGCGATAGGCGAGCCGGGAACTCAGCTGACGATGAGAACTTTCCACACCGGAGGCGTTACCGGAGGTGCGGACATCACTATGGGATTGCCGCGGGTGGAAGAAATTTTCGAGGCCAGACCGCCCCAATTCAAAGCGCTCGTTTCCGAAGTGGACGGCAAAGTTTTGGCTGTTCAGGAGAAGGGCAAGCAAAGAGCCATTTCCGTTGAAGTTGCCGAAACGGGCGAAATAAGGGAATATTTGGTTGCCCCGAATTTTGCAATTTCCATCAGCGCCGGCGACTTAGTTTCCAAGGGTCAGCAATTGAGCGAGGGCCATGTCGACCTGAAAGAACTTTTCAAAATAGCCGGCAATATGGACACGGTCGCGCGATATGTAATAAGAGAAGTGCAGAGCATTTATTTTCCGACTGGAGACAGCATAAACGACAAGTATATCGAACTCATTGTCCGACAGATGTTTTCAAGGGTGAGGGTGTTGGAGGCGGGCGATACGGATTTGCTTGGCGGCGACATTGTGGAAAAACGCAGAATGATTCAGGAAAACGAAAAAGCGAAAGAGGGCAAAAAACGGGAAGCGACATTTGAGCAGTTGTTGCTCGGCATTACCAAAGTTTCACTTTCCACCGACAGCTTTTTGTCGGCGGCTTCGTTCCAGGAAACGGCTCGAGTGCTGATTGACAGCGCCATATTCGGAAAAGAAGATTTTCTGCGCGGACTAAAAGAAAACGTCATTATCGGCCGGCTGATTCCGGCCGGGACCGGACTTAAGGGAGAGTTTGAAGAATAAGGCTAAAGTTCTTGCTTGAGTGCCGACAAGCTCCGACCTTTGCGCTTAAATCAACGGCTCACCAGAGTGAGCCGTTAAAATTTAAGCGAAGAAGTTATACCTTGCGAGAGACTATGGAGATAGTAGAATTAAATTAAATGACAAACCACAAGATTATAATCGGAGATTCAAGGAAAATGGCAGAAATTGACGATGAATCTGTACGGCTTATAATTACTTCGCCCCCATATTGGCAACTCAAGGATTATGGAACAAAAAACCAAATTGGTTTTGACGATTCCTACGAAGATTACATAAATAATTTAAATTTGGTTTGGAATGAATCTTATCGTGTTTTAAGTCCAGGTTGCAGGCTTTGTATAAACATAGGAGACCAGTTCGCCCGCTCTGTTTATTACGGAAGATATAAAGTTATTCCAATTCGAACGGAAATAATCAAGTTTTGTGAAACCATCGGGCTTGATTATATGGGCGCCATAATTTGGCAGAAAGTCACCACGACAAATACAACGGGCGGGGCAAGCATTATGGGCAGTTTTCCATACCCAAGAAACGGCATTTTAAAATTAGATTATGAATTTATTTTGATTTTTAAAAAACCGGGCGCATTGCCTCAACCGCCTAAAAATATTAAAGATAAGTCTATGTTAACGATAAACGAGTGGAATAAATATTTTGCAGGACATTGGAACTTTAATGGAGTTAGACAAGCACAACATTTAGCCATGTTTCCGGAAGAGTTGCCCAAAAGACTTATAAAAATGTTTAGCTTTGTGGAGGAGGCTATTCTTGACCCGTTTTTGGGAAGTGGCACAACTACCTTGGCGGCAAAGAATTTGGGACGAAATTCCATCGGATATGAAATTAATAATAATTTTCTGCCGCTTATTAAAGAAAAAATAGGCGCAAATCAAAAGAGCTTATTTTCTAATGCCCAATTAGAATTTATTAAGCAAAAAAAACTAAATCCTGATTTTAAAATAGCTGTTGCCGATTTGCCCTACATTTTTAAAGACCCCATAAAAATTACAAGGAATATTAATCCTAAAAAAATGAAATTTGGTTCAAAAATCGATTCATCCGACTTTGATTACAACCCCGTAAGGTTAAAAGAATCCTTTTTTAAATGAAAACTTTAAAAATCGACAACAAAAAACTCCTTGAGCTGTTAAATATCGAACTGCCTAAATTTACAAAATATTCCGGGCCATTAATGAATTTGGCCAATCGGTTTATTGGTGGCACAAAACCAAAAGTAGTGGGACAAATGAGTGAATTGATAAAAGAATTTGATGGCGAAACTTTTAAAGAATGGGAAAACTGGTATTTGAAAAAATATCCTGAAGCTATTGAAGCGGCAGTAGAAAAAATTGCCCAAATGCTTATTAATTTTAAAGATGTTTTGGAAAAAATTAGCAAGGCCTCTATAAAAGAATGGGTACGTGACCTCGTAATTATAAAGACTTTTGTCGGCTTGAAAAATCAGGAGGCAATTTTAAAATCGGTTGCCGAATATTTTAAAACCGATTATAGAACAGCCAAACCAGCAGAGGAATCAAAAGGGATTGACGGTTTTATCGGCGAGAAAGCGGTAAGCATCAAGCCGCACACATACCTGCTTAAACCCGAATTATTAGAAAAAATTGAAGCCCCTATTATTGTTTACGAAAAAACTAAAACAGGACTTAAAATTTCTTTCCCGGAAGATTTAATAAAACAATCTCCCAAATCGCCTGTATAATTTCGAGCGGTCTTATACAAATCCTTGTTTTATAATCCCCTTTTTTATATAATTGTTCTTACCAAGAGTTAATTGTTTACTGCTGTGTCTAAACTAAAAAAGAAAGAAAAATCGGTTCCGGAACATAAAAAAACCGAGTCAAGATTTGATATTTCTCAAGAGACCAAAAACAGCATCTGGGGCATCTCGGCTTTTATTTTAGCGATTATATCCGTCCTAAGTTTTGTCGGCAAAGCCGGCTGGGCGGGGGAGGGATTTGATTTAATTGCCCGTTCTTTGTTTGGATGGGGCTTTTTTATTATTCCCATCGCTTTTGTGCTTCTTGGCATCTCGTTTCTAAAGTCAATTTCACGGAATATTTATTCAAGCGCCGTGTTGGGCACCCTTCTTTTTATAATGGCTATCTTAGCCGTGTTTTACATATTCGGAAAAACCGATTTTGACAGCCGTTTGGTTCAGGGGGGTTATCTTGGCATAATCTTGGGCTTTCCTTTGTTGGAATCAGTCGGATTCAGCGCGTCATTGATTATTCTGTTGGCGGCGATTTTCATTGCTTTGCTTGTAACCTTGAATGTCCCGATTTATAAACTGATTTCCAAGGAAGAAAAGGAAGAAAAATTAGTGGATCATGTTGTGGTCAAAAAGGGAAATGAAGCCGTAACCTCGGATGACAAGAAAACCGTTCAAGAAACCAAACCGGTCGCAACTGTTGCTTCCAAACAAGCCAAGCCGGAAATCACCGACAAAGAATTTGTGATAAAAAACACCAAGTTGGGAAACTGGGCTCTGCCCCCGTTGGAACTTTTGCATTCCGACCAGGAAGAACCGGCAACGGGCGATATAAACGCCACTGCCAATATCATCAAGCGCACTCTCTCTAATTTTGGCATTGATGTTGAGATGGGCGAAGTATCTATCGGCCCCACCGTTACTCGCTATACCTTAAGACCCGCTGTCGGCGTAAAATTGTCCAGAATCACGGCGTTAAACCCGGACCTTTCTCTGGCCTTGGCCGCTCACCCCATCAGAATAGAAGCGCCGATTCCGGGCAAGTCGCTGGTGGGCATCGAAGTGCCCAATAAAAAGGTTGCCATTATCGGTCTCCGCAATATGTTTGACGGAGAAGAGTTTAGAAAGTCCAAATTCTTTCTTCCTTTGGCGATGGGGCGGGACGTATCAGGTGTTCCGGTTTTTGCCGGACTTGAAAGAATGCCCCACCTGCTTATCGCCGGTGCGACCGGAAGCGGCAAATCGGTGAGCATCAACACGATTCTGCTCTCAATGCTTTATAGATATTCTCCCGATGTTCTCAAGTTTATTTTAGTTGACCCTAAAAGGGTGGAGCTTACGCTTTACAACGGCATTCCCCATTTGATAACGCCGGTTATCACCGATACCAAAAAAGTAATCGGCGCGCTTCGCTGGGCAGTGAGCGAGATGGACAGGAGATTTGACGTTTTATCAAGGGCCTCTTGCCGCGATGTCTTTTCTTACAATGCAAAAATGGCGGCTCAAAAAGAAGACATTATGCCTTTCTTGGTTATTGTCATTGACGAACTTGCCGATTTAATGGCGTCTTACGGGCGGGACATAGAAGCGACGATTGTCCGTCTTGCCCAGATGTCGCGGGCGGTCGGCATCCATCTTATCGTGTCAACCCAGCGGCCGTCTGTTGAGGTAATTACCGGTCTGATTAAGGCAAACATTACCTCCCGTATCGCTTTCCAGGTGGCCAGCCAGATTGATTCCAGAACGATTTTGGATATGGCTGGGGCGGAGAAATTGCTCGGCAACGGCGACATGTTGTATCTTGCCGGCGATACCGGTAAGCCGAGGCGATTGCAGGGCGCGTTTGTTTCCGAGAAAGAAGTGAAAGATGTCGTAAAATTCATCAAGATGCAGGCTGAAAATATGGAAGCGCCAGCGGAAGGCGAGCTTGGATTTAATTTTGAAAATTCTGCCAGTCAGAACGGCGGTATCGGCAGAGACGATAATGCGGAAGACGATTTATATTTTGATGCGAAAGAAGTGGTCATTGCGGCCGGCAAGGCGTCGGCTTCTTTGCTCCAACGTCGGTTGAGAGTGGGCTACGCCCGCGCCGCGCGCTTGTTGGATATTCTTGAGGACAAAGGCGTCATAGGGCCGGGCGATGGGGCGAAACCAAGAGAGGTCTATGAAACCGCGGCTAAGCCTGTTTCCGAAAGCGTCTCCATAGAAGCCACTGGCGTTGTGGCGGATACCCTTGAAGCGGAGAAGGAAGAAGAGGTTTAAATTTGCTTTTTTATTCTAATTTCTCTATCATAATTTAATAAATTTAAAGACGAACGCTTGAGGGAGCGTTTTAATATTTTATGGTAAAAAAACAACAAGAAGATTTAAAGAACAAACAGGTTGACTTGACTGTCAAAGAAATCCAGGAAAAATATGGCGACGGAGCAATCATGCGTCTGGGAGAAGTCAGCCATGTTGATGTTGACGCCATTCCGACCGGTTCGGTGTCGCTTGATTTGGCGCTTGGCGTGGGCGGGGTGCCCAAGGGTAGGATAATTGAAGTATACGGGCCCGAAAGTTCCGGTAAAACAACTCTCTGCCTTCATGTTGTGGCGGAATCGCAAAAAATGGGCGGGACGGCGGCATTTGTTGACGCGGAGCACGCCCTTGACCCGGAATACGCTAAAAAAATCGGGGTTAATATAAACCAGCTTTTAATTTCCCAGCCCGATACCGGAGAACAGGCGCTGGATATTGTCGAGTCGCTGGTTAAATCCGGCGGGATTGATGTTATTGTTGTGGATTCGGTGGCGGCTCTGACTCCAAGGGCCGAAATAGAAGGGGAGATGGACCAGCAGCATATGGGCCTGCAGGCGCGCTTGATGTCCCACGCTTTGCGCAAACTTACGGCAATCGTGGCAAAATCCAAGACGACGGTAATTTTCATCAACCAGCTTAGAATGAAAATAGGGATTATGTTCGGCAACCCTGAAACTACCCCCGGCGGTATGGCCTTGAAATTTTATTCATCGGTCAGAATTGAGATAAGAAGGGCGGCGCAGATACAGGCGGGGGAAAAAATAGTCGGCAACCGCGTAAAAGTCAAAATCGTCAAAAACAAAGTGGCGCCTCCGTTCAGGACTTGCGAGTTCGATATTCTTTACAACGAGGGCATCTCCCGCCACTCCGACATGGTCAACGCCGGAGTGCGCTATGGCGTATTGGCCAAAGCGGGTAGCTGGTTTAATTACGGGGAGCAGAAACTCGGCCAGGGCATAGACGGCGCCCGCCAATATCTCAAAGAAAATCCCAAATTGGAAAAAGAAATTCTCGTCAAAATCAAAACCGCCGCGGCGCTGGAGGCGTAAATGAGGGACCGCATTGTTAATTGTTAAAATTAAAAAACGGCGTGATGTTTTTATGCCGTTTTAATAAGTATCATTGAGAAATTCTGGAGTTTCGAATTTCTACCGCCAAGGTGGGGTTGTCGGTGAAGATGCCGTCAACGCCGGCGTCTAAGAGGTAATTAATTGTTTCCGGCGTGTTGGCGATGCCGCCGAACACTTTAAGGCCGAAAATTATTGATTTTGCCTTGCGGATTTCAACAGCCAAATCAATAAACGGGTCAATGACTTTTGTTTTGAACATAAAATGAAAAGCCAGCCGGCTTAAAAAAGAATCATTTAGCCAGCCGAAAGAAATTATGTCGGGCTCAAACTGTTCCGCGGTCTTGGCCATATTTACGGGCCAAATATCTATAACATGAGTTTTAATTCTTCCGTGGCGGCCGCGCGCGCTTTGATTGACTAAATTTTGGCCGTAAGTTTGGGCATAGGCGAGTAACTCGCCGCTGGAATATAGACCGGCCATGGCAATCCTTTTTCTGGGAGCGGTTAAGATGATTTTTTCAGTAAGGTTTGCCTCAAAAATTCCATCGCAAACTTTCTCTGTCAATGTCTTTGAGTTAACTTTCAAATCCAAAAAGCAAGTCAAAAACGGTTTTCTCCGAATATAGTCCAGGAGGTCGTTAAAATGCGGAATAAAAGGATACCGTTGCTTTATTTTTTGCCAATTCATTTTAGCAGGGTCGGGATGCAAAAGTCCGGGATGGCAGATAATCGGTTCGCCATCTCCCGAGAAGCAGATGTCCGTTTCTATGTCGACACCGATGGCATAGGATTCCTCAAATCCGCGCAAACTGTTGGGGGGAATTTGCTTGTGACTGAAATTGCCGCCTCTATGAGCGCAAATATCAAAATATCTCATTCTCGCCCCCGTATTGTTAATGAGCCAAGCGATGAGAAAAACTTATATTAAACTGAAAAAAAAGTAAACCCCGCCCCTGAAAAGTACCAAAAATTCAAAGTCCCACACTTAAACATATAAGCGTGGGACAAGTGCTTTTCAGGGGCGGGGTTATCTCTTAATCGCCTGATTTCGAGTATATGGCATCAAGGCCATAAAGCGGGCCAGTTTGATTGCATTGGCGACTTTTCTTTGGTGCTTATCACAGAGCTTATTTCTTTTGGCTGCGGCAATCTTAAATTGGGAAGTGACGAACTTCCTTAAAAATTGAGTGTTTTTATAATCGACTTTATTTATATTGTCTTTGCAAAAAGTACAGAACATGGCTTAAAACGGCAAATCTTCTTCTTTTATTTTAACTTCGCTCTCTTCGACTCCGGAATTCATCGGTTCGTTCTCATCTATTATCGGGATGTCTGCGTCATCAGATTTGGCGCTTGCGGCGGGCTGTTCCTTCTTGACGTCACTTATTTGGTTACCGCCCGATTCGCCGTATTGCCTCGGTCCCAATTGCAGATTGTCGGCTATAATTTCGGTGATATATCTTTTGTTGTTGTTCTGGTCAAGCCAGTTCCTGGTCTGAAGACGCCCTTCTATCATGACCAACCCCCCCTTTTTCAGATATTGTCCCGCTATTTCTCCGAGTCTTCGCCAGGCGATTACAGTGTGATATTCGGTGGCGTCTTTTCTCTGTCCGGAAGGGTCGGTCCAGACCCTGTTGGTGGCCAGGCGCAGGGTGGTAACGCCTTGTCCTCCCGGCGTGGTTCGCATTTCAGGGTCATGAGTCAATCTGCCGATTAAGATTACTTTGTTGAGGTTCACTATTTGGAGCCATGGCTTATAGACTATGGACTATGGCTTAATTTTGCCATCGTCTATCGTCTGTTGGCCATTAGCGGTTTATAAGTTGCCGATTATCTCCTCCAATTGTTTGTCTATTTCTTTGTTTTCAGGCGCCGGGGCGGTTTTGACGGGTATCTTCTTGCCGGCCTTTTCCCGAATTTTCATTTGCCTTAAAGCTTCTTGTTTCTTTTCAGCTTCCGAAGGCAGTTTGACGAACAAATGCCTTAAAATTTCAGGTTCAAGTTTAAGCTGGCTATTGATTTGGCCGATACCGTCCGGGGCGGCCAAACTAAACTGAATATAAGTGAAAAAGCTGTTTTTCTGATGCTTGACCGTGTAGGACAGGCGTGTTTTTAGCGGAACACTGGAAAAAGAAACAATTCCGCCTGCTTGGGTTATAAATTCTTCAATGTGTTGTTTGAATTCTAAGGCCTGCGGTTCTTCCAGCTTGGGATTTAAATGAAAAGCCAGCTCATAATTCTGTGCGTTTTCGTTCATTTGGGATGGTCAATTTTCCTGGTTAATTCCCGCAAATGGCGGAGTAGGGCTCTGCCAAAGGGTATTTTGCGGGCAAAACAAGGATGTTTTAATGTGACGGCATCTTATCAAATAAAAAAACCGGGGTCAACCCCCGGTCTGTCCATATTTTTATTTCTTCGCCGTTTCGGCGCACTGCCCGCAAAACGGGTCAATCTCATCACGGATTTCAAAAATACCCGTTTCGTAATTGTAAATATGAGAGTCGGCCCAATAGAAACAAGCAATTGGAATGGCAAAATCCAAATTGTCTTTTTCCGTTATTTCCGTTGGAATATCGCCGGCTCGATATATGCAAATCTTAAATTCCAGGGAAATATTTGTCGCCACTCCACCCAGAACGAAAGCGCTCCCCGGAGTGTCTTTGTAATACAGATGCGGTGTGAGCGGTTTTTGCCGGCCGTAATATTCTTCCGTTTTCCAATCAGTTGAGTCGTATTCGGTGTTCCATAACCAGCCGTACATTCTGCCCATTTTGCTGTTTGTAAAAAACGGGTCGCCGAAATTTGCTTCGACTGTCCATAGCGGATAACAGTATTTTCTGTAAATCCCGAAATTTCTTACGGCGGAAGAAATATTTTTAAGGATAGTTTGGTCCGGCAGTTTTCTGGCGTCAAAAACGCAACCTCTTACAAATGCAACCGGGCCGTAATTTTCTAAGTTTTCCACCGAGTCAGTTTCATAATCAATAATCATTGTAGTGCCGAAGTTTGGCTCGCCGTTTATCATTATTTCCCAATTTTTCACGGTAATTCTAACCCATTTTAAGTCGCAGGTATTGCTTTTTTCACACTCGGAATTTACAAATATTTGAGTTTCCGTGTTGATGATTTGCAAGACGGGCCCGTCCTTTTGAGTTTGACCGGATTGGGCGAAAAAAAGAAAAAAGCTTGCTATGGCAAAGTTAAACATGAGTCCTCTTTTCAAAGTGCCGGAGTTTGGAGAAGATGATGCTCCTTTTAAATTTTTATTTCAACTGCCCCGCGTCAAACTGGCCCGCTGTTCGCTATATCTTTATTTCTACGACGTCTCCTTCGTTAATTATGTAATCGCGGCCGACGGTTTTGATGAGGCCTTTTTCGCGGGCGCTGTTCCACCCGCCGGCTTCCAAGAGCGTCTTCCAATTTATTGTATCGGCCCGGATAAATAATTTTTCAAAGTCGGTGTGAATCGCCCTTGCGGCTTTCGGAATGAAGTCGCCGATGCGGGCGGTCCAGGCCCTTGTTTCGTCTTCACCGGTGGTCAAAAAAGTAAGAAGGCCGAGCGTTTCATATCCGGTTTTAATCAGCCGGTTCAGGCCGCTTTCGGGAAGGTTGAATTCCGCCATAAATTCTTTTCTTTCTTCTTCCGTGCTTTCGGAAAGAAGAAGTTCGAGTTTGTTGCACATCATGAGGTGGGGAGCGTTGCCTGTGGCATCAAGAAGGCCCTGGTCCGGTTTCCAGCCGGCGAGTAATTGCCGTTCGGAAATGTTCAGAACATAGATGAATTTTTTGCGGGTAAGCAGGTTTAATTCTTTGGCAAGCCGCGCTTCTTCGTCGTTTAATTCAAGTTGAGAAAGAATCTTTCCGCCGCCAAGCCATTTTTTGAATTTTTCCAGTGCGTTCAATTCGGCGGCGGCAGTTTTGTCGGCTTTGGCTTTGCGGGCGGCGGTTTCAGCTCTTTTGGCTATTGTTTCAATATCGGCCAATATCAGCTCGGTGTTGATAATTTCTATATCTTCGGCCGGGTCAATGCGGTTGTGGACATGGGCGATGTTTTTATCTTCAAATGCGCGGACGACCTGGACAATAGCGTCAACTTCGCGGATGTTTGCCAAAAATTTATTTCCCAGGCCCTCACCCTGGGCCGCGCCTTTTACCAAACCGGCGATGTCAATGAATTCAACGGTGGCATATATTTTTTTCTGCGAATTGGAAAGCAAGACCAGGGCGTCAACCCGCTCATCGGGCACGGCAACCACGCCCACATTCGGGTCTATGGTGGTGAAAGGATAATTTTGTATGTCAACGGCGACATTTGTCAACGCCTTAAACAAAGTTGATTTTCCCACGTTCGGAAGTCCGACTATGCCGATGGATAACATATGTAAAATTTAAAATTCAAAAATCAAAATGTAAAATTAATCTCTGCTTTTAAGATGTCTTCGGGATAATTTATTTGCGACCACTTTTTCATCAAGACGGCCCTTACCGGATAATCCTTGGCCATATTCAGGATGGTTTGCGGTAAACCGAATTCTCCGGTTGAAAGCCGAACCGGTTCATATTTAAAAATTTTATCGTCCAAAACGTAGGCGCCGGTGGCGACAAATATTTCTTTTTTTAATTCCGGCGGTTCAAGTTTGTGGAAACCGGCGATATTTTGGTTTTGGCCGATATCGATAGCGATGAATTTATCGCTTGGGGGAATTTTCTTGATTACGCCGAAAGCCAGGTCGTGATTGAGGCATTCTTCCAGGTCGGCCTGATTGTACAGGTCGTCCCCGTTCACGACGAGAAATTTTTCGCCGTTAAGACGCGGCCGCGCTTCCCAAACCGCATTTGCCGTACCGAGAAATTCTTTCTGGTCCATGTAGCTTATGCGGACATCGCCGAATTTGTAGCTGAAATAATCTTTGATTTGGCCGCTTAAATAATTTACGACAATCAAGGCTTCATCAATGGAGCGGGGGAGAGCCCGGAGAGTGTGTTCCAAAATCGGCTTACCCCCGATTTGAAGCAGGGGTTTAGGAGTATTTTGGGTGCGCTCTCCCATTCTTGTTCCTTTTCCGGCGGCAAGTATGATGGCTTTCATATCTTTAATTTTTACCATAAAAAATAAAAAAAGAGGAGCAATCTCCTCTTTACGGGGTGGGCGGAACCGACAGCCAGCCGTAGACCGGCGTGATTCTGTCGCGTGTTTTCTCGGCCCACATCAGTAAACTCAACTGGGCGGGATAAATTTCTTCCGGTTTTATTTCAGCAATCTTAAAAAATCCGCAATCGGATGTCTCTTTGCCATCCGGTTTTGGTTTACCGTTTAAGATTTGACCCTCAAGAAGTATTGCTAAGCCAAATGACTTTCTTAAACTAAATATCCCCTTCAGCCGCTTAATCTTAATAACAACACTCGCTTCCTCAAACGTTTCGCGTCGGCCTCCGTTTGGAACGAGTTCACCTTGTTCAAGCTTACCTCCCGGCAAGGACCATTTGCGCTCGCCATAATTATGTTTCACCAAAAGAAAATGATTATCATAACCAAAATCTTCATCATACTTATGTTTGCGCACGGCGACAAATACCCCCACCGACATTTGCTGTTTGGGATGTTG
This sequence comes from Candidatus Yanofskybacteria bacterium RIFCSPHIGHO2_01_FULL_44_22, assembly GCA_001794205.1. Taxonomy (GTDB): domain Bacteria; phylum Patescibacteriota; class Minisyncoccia; order 2-02-FULL-40-12; family GWA2-44-9; genus 2-01-FULL-44-22. The sequence goes on along the minus strand of MGJJ01000031.1, from coordinate 2,843 downwards.
GCCCCTAAGGTTCTTATACATCGTCCTCTTTCCTATTTTTAATGAACGGATGAATGGGAGTCATTTTACTCCACTTTTTATTATTAATCAATTGTTCAAAATGTTGTATTATTTAAAACATGGAAACTAACATCTTCAAGTCCTATGACGTGCGGGGAATATATCCGAGCCAGATAAACGAAGACGCGGCAAAACGGATAGGCAATGCCGTTGCCGGGTTTTTAACCGCTAAAACTTTAGTTATCGGCGAAGACGGGAGGTCTTCTTCTCCGCAATTAAGACAAGCGGTTGTCGAAGGAGTTACCGTGGCCGGTTGCGATGTGATTTATATCGGACAATGCACAACACCGGCGTTTTATTATGCCATTAAACGCCTTGAGGCTGATGGCGGAATTATGATAACCGCTTCGCACAATCCGGCGGAATATAACGGTCTTAAAATTATGAAAAAGAATGCGGCCCCCGTTGACAGAAACAGCGGGCTTCAAAAAATTAAAGAATTGGCCGCGGGTGAAATATTTATTGCCGAACATGAGGGGAGGTTCAATCACCGGACGGATATGCTAAATAATTATGTCGATTTTTTGATAAATGTTTCCGGTGTTAAGCCGGGCTTAAATTTAAAAATCATTGCCGATGCCGGCAACGGGGTGAGTTCTTTGGTTATTGCGCCGCTATTTGATAAGCTGAAAATTAATTATGCAAAATTATTTTTTGACATAGACGGCTCTTTTCCAAATCGTTCTCCCGACCCTGCCAGAAATAACGGGCTTGAGACATTGGCGGCGGAAGTGAAAAAACAAAAAGCCGATATGGGGCTCGCTTTTGACGGAGATGCCGACAGATTGGCCGTAGTTGATGAAAAGGGCGAGTTTGTCCCGGCGCAATACATTTTGGCTATTTTATGGCAAAACGGCGGTAAAACGGTTAGGAAGCATAAGGTGGTTTACGACCTTCGTTTTTCAAGGGCAGTGAAAGAATTTTTCGGAGATTCCGGAATTAGGTCTGTCGTCGGCCACAGTTATTTGGCCGGAAAAATGCGGGAAACTGACGCCTTGGTTGGCGGAGAAACGTCCGGCCATTTCTTCTTTCGGGAAACCAATTATAACGAATCGGCGGCCTTGGCGGCGCTGAAACTTATTAAAATATTACAAGAGAGCGGCGGGAAACTTTCGGAATTGATACAGCCGTTCAAACAAGGTTATTATTCCGGAGAAATCAATATTGCCGTGAATAATCCGGCCAGACCGGGTGAAATAATCGGTGTTTTAAAAAATAAATATAAAGACGAAAAGATTGACGAACTTGACGGTTTAACCGTCGAAAATTCGGATTGGTGGTTTAATATCAGACAGTCAAACACTGAACCGGCGATGAGATTGGTTGTTGAAGCCAACACTGAAGCTTTAGTGGAAGCAAAAATTGCAGAAATCAAAAACGAGATTGAAAACTTACTAAGTCTCAAGCGTTAAGTCTCAAGCGCTATCCCAGTCCCATCTTCTGTTTTATCTCTTTGAGATTTTTCTCGGCGATTTCACGCGCCTTTTGTTCCGATGCTTCAAGTATTTTTAACACCTTGTCGGGGTTGTCGCGAAGGTCGTTATATTTTTCTTGATGAGGTTTCAGGAAATTAACTACGACTTCAGCAAGGTCGTTTTTCAGTTCCACATAGGACTTGCCGGCGTATTGGGATTCCAGAACGCTTATTTCTTTGTTGGAGAGCAGGTGGTAAATTGTAAGCAAGTTTGATATTCCGGGTTTGTTTTGTTCATCGTATTTTATTTCCTTACCGGAATCGGTGGCGGCCTTTTTTATCTTTTCTCTGATTGTGTCCGGGCTGTCCGACAAGGCGATTCCGTCATCTCCTGTTTTGGACATTTTTTTTGTCGGCTCCTGGAGGGACATAATTCTTGCCCCTTCGGTTAGGTAGGGTTTTACCGGCTCAAAAGTATTGCCAAAGGTAGAATTGAATCTTTTGGCGATTTCATTGGTCAGGTCAATATGGGGAAGCTGGTCTTCGCCGACCGGTACAAGAGTGGATTTATAAAGTAAAATATCGGCGGCCATTAAAACGGGATAATCCAAAAGCCCCATGTTGTGATATTTGGGAGTCTGTTCCAATTTTTCTTTGTAAGTCGGCAGGCGGTCCAACCAGCTTACCGGCGTAATCGTATTTAATAACCAGGCAAGTTCGGTATGCTGAGGGACGTGGGATTGACGGATTAAAAGCGATTTGTCGGGGTCAACTCCGGCGGCCAGATAATCGCAAACGGTGTCCATTACTTGGTCGGGGAATTTTTTAGGGTCATAAGGCGTGGTAATGCCGTGCAAATCAACCACGGCAAAAATCGTTTGGTCAATCCCTTCGGCTTCGCTCAGGGCAAGCCAGTTTTTTATCGCGCCAAGATAATTGCCAAGATGCAATTTCCCCGACGGGCGTATTCCAGAAAAGATTTTATTCATAATCTTATGGTATCTTAAAATTTAAAAAAGTTCCAGTTCTTATTTCTAATGTTTCCTCATCTTTACTTGCATTATACTATTTGCTAAAACTATCATATGCTAAGTTTGGCAAATCAAATTCAAATAGCGAGAAAAGGCGAAGAAACAAAATGAAGAATTTTAGTCACAAATTGCTTAGAGCGTTTGCCATCGGCGGAATAGTTGCGATTGCGGCAACAAATCCGTTTTTTGGTATTAAGGCAATCGGCGCGCTTCAGAAAGAATTAAAAAAGAAAAAATGGAAGGAAATGCAAAATGGTTTGTACGGCTTGAAGCGCCGTGGATTTATTGAAGTTGAACAGAATGCTGATGGCGTCTATATCGTGAAAACTACAAAAGCT
>MGJJ01000030.1 GCA_001794205.1 Candidatus Yanofskybacteria bacterium RIFCSPHIGHO2_01_FULL_44_22 | reverse complement strand
TGGGACTCGTTAAATTATATTGTGATTCGAAGCATGGGAAAATAGAAATGGGCTGAAATATGGGACTGACCGAGCGAGTTATTCAGTTAACACTTTCGGCCCGTCTTGAGTTATTACTACCGTATGCTCAAAGTGCGCGGCCAAACCGCCGTCTTTGGTGAGAAAACCGAAACCGTCTTTGCCGTCTTTGATTTTCCAGCCGCCGGTTACCACCATCGGCTCTATCGCTAAAACCATACCCGCCTTAAGTTCAAGACCGGAACCGGCCTGGCCGTAGTTTAAAACTTGAGGTTCCTCATGAAGCTCCCGGCCGATGCCGTGGCCGACTAAATCCCTGACCACATTGAATCCGTTCGCTTCAACATATTTCTGAATAGCCGAACCGATATCGCCCAAAGTATTTCTCGCCTTGGCTTTTGAAATCCCGATTCGCAACGATTCTCTCGTCACATTTATTAATTTTTCTTTAAGAGCGTTATCCGACTCTTTGCCGCCCGGAATTAAAATTGTAAGAGCCGAATCGGCATGAAAACCTTTATGGATAATTCCAAAATCAAGTTTGAATAAATCACCTTCTTTTAATTTCCTGCCGGACGGAACGGCGTGGACGATTTCATCGTTGACCGAAGCGCAAAGAACAGCCGGATAACCGCCAAGACCTAAAAAAGACGGCTTTACGCCATAAGACGAAATAAGCTCGCGGGCGAGCTTTTCCAAATCCTTGGTGGCAATCCCCGGCCTTGCCTCTTCCGCCAATCTTTTCAGCATTTCCGCCAGCATCCTGCCCCCCTCTCGCATAATTTGAATCTCCTTATTGGTTTTTGTGTTGACCATTCAAATTGACTATCGTTTATAGACTATTGACCATAGTCTAACTGCTTTAGTATGTCTTCAAATACTTTTTCAATTGATTGTTCGCCGTTGATTTCTAAAACGTTATAGCCCTTTTCCCGTAAAAATGCCGGCACCGGCTCGGTTTCTTTAAGATAAGTTTGATATCTTATTTTGATTGTTTCCGCATTATCCAAAAGGCGGGTGATTACCGGACTGTCGTCCTTCGGACACTTGGTAATATTTTCAAACTCCGAAAAATTGGGGATGGGATGCCGGTTTTTCTCGCAAATTCTTCTCTTGCTGTTTCTTTTTACCGATTCCCCTTCGGTGAGTTTTATGTTCACCGCTCTGATATTCTCTCTGCCGTATAATTCTTCAAAAATAGGCAGTTCATTTTCAACCTCAAAAAGCGTGCGCGGAGAACCGCTAAAAACAATACCCTTGCCTTCACTGGCCAATTCCTTAACCCTATCTATTATCCATTCAAAAACCAATTCGGGTGTAACCAATTTCCCCAATTTCCAATTTTCTTTTTCTGTTGCTATAACTTCGTCCGAAGGGTCGGCATTCTTAAATTTTTCTTCAATAATTTTGGAGGTCTCAAAATTAAACAACCCGAATTTGTCGGCTAACATCTCCGCCTGCGTCCCCTTCCCCGACCCCGGCGGCCCAACGAGAATAATTATCTTTTTTGTATCTGCCATATCTTTTCTATAATATCATTTTAGCGAGTGGGGAGTAAAACGATAAACAAAAAAGCGGGCACGCGCTCGCCATGAAAAAATGCGCTATATTCTTACGTTTTAATACTCATACATGGAGAGCTGGGCGTCCACCTGCTTCATAATCTCCAGCGCCACCGACACCACGATTAAAATAGAAGTGCCCCCGACGGTAAAAGCCGAGATGCCGGTTGCGCCCTGAACCAGATTGGGAAGAATGGCAACCAGGCCCAGAAACAACGCGCCCACCAGAGTCACCCGATTCAACAGGTGATTCAAAAATTGCGCCGTCATCGGTCCCGGCCTGATGCCCGGAATGTATCCTCCCTGTTTTTGGATATTCTCCGAGATTGATTTAGGGTCAAAAGTAACGGCGGTATAAAAATAAGTGAAAAGGACGACAAGAACAAAGTAAAAAATCGCGTACCAAAGCTGGGATTGAATAATACCATTGATGAATCCGGCCAGGTTGGAAACAAAAGCGATGTTTGAACCGGCAAAAAAGTTGGCCAACATGCCGGGGAAAAGCAAAAGAGACAAGGCAAAAATAATCGGAATCACTCCAGCGTTGTTTACTCTCATGGGAAGATAAGTGGATACTCCGCCATAAACCTTGAAGCCCCTGACTCGTCTCGCGTAATTTATGGGGATATTTCTCTGAGCTTCGGAAATAAATATGACTCCGACGATGACAGCCAGCGCCACAATCGCGAAACCGACATAAGCGAAAAGCTGGCTCGGGTCATAAGCAAAAACAGTCTGTTGAACCGAAGCCGGAAAACGGGCGACAATGCCGGCTAAAATCAGTAAAGACACGCCGTTGCCGATGTTTTTTTCAGAAATAAGCTCGCCTATCCACATCAGAAAAACACTCCCGGCAATAACGGCCGCTAAAGCGGCAACCCAGTCCAGCGGGCTAAGCTGGCCGATAATGTTCTGCCGAGCCAGCAAAACCAAAAAGCTGTACCCCTGCAAGGCCGCCAAAGGAACGGTCAACAGGCGGGAATATTGGTTGAATTTCATCCGACCCGCTTCGCCTTCATACTTGTACATCTGCTCCAATGAGGGAAAAATCATTGTCAAAAGCTGCATTATAATGGAACCGGTAATATAAGGGCCGAGACCGAGCATGCCCAAAGACAGGGTTGACAAAGAACCGCCGGTAAAAGAACTGACCAGACCAAAAAATTGATTCTGGGCGAAAAAATCCTTCAACCGGGAAGTGTCCACCGCCGGTATGGGAATGTTGGATACAACGCGAAAAACAACCAAAAGAGCTAAAACAAATAGAACTTTGTTTCTTAAATCCGGCCTTCTGAAAATTTGAAGTATCTTATTCATAATAGCAACCCCAATTTACGAATCCACTCTAATTTACAAATAATGGTTAGATACACTTACGAATAATGCGCACTAATAATATATTCGCGTCGTTAAGATTCTATTTTTCCTCCCGCTTTTAATATTTTTTCTTTCGCCGATGCAGAAAAAACAAACCCCCCGAATTCCAGTTTCTTTTTAAGCTCTTCGCCGCCAAGCACCTTAACGCCGTTTTTGATACTATCAACCAGCCCTTTTTCCAAAAGAATTTTGGGGTTAACCGTGTCACCGTCGTTAAAAGTATTAAATAAATTCAAATTAACAATCGCCGGTTTGACGCTCTTTACGCGGAAAAATCGATGTTTAAAATGGGGCCGTGAATTACCCGGTTTTTTGGAAGCTCCCCTTTGTTTGGGAAAAAGCTGCCAGAGCCGGTTATCGCCGCCCCTGAAACCTGGTTTTACCCCTGCGCCGGCTCTGGATTTCTGGCCCTTGCTTCCTTTTCCGGAATAAGTCCCCCGTTTGCCCCCGCGGCCGACTCGTTTATTATTTTTGCGAGGCGTATTAGGTTTTAACTGGTTTAATTGCATATTATTTTCCCGGATGATTTGTGTTGATTCGGGTTTTTATTTTCTTCAACGCTTCCAGCGTTGCCCTTGCAATATTAAGTTTGTTGTTGGTTCTTCTAAGCAATTTACCGGTTAAGCTGGTGATGCCGGCCAATTTCGCCACCATTCTGACCGCTCCTCCGGCTTTTACTCCGCCTCTAGCCGGTTTTAACAACACTTTGACGCTGGCATATTTCGCTTCCACTTGGTGCGCTATCGTTCCGTCTTGAGTAATCTCTACGGTAATCAAATGCTTCTTGGCGTCATTAAAGGCTTTTTGTATTGACTGGGCCACATCTCGGCCTTGAGCAATTCCAACTCCGACCTTACTCTTTCCATTACCGATAACTACGGTAGCCCTAAAACTGAATCTCTTTCCACCCTTAGTCACCCTGGCGACTCGAGCAATGTCTAAAACCGATTGCTCATATTCCGATTTCTTGTTGGAATCCGGCCCGAAACCCCTTCTGCCCCTTCCTCTCATTCCGCCCGCGAAGCGCTTAGGTCGTTCCGCTCCGAAAACGGGAGCAAGTGTTTTTGCTTTTTCTTGTTCCGGCATATTTTGTTCTGTAATATTTTGTTCCATATTTATTAAAACTTTTGACCTTGGACTTTTGACTATATTTTTATTCCGCCCTTGCGCAAACCGTCAGCCAAAGCTTTGATTCTGCCGTGATATTTGAATCCGCCTCTGTCAAAAACCGCCGCCTTAATTCCTTTTTCTAAAATTTGGGCCGCCAACGTCTCGCCAACCTTAAGGGCACTCTCCGTTTTTTTGACCTTGGATGCTTTTTGATTTAAATCAACATCTGACCCGGAAACAATCGTTTTGCCTTTGTCGTCATCTATAACTTGCGCAAAAATATGCCGGTTACTTTTAAAAATAGAGATTCTGGGCCGTTGAGCCGTGCCAAAAAGCTTGGCGCGCACACGCTTGTGTCTGGAAATTCTATGTATTTTTTTATTTTTTCCAATAGCCATATTATACTAAAATTAACTCGCTGTAACCGCTTTTTTTCCGGCTTTCTTTATTATGACCTCGCCTTTATACCTTATGCCGCTGCCCTTATAAGGTTCCGGAGGCCTTTTAGAACGAATCTCCGCGGCCGTGTTTCCGACCAGCTCTTTATCGCGGCCAATAATCGCTATCATATTTTTCTCAACCTTAAAACTTATGCCCTCCGGAGCCTTCACCACAATCGGATGGGAATAACCAAGGCTTAATTCCAAATCATTGCCTTTTAAAATAGCCTTGTAACCGATTCCCTGGAATTCCAGATTCTTTTCAAAGCCGTCTGAAACACCTTTAATCATGTTGGCGGCAAGAGCTCTGATTAATCCCCAGATTTCGTTCTTCGGCTCTTTGCCCGCGGCGACAACTTTCAATTTGCCGTCGCTGACGGAAATCTCAATGTCTTCCGGAATTGCCATTTGCAGTTCTCCCTTGGAACCTTTGACCGTCATTTTCCGCCCTTCGATGATTATCTCCGTGCCGGCCGGAATATTTATTGTTTTTTTGCCTATTTTGCTCACTTTTTAAATCTTTAATTTTTTAAACTTTTTTGGTCGTTTTAATATATTTCAAACATCAGTTCTCCTCCCAGATTTTTTTTCCTGGCCTCCCGCGAATCCATAATACCCTCGGGGGTGGAAATAACCGCTATCCCGTAGCCAGAACGGACCGGTTTGATGTCTTTGGCTCCAATATAAATCCTTCTGGACGGACGGCTGATAATTTTTATGCCGTGAATCGCTCCTTGGTTGTCGGAATATTTAAGAGTGGCCAACAAATATTCAGTCTCGGACTTTTTCTCTTTTTTCTTTTTCCGTTCTACTCCCGACAAAAACCCTTTTTCTTTAAAAATGCCGGCAATTTGAAATTTCGATTTCGAAAAAGGAATCAAAACTTGGTCGGCTTTAACCGCTTGGGCGTTCTTAATTCTTATTAACATGTCTGAAATAGGGTCCATAATAAAATTTAAAAAATATTACCAGCTCGATTTTTTTACTCCCGGAAGCAATCCCTGGCCGGCCAATTCTCTGAAATGAATCCGGCATAATCCGAATTTTCTCATATATCCGCGCTTACGGCCGCAAAGAAAACATCTTCGCACTATGCGCGTCGAAAATTTGGGCTTTTTATTCGACCTGGCTATTGTTGATTTCTTCGGCATATTAAATAATTTTATCTCTTAATGGAAAGCCGAGCATTTTCAAAAGTCCGATACCGTGCTCTCTTTTTTCCGCATCTACGGCAACGGTAATCCCCAGACTGAAAATATCTTTCATGTTTTCGTAATTTATCTCCGGGAAAATGCTTGATTCTTTGATGCCCAAGTTAAGATTGCCGTCGCGGTCAAAATTTTTAACATCAATCCCACGAAAATCCTTAGCTCTCGGAAGAGCTATGCCAATAAGCCGGTCCAGAAAATCGTACATTTTCTTCCCCCGAAGCGTTACCGCAACGCCGATATTCATACCTTCTCTGGTTTTAAAACCGGCTATTGATTTTTTGGCCTTTTTAAACACGATTTTCTGGCCGGACAGCGCAGTCATGTCTTTGGCGACTTTTTCTATCGCCTTCTCGTCCTTTAAAAGCCTGCCGATGCCCGCATTAATCACGACTTTTTTAATTTTCGGCGCTTCCATTATGTTTTTTATGCCAAAATCTTTCTGCATCGCAGGAACAACCGTTTTTCTATATTTTTCCAACAATCTTGGAACAGTCATATTATGCTCTTATGCGATATCGTTTATACTTCATTTTTACACTTTTTGCAAATGCGGATTTTTAACTTGCTTTCAGTTCTGAATCCGATTCGGGTCGATTTGCCGCATGACTTGCAAATTAAAGCCGCGCTGGCGGCGCTTACCGCTCTTTCTTTGTGAATTATCTGGCCCTTTTGGCCTTGCTTTCTCGCCCGGACCGCCCTTTTCAGCATATTCAAACCCTCAACAATAATCTTGTTTTCCGACGGTATCACGGCTAAAACTTTGCCGGTCTTGCCCCGGTCTTTTCCACCCAACATTTTTACATTGTCACCCTTTCGCAATTTCATTGCTCAACATTTACGAAGTACGAATTCGGTACGAATGTACGAATTCGTACTTCGTAAGTTATTAGTAATTCGCAGATTTACACTACTTCTTCCGCCAACGACGCAATCGTATTAAATCCTCTTTCTTTTATTTCTCTCGGTATCGGACCAAAAATTCTTCCGCCTTTGGGTTCCTTGCCATCAATAATCACAACGGCGTTATCGTCAAACCTGATATAAGTTCCGTCCTTCCGGCGAAACGCCTTTTTTTGTCGGACAACTACGGCCCTCAACACTTCTTTCTTTTTTACTGCTTTTCTCGGTTCGGCCGATTTAACCGAAACCACAACTATGTCGCCAAGCTCGGCATATCTCCTCTTTGAACCGCCGAGAACTTTAAAAACCCCAACCTTCTTGGCGCCGGTATTGTCCGCAACATCTACTATGGAACGAGGTTGTAACATTTCTGTTGATGGCTAATGGACTATGGGCCACAGCTTTTATTTCTTGCTCTGGTCTATAATCTATCGGCCATTGTCATTACTTTGTCTTGCTTACGATAATCCATCTCTTTTCTTTTGACATTGGCCTTGTTTCTTGAAGCATCACCTTATCTCCGACATGATATTGGTTTTCCGGATTGTGGGCCTTGAATCGTTTACTGATTTTAAAATATTTCTTGTATTTCGGGTGCTTTCTTAATCTCAAAGTTTCGACAACGGCCGTCTTGGACATTTTGTCGGAAACAACCACGCCCTTTATTGTTCTGACTGTTTTTATTTTTTCTTTCATGGTTTTAAATTATGCTTCTTAATTCTTAGTTCTAATCTCCGTCATGATTCTGGCTATTTCTTTTTTGGTTTTTTTGATTTGGCTTGTATCTTTTAATTTTTTATCGGCTAAGTCAAAACCAAGCCGCGCCAATTTTGCTTTCGCTTCGGAAAGATATTGATTCAATTCGTTTGTGGTTTTGTTTTGAAAATTATTTTTCATAAGCCGATTCTAATCTACGAATAACACTAATCGAAAAATTTATCTCTTAATTATCCTTGTTTTAATTGGCAGCTTAAATGCCCCCATCCTTAATGCCTCCTCGGCCTGCTGTTCGGTAAGACCGTCAATTTCAAATATGATTCTTCCGGCTTCAACCGGCACCACAAAATGAGAAAGAGCTCCTCGGCCTCCACCCATCCCGACTTCCGAACTTTTCGCCGTTCTGGGCTTATCGGGGAAAACTCTTGTCCAGATTTTGCCGCCTCTTTGCACGAACCTCGTCATAACGCGTCTAGCCGCTTCCAACTGGTTAGACTTAAGCCAAGATGATTGCTCCGCTTTCAAACCAAAACTGCCAAAACTCAATTTGGTGCCGCGGGAAGCTTTTTCCCTCAATCTACCCTTATGAACTTTGGTGTGTTTTACTCTTGCTGGCTGTAACATAATCGCTAACGCTTATCGACCCCAATTTACGAATAAATTATTCGAGTCATTCGTGTTCATTCGCATATTGGTGTCGGGTATTATTCGAATACTTCTCCTTTATAAATCCATACTTTAACCCCAATCGTTCCGTAAGTAGTGAAGGCGGTCGCTCTGGCAAAATCAATGTCGGCTCTTAGCGTCTGAAGGGGCAAATTGCCCTCTTCCAGATGCTCCGTCCTGGCTATTTCCGCTCCGTCCAACCGTCCACCTATCTGAATCTTTGCGCCTTTGGCCTGCTTATTCGCTATTATTTTGGCCAGGGTCTGCTTCATTAATCTTCTGAATGGAATTCTTTTTTCGATTTGCTCGACGATTAATTCGGCCATAATTGTCGCTGACAATTCCGGGTTCTTGATTTCCTGCACCTCGATACGGACAGCCAGTTTATTTTTTAAAAACCGGCGAACACCATTCTTCAAATCTTCAATCCCGCCGCCGCCTCTTCCTATCAACAAACCTGGCCGGGCAGTGTAAATTACGATATTCAAGGCATCGGCGCCTCGGTCCATTTCTATTTTGTCGATGCCCATGTTCTTTAATTTACTCCCTAAAAATTTTCTCACCGCCAAATCATCCTTAAGATAAGGAACGTATTTTTTCCCGCCAAACCAGCGGGATGGCCAATCCTTTTGTATTCCTATCCTGAAAGATGTCGGTGAAATTTTATGACCCATAAAAACTGCTTATTGACCATTAGCCTTTACTTCATACTACCTTTCTCTGGAAAAATTTTTTCTTCAAGTTTCCGATTATTCCGCTCTTTCTTCCCAATTCTCTTTTGATAGACGGCCTTTTGGCATCTTCAATTGATTTTTCTTCTTTTGCGGGGACATAACCGGCCTGTTCCCTTTCAGCCGGACGAACAGCTTCTTGCCTTTTAAGACCGGGAACTTTTTCTTCAAGAATCAACCTTACATGACTGGTTTTTTTTTGAATAGCCGCCGCTCTTCCGAATCCTTTTGGTTTAAACCGTTTAAGTTTTATCCCTTCGTTGACAGCAATGCTTTTTACAATCAGATTTTCTTTCACCATATTAAAATTATTCTCCGCGTTGGCAATAGCCGATTTAAGCAACTTGATTATGCCGCCGGACGGTCTTTTTATTAAAAATTCCAACTGACTTACGGCGTCTAAAACAGGCATTCCTTTTATCAAATTAACAACCGCCCTCACTTTGCGGGGAGCTATTCTATATCTATTAAGCTGGGTAATTACTTTAGCCATAAAAACTGCTTATTGACCATTAGCCTTTGCTTTACGCCGGTTTTTTATCTTCGGCGACAGTGGCTGCCGCTTTCGCGGCTTGTGCCACTTCGATTTCCTTCTGTTTCTGCGCCGCTTCAAGTTCTCTCTGCATTCGGCCGCCGTGTCTGGTAAACTTTCTTGTCGGCGAAAACTCGCCCAACTTATGGCCAATCATATCTTCCATAATAAAAACCGGAATGTGCGTCCGGCCGTTGTGGACGCCAAACGTAAAACCTATCATCTCGGGTATAATCGTACTGTCCCTCGCCCAAGTTTTGATTATGGTTTTATCTCCAGCCCTAACTCTGGCTATTTTTTTCAATAGCTTTTGGTCAACATACGGGCCTTTTTTTATTGATCGTGACATGTCTTATCTTAATTATTATGAACTTTTAACTCTTACTTATTTCTTCTCCTTACAATGAACTTTCCCGATTTCTTTTTCTTGTTTCTGGTTTTTCTGCCACCGGTAATCTTGCCCTGGGCGGTTTTCGGCCTTCGAGTTCCTCGTCCTTGTTTGCCCTCGCCTCCGCCGTAAGGATGGTCAACCGGATTCATAACGGTTCCCCTGACTTTCGGTCTTTTGCCAAGCCATCTTGAGCGGCCGGCCTTTCCCAAATTAATCGAACTGTGTTCGGCGTTGGAAAGCTGACCCAAAGAAGCGTAGGATTCGCCTGAAATCATTCTCACTTCCGAGGACGGCATTACTAATTGGACAAAGCCGCCTTCGTTAGCCAAAACCATTGCCCCGTTGCCGGCCGTTCTTACTATTTTCCCGCCCTGTTCCGGAAATAATTCAATATTGTGAACCATCGAACCTTGAGGTATATTTTTCAGTTTCATTCGATTGCCCGGCTTCAAAGGCGCTTTTTCGGCAGTTATAATCGTATCACCGGCTTTCAGTTCTTGAGGAGCGAGGATATATCTTTTTTCCCCGTCTGCAAAATGAACTCTGGCGATTCTTGCCGTTCTGTTCGGGTCATATTCTATTGAAAAAACTTTTCCGGGAACGTTTATTTTATTCTGCTTGAAATCTATTTCGCGATACAATCTCTTAACGCCGCCGCCTCTCCGCAAAGAGGTGACCCGTCCTTGATTATTCCTTCCGACCGCTCGGTGAAATGAACTTTTTAAAGATTTTAAAGCTCCGATTTTGGTTAATCGGGAAAAATCATAACCTTGCATGTGCCTTCGCGATGGCGTTGTCGGATTGTATTGTTTCATATTTTTACGCTTTCGCCTGTTCTATTGCATACCCTCCCTCTAAAACCACGACGGCTTTTTTAAATCCGGATTTGAATCCCGGATGTTTTCCGGTATCTCTTCTTTTTCCCGGTAAATTGATTATTTTAACGCAATCAACTTTAACATTAAACATTTTCTCCACCTGCTTCTTGATTTCATTTTTCGTCGCCCAATCAAAAACTTTAAAAACATACTGGTTGAATTCCGATAAAAGAGAGGCCTTTTCGCTGACATAGAAACCTTTCAAAACAGGCCGTCCCGCCGATGTTATGTTAAAAACTCTCTCGGTTTTAGCCGTTGTCGTTTCTTTTTGCGCCGTTGCTTCTTTTTGCTCATCTGCCGTAGCGGCCGTTTGTTTGTTAAAAAGTTTAAATCTCATGTTTCCTTGAAATCCCGCCTAACTTTTATCGAATAATTTTTGGAAAATGTCTATGGAATCCTTTAACAACATGGCATATTTTGAAGATAACACTGAAAGCGAATTTAAATTCCGAGCCTCGATTACATTCAAGGCCGGTAAATTTTGGGCCGCTCTTTTGATATCGACGCGCAACGACGGAGTTATCAATAAAATGCTCGGCGTTGTTCCGGCGCCGCCCGTTATTTTCCGGAAGCTTTTTAAAACCGCGGCCATTTCTTTGGTTTTGGGCTGAATTAATTTTATGTCATCCAAAACAAGCAACTGGCCGTCTTTGGTTTTTGAAGCCAAGGCGATAGCCAATGCTCTGCGCGCCATCTTTTTGTTTATTTTCTTTTTAAAATTCTTTTCTTTGGTTGGTCCGAATGTAACGCCGCCGCCCTTCCAAAGAGGTGAACGGATTGAACCGTGTCTGGCCCGGCCGGTGCCCTTCTGCCGCCAAGGCTTCCTTCCTCCTCCTCTTACCTCTCCTCTTGATTTGGTGTGAGCCAAAGTCTGTCTTTGATTGGCAATTAGAGAAGAAACTACCTGGTGTAAAAGGTCGCTGTTCATTTTTGAATTGAATATCAAATCTGGCAAATCAATTTTCCCCGTTTCTTCGGCATTCTGGTTGTATAATGGATATTCCATATTATTGTGATTGTATCATCACCAGCCCACCTTTGTTGCCCGGCACCGCGCCCTTTACGGCTAAAAAGGAATTGTCTTTATCGACAACCGCCACTTTTAAGCCCCTGACAGTCGTTGTCTGACCGCCCATCCTTCCGGCCATTCTCATGCCCTTCAAAGTATGCTGGGGAAATCTTTGGCCGATTGAACCGACGTGGCGCTGTACTGAATGATGGCCATGGCTGGCCGGCATCCCGTGAAAACCATGCCTTTTAACCGCGCCGGAAAAACCTTTTCCTTTTGAAAGGCCGGATACTTTGATGACATCCCCTTCGGAAAAAACGGAAACGTCCAACTTATCTCCTATTTTAAAGGCGTTCTCCCCGGCTTCTTCTTGTTTCACCCGAAATTCTTTAACCGTTTTAAAATTTCCCGATTCCTTAAACTGGCCCTTTTGCGGTTTTTTTATTTTTTTCGCGCTTACCGTTTCAAAACCGACCTGAACGGCGTCATAACCGTCCTTTTCTTTGGTTTTAATTCCAAGCACGACATTCGGTTCCGCTTCAATAAGCGTAATCGGAACCACTATTCCGTCTTTCTGAAATATCTGCGACATCCCAATTTTTCTTCCCAATATAAACTTGAACATTTTAACAAAAAGACCGGACTTAGCCGGTTTTACACAAAGCTAAATCCTTGGTGCATTTTTATGTTGTTGCGGTTTTGTTCGGAATTAAAACCACCTTTTTTCGTTAAGGCGAGCGATGCGGCGGTGAATTTTTAAAAACCCATTCTTGCAAATTACCGTTGGGATGAATTCCACCGTCGATTACTGCCTTATCTCTTGCCACCTAAATGGCAAGGGGAAAACAATAATTTATTTCTAAATACCCTACATCTTTATTTCAATATCTACTCCGGCCGGCAAATTAAGATTCATCAGGGCATCGATAATTTTGGGCGTTGAAACCGTAATGTCGATAATTCTTTTGTGCGTGCGCATTTCAAACTGCTCGCGGGAATTTTTATCAATAAAAGACGAACGGTTTACGGTATATTTGCGGGTCTCCGTCGGAAGAGGCACGGGGCCTATGGGTTTACCGCCATATCGTTCAATGGTTTCAACAATCTGCTGGGCAGATTTGTCAATAATCTTATTATCGTAAGCCCTAAGCTTTATCCTTATTTTTTGGCTTGTTTCCGGGGTCTTTTTGCTGGCCATAAACTTTAAGGAACTGTTAACGCCCGGCCCCTTGCAAGGGGCCGGGCGTTAAGATTTTATACGTTGATTTTCGTTACCACTCCGGCGCCGACGGTTTTACCGCCCTCGCGAATGGCAAATCTTTGTTTTTCCTCCATGGCAATCGGAGCTATCAATTTAACTTTCAAATTTACGGTGTCGCCGGGCATAACCATTTCCGCTCCTTCCGGAAGCATTACCTCGCCGGTTACATCTGTCGTTCTGAAATAAAATTGCGGCTTGTATCCTTTGAAGAACGGAGTGTGGCGTCCGCCTTCTTCTTTGGTCAAAACGTAAATTTCGGTTTCAAACTCGGTGTGGGGAGTGATAGTGCCGGGCTTGGCCAAAACCTGGCCCCGCTCGACGTCTTCCTTTTTAGTTCCCCTCAAGAGCACTCCGGCATTGTCTCCGGCCATACCCTCATCAAGCTGTTTGTTGAACATTTCGATGCCGGTAATAATCGTCTTGGCAGTCGGTTTAATGCCGACGATTTCCACTTCGTCGTTAAGTTTCAGTTTACCTCTCTCTATTCTTCCGGTAACGACAGTGCCGCGGCCTTCAATCGAGAAAATGTCTTCAATCGGCATCAGGAATGGTTTATCGGTGTCTCGGACAGGGTCGGGAACATACTCGTCCAGCTGTTTGATTAATTCCAGAATCGGCTTCACCGCCGGGTCGTCCTTGCTCTTCGCCTCAAGCGCTTTTAATCCGGAGCCTCGGATAATCGGGGTTTTGTCGCCGGGAAATTGATATTTATTCAAAAGTTCCCGAATTTCGGTTTCAACCAGGTCAATCATTTCGGGGTCGTCCACTTGGTCAACCTTGTTCAAAAACACAAGCATGGAAGGAACACCCACCTGTCTGGCAAGAAGAATGTGCTCTCTGGTCTGAGGCATCGGACCGTCCGAAGCCGCCACAACCAAAACAGCCGCGTCCATTTGAGCCGCGCCCGTAATCATGTTCTTGATATAGTCTTGGTGTCCCGGAGCATCAACGTGAGCATAGTGCCTCTTCGGAGTTTCGTATTCTGAATGATGTAAAGCGATGGTAATACCTCTTTGCCGTTCTTCGGGAGCGCTGTCAATCTGGTTTATATCTTCAACTCTTGCGCCATAACCCTCATCTTTATACATATCCAAAACATGCAGAATAGCCGCCGTTAAGGTGGTTTTTCCATGGTCAACATGACCGATTGTGCCGACATTCAAGTGCGGCTTTGTTCTCTCAAATTTTCCTGCCATTTACCTGTTTTCTTCGGCTAACGGCTTAATGACCAGTATCGGCTTGTCCGTGCTGGCTATTCCGCGTTAGACGACAGCATTAAAATTTCAATTAAATATTGACAATTGTTCGTATTTTACTCCAGCAGCTTAAATTAGTCAACCCCGCCTAATTCTCCGTATTCGCTCCTATTGCTTTTTCCTCGTTTTCAATCTCGTTTTTTATGGCCAGAATGTCTTTGTTTATCCTTTCCAGAATTTCCCTTTCTTCTCCCCGCTCCTTGCCGTTTCCGCTCGCAGGCTTTTCAATATTATTTATTTTAACCTCTTTTTCTTTTAAAATCAGGGCTTTATAAGAATTGTAGTCCAGTATCACATAGGACGGTTCTCCATTGTCCAAAACCAAAACCGCGGTGGAATTCTTCAAAAGTTTTTTCAGTTCATCGATATCCATTGGCTACTAATTACGAATCAATACTAAATATACGAATACGGTTTTCTATTAATATATTTCGTAATAAATTAGTAATTCGTGGTTTACTTCTTTCCTTCCTTAATTAGCTCTGCAAAACTGGCCGGCACCGGCTCATAGTGGTCAAACTCCATATTAAATGTACCGCGCCCTTCGGTCAAGGACCGCAGAGCGGTGGCATAGCCGAAAGTTTCAGACAACGGCACTCTGGCGTCAATCAATTTAAGGTTGAGCGGGCTTCGGTCGTTGATACCCATAATTTGTCCCCGCCTTGAAGCCAAGTCGCCGGTGGTTTCTCCCAAAGAACTTTCGGGGGTTATAATTTCTATTTTCATTATCGGTTCCAAGAGAATCGGCTTGGCTCTTTTGGATGCTTCCTGCAAAGCGGCCGAGGCGGCAATTTTAAACGCAATTTCGGAAGAGTCTACGTCGTGGTAAGAACCGTCGTACAAAGTTACTTTCATATCCACCATGGGAAAGCCGGCAACTACGCCTTTGTCCATCGCTTCCTTGACTCCTTTTTCGGACGGCGCAATAAATTCGTCCGGTATCGTCCCGCCCTTGATGGCGTCAACAAATTCATAGCCGGCGCCGCGTTCTGCCGGCTCCACCCGCAGCCAAACATGGCCGTATTGTCCCCGGCCTCCCGACTGGCGGATATACTTTCCTTCCGCTTCCGCGGTTCCGCTTATTGTTTCCTTATAAGCAACCTGCGGCCGGCCGACATTGGCCTGAACGCCGAATTCTCTCTTCATTCTTTCAACTAAAACCTCCAGGTGCAGTTCGCCCATGCCGGAAATTATCATCTCGGCGGTTTCCTCGTCGCTCTTTATTCTGAATGTCGGGTCCTCGTCGGAAAGTTTTTTGAGAGCCATACCCATTTTTTCCTGGTCGGCTTTTGTTTTCGGCTCAATGCGCAGAGAAATCACCGGTTCCGGCACTTCTATGCCTTCCAAAATGACGGGATGGTCCGAATCGCATAAAGTATCGCCCGTCTTTGTATCTTTGAGACCTACGGTCGCGGCTATGTTTCCGGTAAAAATTTCTTTTATCTCCTCTCTCTGGTTGGCGTGCATGCGAATGATGCGGCTGATTCTTTCCTGATTTCCGCTCCGTGTGTTCAAAACATAAGAACCGGCGGTAAGCTTTCCGGAATAAACGCGAAAATAAACAAGCGAACCGACAAACGGGTCGGTGGCTGTTTTAAAAGCCAAAGCCGCGAAGGGCTGGTCTTCGCTGGCAGAAATTAATTTTTCCGCTCCCGTATTCGGCAGAGTGGCTTTGGTCGGAGGAATGTCCACCGGCGACGGAAGATAATAAGCCACTGCGTCAAGCATTAATTGAACACCCTTGTTTTTCAGGGCTGAACCGCATAAAACCGGAAATATTTCATTATTAATCGTCGCCTTGCGGATAATTTTTCTCAATCTCCCAATTTCGATTTCTTTGCCGTCCAGATATTCTGACATCGCTTCATCATCATGTTCAACAATTTTTTCCACCATAATTGCCCGCTCTTTCTTGGCCTGTTCAAGCAGTTCGGCCGGAATTGAACCTTTGACGACTTGTTCTCCTTTTTCTCCG
>MGJJ01000029.1 GCA_001794205.1 Candidatus Yanofskybacteria bacterium RIFCSPHIGHO2_01_FULL_44_22 | reverse complement strand
TGCGTTCTGATCAGCGATTACTAGCGATTCCGGCTTCAAGGAGGCAAGTTGCAGCCTCCTATCCGAACTGGGGGCGCCTTTGATGGGATTAGCTCCGCCTCGCGGCTTGGCAACCCATTGTAACGCCCATTGTATCATGTGTGTAGCCCAGGATATCAGAGGGCCACGCTGACTTGACGTCATCCCCACCTTCCTCTCCGTTACCGGAGCAGTCTCGCCTGACAAATATAACAGACAATAGGGGTTGCGCTCGTTAATCCACTTAAGGAAACCATTTACATGACGAGCTGACGACCATATTATTCCACTATTCCTAATGGTACGGACTATACTTTCACCCCGCCTTGGCGGGGGCCAACGTTTTATGGCAATACTAAGTATTTGTTGCCATCCTGACTATACTATCTCTGTATAGTCAGAGTCTCTACGGGACCCAAGTACAAGTTTTTGTAACTTCATTGAATACAGACTGATTGCATTTGTAAATTTATTAGTATCGAATCTGGAGATATAAATTACAAAATTATTTATACTTCTCTCGCCATTATCCTTGAATTCTTTAAAAATTCTTAGTAACGGCCTGCAATTCACGTAAAGCTTATATCCAAAGACCAAGAATGTAATAATCTTCGGTTGTTTTCGGAAAGTTACAAAAACTTGTACTCGAGCTTTCCACGGTATTATCCATATTTTAATTTTAGCATTAAAATATTCAGGACTCCACCGTTATGAGTTGGTTCTTTTTGTAGGGAATTGCTCCCCTACCGGCCGAAAGTTTCAGCCGTGCAGCACCTGTCCTAGTGCCTTGCGGGGGCCTCGGTTTCCCGAGGATTTCACTAGGATTTCAAACCCTGGTGAGGTTTCTCGCTCAGTGTCGAATTGAACCACATGATCCACCGCTTGTGCGAATTCCCGCCTATTTCTTTAAGTTTTAAGCTTGCGCTCGTACTTCCCAGGCGGCTGACTTAACGCGTTAGCTTCGCCACTGGAAGGGTCGATGCTCCCAATAGCTGGTCAGCATGGTTTAGGGCGTGGAATACAAGGGTATCTAATCCTTTTTTATGCCCACGCTTTCGCGAATGACCGTCGGCAAAGCGCCAGCAAGCTGCTTTCGCTTTTGGTGTTCCGTGCGATATCAATGGATTTCACCCCTACACCGCACGTTCCGCTTGCCTCTCACCTGCCCTAGTTCTGCCGTTTCCAACGCGGTTCTCCGGTTAAGCCGAAGGATTTAACGCCAGACTAACAGAACCGGCTGCTCGCTCTTTACGCCCAGTAATTCCGGATAACGCTTGGGGTCTCTGTATTACCGCTGCTGCTGGCACAGAGTTAGCAACCCCTTATTCTCGTGGTACAATCAGGGCCCCCTCACTCAAGGATTTTATTAAATCTTGAAAGTGAACAAACGAGGCGATTTCGAGGCACGACGACGAAGTTGTGGTTAATGCCACTACGAGGAGGAGTAACAAAGAAATCGCCCGTTAGTTCACTTCCCAAGGGGCTAGTGAATTTTAGACATCTTCTTTGTTGCTCATCGCTTATGTGCCTAAAGGCACACATCGCTCTTCGCGTCGCGAATCCGACTAAAATTCGCGTCGTCAAGACTAACAAAATCCCTGAGTGAGGGGGCTATTTTTTCCCACGCAAAAGCAGTTTACATCCCGAAGGACTTCTTCCTGCACGCGGCATCCCTCGATCAGGCTTTCGCCCATTGTCGAATATTCTCGTCTGCTGCCACCCGTAGGTGTACGAACCGTATCTCAGTTTCGTCATTGAGGGTCGTGCTCTCACACCCCCTACCCGTCATAGCCTTGGTGGGCCATTACCCCGCCAACAAGCTGATGGGACATAGGCTCCTCTTAAAGCGGCTTGCGCCTTTACTCTTGCGAGACCATCAGGAATTAGCCAATCTTTCGACTAGTTTTGCCTGACTTTAAGGTAGATGCCAATGTGTTACTAATTCGTTCGCCACTTGCCAATGCAGAGCATTGGCCGCAGAAGTACGCCGACTAAACGCAGACCTACGCAGAAAGAAATATTTTTCTGCGATTGTCTGCGTCAGTTCTGCGTCATTCCGCGGTCAGTGCCCCGCACTGACACGTTTGACTTGCATGACTTATCGGTGCCGCCAGCGTTCATCCTGAGCTAGAATCAAACTCTCTTAAATAGATGCTTATGGTCAACAGTCAATAGACTATGGCCAAAAGACATTTTAAATTCGCTGGTTGACTATATAAAATTTGGAAAGTACCGGTTGTATTGTGAGTATAACACAACCACGATTACCCCTTATGATACGGAGCAATCGTGGTTTTGCCACAATCTTTTAATTTTAATGTTGTTTCTTGGTAATTAGTATATTATTCCTTTTAGTTTTTAGAGTCAACCCCCCATCTTTTGAGGATAATTTAAGAAGGTGACTCTTTGGTCAAATTCTTGAAAGACGGAGTTCAAACGGAGTGTTTTTTCCGCCAAGATGTGATTTTTTTATGGTCTCCGGAAAGTAATATCTTAGGGACTTTCCATGTTTTCTTCCGGTCTATAGTCGGCTCAAATACTTCCGGCCTCGTATATTGCGGATATTCTTTTGTCGCCGCGTTTTTATCTGAAAAACTTTCAAATTTAATAGATTCTTCTTTTGCCACAACTCCCGGAATTAAACGCGAAACGGCTTCAATAATTGTCATGGCCGGCACTTCACCTCCGAATAAAACATAAGGACCAACCGAAATTTCTTCGTCGGTTATATGTTGCGCCACTCTTTCGTCTACGCCTTCATACCGCCCGCAGATAAAAATCAACTGGTTGTATTTTGCCAACCGTCTTGCGTCTTTTTGGGTAAATTGTTTCCCCTTGGCCGAAAGCAAAATCACTCTTGTCTTCACTTTACGAACTTTATAACTTGATAAACTTTTAACTGCCCTGAAAATAGGTTCTATTTTCAAGACCATTCCCGCTCCCCCGCCATACGGCCTATCATCCACTGTTTTGTGTGCGTCATTTGTCCAGCCCCGCAAGTTGTGAGCTCTGATTGAAATTAATTTTTTATTAATCGCGCGCGCCAAAAGAGACTCATTGAGAAATGATTCAAAAATACCGGGGAAAATAGTTATAACATCAAATTTTTTCATAGCTAACTAAAATCCGACCGGAGGGTCGGATTTTAGGGTTTTATTTATATATTTCCAAGTTCACCCATGACCTCATCGACATTCCTGGTTTTGTCGGTTTCGCGCGGACCTCGTCCGCCTTCCGGCTCCTCGATTCGGAGGTTTACTCTGGCATTGTTTCTCATTCCGACGATTCTGGCCAAAATTCTGACGGCTTTGGCGGTAGAACCGCTTCTTCCGATTAAGAGCCCCATATCTTCGGGAGCCACTTTAACCGAGAGCAGAACCCCGAGTTCGTCAACCGTTCTGACGACCTGAACGGCGTCAGGATTGTTGACGAGTTCTTTTATAATGAACTCCACAAAATCTTTGTCTCTGTCTTTGCTCACTTTTCTGTCAGCCGTTCCGCAACCGCCCTACAATCTGATTGCAGACAACGATTATCGGGTGCGGCTTTATCATTTTATCATAAATTTTCGACCAGCCTTGCCGCTTTTTCAGCCAGGCCTTATTGCCGGTAATGCTATACTAGATAACAATATTTGTCAATTTATCTTTCACAAATATGATTTTTTTAACCGGTTTTTCTAAGATGTGTTTCTTGATTTTTTCGCTGGCGAAAGCGAGCTGTTTTATTTCTTCTTCCGGCAGTCCCTTTCTCACCGTAATAACATCTCGCATTTTTCCATTTATCTGAATAACCAAATTAATTTTCTCTTCGGCAATTATCGCTTCATTATATTCGGGCCAGTTTTCCAAATGAATTGATTTTTTGTTTCCCAAAACATTCATCCAAAGTTCCTCGGCCAAGTGCGGAGCGAACGGAGCCAATAATTTGGTAAAAATTTCCAATTTCAAATTTCCAATTTCAAATGCCGGCGTTTTCTCGAACTCATTTAATAATTTCATCAATTCAGAAACTCCCGTATTAAAGCTTAGGGTTTGTATATCTTTGCCGATTTTTTTAATAGCTTGATTTAATTTAATTTCCAGTTCTTTAGCTTCCGGTTTCGCGTTTCGCGTTTCGCGTTTCGCGTTAAAAAGATTCCAGACTCTATTCAGAAAGCGAAAAACCCCGTTTATCCCCCGCGGGTCCCAAGGGCCGCCCTGTTCGTACGGCCCCATGAAAGCCAAGAACATTCTGACGGTATCAGCGCCGTATTTTTTGACCTCTTCATCGGGGTCAATAACATTGCCCCGCGATTTGGACATTTTTTGGCGGTCCGGTCCGAGAATAAGTCCGCGGTTAACCCTTTTTAAAAATGGCTCATTAAAATTGACATAACCCAAATCATAAAGAGCTTTGATATAAAAGCGTGAATAGAGGAGATGCATGGTGTTGTGTTCCGCCCCACCTATATATAGAGGCACTGGCAGCCACTTGGCCATTTTGTCTTGCGAAGCGAACTCTTTTTTATTTTTCGGGTCGGAATAACGCAAAAAATACCAAGACGAATCAACAAAGGTGTCCATGGTGTCGGTTTCACGCTCCCCTTCCCGTCCGCACTTGGGGCATTTTACCTTGACCCAGTTTTCTGCCTTAGCGAGTGGCGAACGACCGCCTGCTTCGCCGGAGCTTAAACGAGGCGAGTCGTCAGACGGCTTAAAATCATCAAGTTTGGGTAATTTAATCGGCAGGTCTTTCTCGGGGACTGGTTGGTAGCCGCAGTGTGCGCAATGTATCATCGGGATTGGCACGCCCCAATATCTTTGGCGCGACAAGACCCAATCATGGAGTTTGTAATTCTTTTTAAAATCGGCGAGGCCTTTAGTTTTTAATTCCTCAATAATTTTTTTGCGCGCCTCGGCGGATTGCATGCCGGAAAATTTTCCAGAATCAATCAACACCCCATCTTCTTCGGTTGGTTTCTCGGTTTCTATTTTTGTTCCACTTTGCACAACTTGCTTGATTGGCAAATTGAATTTTTTGGCAAACTCCCAATCCCTTTCATCATGCGCCGGAACGGCCATTACCGCGCCTGTGCCGTACCAGCCGACAACATAATCCGCCACCCAGACGGGAATTTTTTCGTTGTTAATCGGATTTAAGACAAAACCGCCGGTGAAAACGCCAGTTTTGGATTTATCAAGATGGGCGCGCTCCATCTCGGTTTTTTTCTTTGCTTCTTCAAGATATTTGTTGATGCCGTCCAGGTGCCGGTCATCGGTGAGTTTCATCACCATCGGATGCTCCGGGGCAACGACCAAATAAGTCGCTCCGAAAAGCGTGTCGGCGCGGGTCGTAAAAACTTCAATATATTCCTGCCCGCCTTTTGAAAATTGAGAATTAAAAATCGGAAATTTTGTGGAAGCTCCCTCGGAACGGCCAATCCAGTTTTTCTGGGCAGTCTTGGTTGTTTCCGGCCAATCAAGTCCGGACAGGTCATCAATCAGCCGGTCGGCATAATCGGTGATTCGGAACATCCATTGAGTTATCTCTTTTTGAATTACCGGCTCGCCGTCTCGTTCACACTTGCCGTCAACAACCTGTTCGTTGGCGAGAACGGTCTTATCCTTGGGACACCAATTGACCAGCGCCGGGGCGCGATAAGCCAATCCTTTTTCATAAAATTTTAAAAACAGCCATTGTGTCCATTTGTAATATTCGGGGTCAATCGTTCTGACTTCGCGAGGCCAGTCAAAAACCGCGCCCATGCTCTTGAGCTGTTTAGTCATGTAGGCGATATTTTTTTCGGTCCAGTCGCGCGGGTCGGTAT
>MGJJ01000028.1:19452-22681 GCA_001794205.1 Candidatus Yanofskybacteria bacterium RIFCSPHIGHO2_01_FULL_44_22 | reverse complement strand
AAAGAAAATAGGTCTGGTCTTTCGCGCTATCGCGCGCAGTAAAAAGTTTATAAAGTTCATCAAGTTTATCAAGTTCTTTCGGTTCCTTATTTTTTATTATGTTACTATCTTTATGAACTTTCAACTTTTGAACTTGCGCTATGCGGGCATAGTGTCCCGTCGCAATATAATCCGCGCCTTCATTCATCGCTTTTTTGAAAAACAATCCGAATTTTATTTCTTTATTGCACATCACATCGGGATTGGGCGTTCGTCCGGCTTTATATTCTTTCAGCATATAGTCGGCGACATATTTTTTGTATTCTTTTGAAAAATCCCAGGTCAATAGCGGAATGTCTAAAACCGCCGCCGCCCGCAAAGCATCTTCCCTGTCTTGTTTCCACGGACAGTACAAGGTCCGACCTTGGAATTCTTCCAAGGTCGGACCTTGGGAAATCGGAGACCACGGCTTCATAAAAACTCCAACAATATTAAATCCCCGCTTTTTTAACAAAGCGGGGGCAACGGAACTATCCACTCCGCCAGACATTGCGACATATATGGTTTTTCCGGTATTTTGTTTCAGCACAGACATATTTAACCACGAAAATCAAAAACCGGCGAATAACGCCGGTCTGGAATTCGTTTCGGAACCGCCAGCGGAATAGTGATTGCGTTTACGGCTGGGTTTGGCTTGCCTGCGCCGGCGAATCAAACAATTTCAATTCCCGAATCATTTTGAACTTTTTGACGAAATTGACGGTCTCGCTTATCCCCAAATAAATCGTTCCCGTAAGCGGTTTGTATTTGCTCGGGCCGCCATTATAAATCGCCGCCCTGACTTCATCTATTTCATCTTGGTTTTTTTGGGCGAATACGGCGCGGTTTTTTGACGAAGCATTGACTTTGCCCATTACCGTCGCCAAGTGGTCATCAAAAACGAGAATTGACGCTTTAATCGCGTTGACGATATCCACCCGTCCGATATCTATGTCTTTATTCAGGCGCGCCGCGGGATATTTTTTAACAATACTGGCATAGGTGCCCGGCATTATTTGTCCAAGACCGGAGGCGCCGGTTTTAGAAACAGTATAGCGGAACGCTTTTTCTTTATTAATGCCCAGGCGAACAAAGACTCTTTCCGCCAGTTGTCGTCCGCCGTTGTCGGAAACGAACATTTTCCTCGGGTCGGTCTGTTCGGTTAGAAAAATATTTTTAACGAATGTTTGCGTTATCGTTTCTGTTATTAATTTCCCCGGCAACGCTTTTGATTCAATTTCCCCGTCTTCCAATTCTTTAAATCCTTGAGCGACATTTTTATTAAGAAATCTTGCGCCCTCTAAAATGAAATCAGCGATATGCATGGAGCTTGAATATGGCGCGTAAACGATATCGGAATATTTCTCGCCGGTTTTTTCTGCCGGATAAACAAGCGAATCGTTATCCAGTAAATATTTATTGGCGGCAATAATGTATTCCGTGTCTGAGCCGGATTTAGCGATGCTAAGGTCGGAATTAAAACTGTTCCACCAATTAACAATAACGGAAAAATCTTCGTTTATGTCTTCGGGCGCAAACCTTGGCAAATTATCGGCATTTTCCAGATATTTCTTGCTTATGATGTTTGCTTTTTCAATGTCTTTTACGTCCAACCAGTATCTTTTTTCAAAAACTTGTCCCGTTTCAATGTTTAATACGGCCAAAGCGATTTCTTTGCGCGCCAATTTTTGAGAAGTTGTCTTTTTCCCGCTTTTCAGTTTAGTGACGACGGTTTCTTCCAAAAACCCAAGAGGTGGCGAATCGCGAAGAAGCTTTTTCCCTTCTTCCAGTTTGTCGGGCAATGTCCATTGCGGCTGGGTTTGCGAGATATCGGCCCGAACGTTGATTATTTTTTCGGGCAAAAAATCTTCGGTGTTAAGCGCATTTTCAAATACGGCAAAAACAAGCAAGGCGACAACGGCGATTAAAATGGCGTTTATCTTTCTTTGCATGGCAACCTTCTTATTTTAAATGTTAAGGGACGGATGGCATAGAGGATAACGCATCAACCAACAATTATCAATTAACAATTTAAAGATTTTGTTCAATCGCGACGGCCTTTTGGAGAACCATTCTCGCATATGAATTGCAGATGGTTTTTGTGCATTTCGGATTACCGCTAATGTAAGCTTTGGCGGCGGCGGTTTCTCCGGCTTTGTCTTTTGACGCCGCTCCTCCTTTGACGAGTTTAGAGGCCGAAGCCATAAAAGCGTCTTCTATGCTCCAGGGATTAGGCGGATTATGGCCGGTCAATCGCGCCACTTCTTCTTCATAAGCCAGCCAGGTGGACGGCAGAAATTGGGCCGGTCCCAACGCTCCGCCGCAGCCGTAATTTGGTTCTCGGGAAACTTTGACCGTGTCGGCGTTCAGACCGAGTTTGCCGATAATCGCCAGAAAAGCGTTTTTCTCCGTTTCCGCTCTTGAAGATTTACCCAATCGCAGATAACAATTATACATATCGTCCATCCAATTGCCGGTGCCAACATTCCGGCCCAAACCGGATTCTATTTCCAAAATGGCAATTAAAAAAGCCGGCCTTATTCCGACTCTGATGGCGGCTAATTGGCCGTATTTTACGGCTTCTTCGGCGGAAACGCCGTTTTGTATCAAATATCCGATTTGGTCGCGGATGGCGGCGATGTCTTTTTGAGATTTTTTGACAAGCTCCTGGAATTTAGTCTCCTTGCCGTTTGTTTCTTTCAAAACGCCGTCTTTTTGTTTTTTATTGCCGTCAACCGTTCTTTTCTCAATCTCTTGAAGCTTTTTAAGCCGTTCCATGTCAAATTTCTTGTCTTCCAATTCTTCTTTTTGAACGCTGATGTCGGATTTAAGCCGTTTCATTTCACTTACCGATACGGTCAGTTTGTCCTGCGTCGTTCTTATGCCGTCCAGGTCACTGAAAAAAGCGGAGAGACTGTCGTTGTTCAAAATAACTTCGGTTAAATTTTTCTGGTCGTTTTCATAAATTATTTTCAGATACCGAGCCAGGGCGTTTTTGTGCGTGCTAATGCCGTTTTCCAACTGGCCGATTTTACCTTCGGCTTCGCCGATTTCCAACGCGGTTTGATTTATGGCAAGCGACATGCTTTTAATTTCCAAGTTAAGCTGGCTGATTTTTGCGTTCAGTCCGGTGATTTCATTTTTCAGAGTTTTTGATTTCGAGCGGGTTGTGTCTATCTGGGTTTGATACTCTTCAATCTGCCTTTCCAGT
>MGJJ01000028.1:726-19437 GCA_001794205.1 Candidatus Yanofskybacteria bacterium RIFCSPHIGHO2_01_FULL_44_22 | reverse complement strand
CCAGTTCTTCAATCTGTTTCTGTTTGGCGGTAATATCGTCCCGCACGTTTGCCGACGCGGTCGTATTTGTCCAATCAGTCAAAAATAAAGAAAGCGCGAATATTAACACGACGAGTAAAAACGGCGTTATTGTTGTTTTTTTATTAGCCATCTCTTGGTTAATTTTAAGTTTTTAATCGGTAATTGTAAATTGATAATTGGTAGCTGGTGGATATCTGCCTAATGACAAAAGGCAATATTGTTTATATAATTTGCTTATGAAGTACCTCAAAATATTCTTCACAATAGCGACAATTTTTATTGTTGTAGTTTTTATTAAAAACTATGTTGCCCATGCGGAAGAAGCTTGTTGCGTGCCAAAGGGCCCGAATGCTGCAGCCAGATACCAAGAAGCTATTAATTCGGCGGTTAATGAATATGTAAAAGATCCGAACAATTCCGAAGTAGTTAATGCGCTTGGAAATTCATCCAAAATGGGTATTTTTTTGACCGGAGTAGCCGATATTTTAAAAGCCGGCGGCTATGATGCCGGCAGAGTAAGCAATTGCAGAGAAAATCCGGATAGACCCAGCAACGACGCGATGATTGTCGGAAAATCATCTGTCGACCCAATCTACGGTGACCGTTACGATATGTTAAAATCGTACGAAACCAACCAAATTAAAAATTCACAGCCGAGTTTTACGGCATTGGAGCGAATGACTCATTGTTTGGGCTGTACAGAAAATTATGGCGACCCG
Source organism: Candidatus Yanofskybacteria bacterium RIFCSPHIGHO2_01_FULL_44_22 (assembly GCA_001794205.1). Classification (GTDB taxonomy): domain Bacteria; phylum Patescibacteriota; class Minisyncoccia; order 2-02-FULL-40-12; family GWA2-44-9; genus 2-01-FULL-44-22. Next base: position 18,697 of record MGJJ01000028.1, on the reverse strand, counting down.
CCCCCTAAAAGCGACGAAGTTGCGTGCGGGACGGGCGGACCCCTTCCTACACCTGGCGTCGTAAACTATGCCTGCCGCAAAGATGTCGTGAGCGAAAAGTCGTCTTGCGAAGTGGATGCGACCGGTCCATATACTTCTTCTTCCTGCGACGGCAAATGCGAGCCCCCGCCTCCTGATACGCGGTACTCCTGCAATGCGAGCAAGCAGTGTGTAAAAAACCCAAACGGCATATTTTCAAATTGTGTGGCCGCCTGCGGAACGCCTCCCAAGGAAGCCGAAGCGCCGATAATAACAAATATAAAACCCACCGAAGCCGTAGTTGAACAAGAAATAGAAGTTTTTGGCACTAATTTGGGAAATGTCGTAAGTTTGATTTCTTTGGCGGACCAGTCGTCCGTCAGTTTTAACGGAGCAATAGCTGACGCCTCCAGAACATTGACCAAATTCCAAGTTCCATCAGAAACCGCATCAGGAACTTATCAGGTTCTGGTTTTCGGTTGGGGAAAATACGCCTCTAAGTCGGCCATAAGCCCTCAAAATTTAACGGTAAAAATCGGCGGAGCTCCTTTCACCGGTTCAACCGTCTTGGGCGTTCCGACCGAAGGCCTTCAAACATTCGGCGAATTATTCACTTTTATTTTTGCCTGGTCTTTGCGGCTGTTGGGCATTGCTGTTTTTGTAAGGATATTCTATGCAGGTATTTTGTGGTTCACGGCAGCCGGCAATACGGCCAAGGTGACGGACGCTAAAGGAAAAATGGCTAATGCCATTCTGGGAGCGATACTTCTTTTGTCGGCCTACTTGATTCTTTACACGATAAATCCGGATTTGGTTGGGGGCACCTGGACTCTGCCCGGAGTAGGAACCACTCCATAAGTTCTAATTTATGCCTTATTTCATCGGCCTTTTAATTGTTTTGGGGTTGGTTTTTTCAAGTTTCAGCGGAATGAATTTCGGAGGATTTAATTTAAAAGATGCCGCCGCCAACACTTTTGGGGCCATCAAAGCAAAAATCAGTTCGATTGTATTTCCCAGAACTCAAAAAGAAATTTTAATAGAAAATATGGCGTCTGATTATAATATTCTGAACAGGTTTTTCTCCCAATCCGCGGAAAATATTTTAAACTCAAAAGATATTTCTGAAAAAGATAAAACGGCGATTAAAGAAGCCGCCCAAATATTTAACAAAACCAAGGAAAAAATCGACACTCTCGGCAAACTGGAAAAAGAAGATAAAAGTATTATAAAGTCAGTAATTGAAAAAGTGTTAAATTGGGAAACAAACCGGCCGGTCGCCACCAACACAAGCATCCCTGCCCCGGTTAACCAAATGCAACCCAACCTGACACCCACACTGTCTCCGCCGGCTTCAAACGGAGTTATGCCGACCGTTATTCCTCCGTATTGCCGCGTAGAGTGCTCGCAATAAAACCCCGCCGTGGCGGGGTTTTATTGCATAAGTCTTTTGAATTCCTCGACTACTGCCATGTCGTCGGGGTCGGCGCCTGTTGTCAGCGCTTTGTGGTATGCCGTCCAGTGCGCCAAAATTATTGAGGAAAATATTTTATGGCAAACGGTTTTCCCGTTTAAATTTATTACTTGCAAGGACTGTCCTTGTTCACGGTATAATTTTTCCGCAACTTCCATTCTTTTCAAAATTTTCCGGTCGTCTTCCTTGTCTTTTAAAAACACAAAATGATAGTTTGCCGGCAAGTCCCGCGAAAGAAAACCGGCCATTTCGTTGTGATTTAATTCGGGTAAAACATTGGAGAAGGCGGGGATTTTTGCAGTTTCATTGAGAATAACTTTCCAGACATAAGCAAGGGGTCCGTTGCGGCGGGAAGAATAAATAACCGGAGTTGCGTTTCCCATTTTCTCGGCAATTTCTTTGCCGTCGGCTTCATAATTTTCAGGGGTTAACTCCTCGGCCAGCAAATCGGTTTCTTTCAGAGCGGCCTCTTCTCCGATAATTTTCAGCAATGCCCTGAAATTCAATCCCAAAGCCATGCGGGGTTGAATTGCCAGGTCGGACATTTGAATATACGGCGTTGAATTTTCTTGGGCTAATTTCAAGAGTTTTCCGCCAATAGTTATCGCCGCAAGGGATAATTTTTTTTCCACGGCCAAATTAAAAGCCGACAACGCTTCTTCGGTGTTCCCCGAGTAGGAATTAACGACTATCAGACAATTTTTTAAAATTTCCTCCGACAGAGACGGCAGGCCGTAATCACGATGAATTATTATATCTAAATTTGGATTCTCGACTCGCAGCAAATCAGGCGCCAAGGCGGAACCGCCCATACCGACAAAAATATACCGGCTATATTTTTGCGGTTTAAATCCCCCGCTGTTTTCTACAACCGGTTCATATTTAAACTGTTCGGAAAAATTTTTAACCGCTTCAAGAGTATTCATTGATTGAGATGGTTTCAAAACCTCTTTCATAATAAAATGGAATTTTGAAACCATCTCACACCATTATACCAAAAATGGGAGAAAGAAAAACGGCCGGATGGCCGTCAGGACGGAGAGAAGATTTTCTGCGGTTTGGGGCCGGCCGCCACCAGAAAGATATCTCCGTTTTTTGTTTCGTATTTTTCCGAATCGTCATTGTCCGAAACATATTGAGCCAGAAATTTTTCCATTTCCGGGTCATCGCTTACAATAATAACATTGTCCACGGCGCCGGAAGCTCCGAACAAACTGTAAATATTTTCCGGTTCAAAATAATATTTGTATAACTTGCCCATGGACTTAACGCGTTGAATTTCCAAGTTTGTCTTTATGATACTCACACTTTTCAGTGCTCCCGGTTCACTGGTATGAACCAGCAGAGTTTTTAGGCCGTAAATCGGCGGCTGCAAAGTATTCAAAAAAGAAACTGCCCGTCTCATTTGTTGCCGTCCCTGTTTGGTCAGGACGCCGAGATAATAATCGCCGGCTTTTACCGCAAAAACACGCATAGCGCACATATAAACCTCCCATTTGTAAAACAGCCGTTATAAAATACTATAATATATTTATTTCGTCCATTCCCGCAATTAGTCCTTGAAATATGAAGAAGAAGAAAAATCTTGCACCGCCAACCGGATTTGAACCGGTGTTACATGGATGAGAACCATGTGTCCTAGACCGGGCTAGACGATGGCGGCATTATTTCAAGCCATTTTTTATTTTGCCGAACCAATAATTCGCCTTTTCTTTCCGGTTCGGCCATAATTTCTTCGACTATTTTTTCCATTCTTATTCCCTGCGAACCTTTTATCAATACCAGGTCTCCTTCGGTTAAAATTTCTTTGACTTTATTTTTAGCCTGGCCGGATGCGTCAAAAACAAAAATATTTTCCCCGGACATCTGATTGGCCGCGGAATCGGCCATGAACCTTGCTTTCGCTCCCACGCAAACCAGCTTGTCGGCAAAACTGCCGACTAAATTGCCGATTTCCCGATGGGCATCTAAAGAATATCGGCCCAATTCCAGCATGTCGCCTAAAACGGCGATTCTCCTGCCGGTGTTGAGCGGCAACATTTTCAGCGTTTCAAGGGCAATGTGCATCGATGCCGGAGAGGCGTTATAAGTATCGTCTATGAGCAGAGAATTTTTAATTCCTTTCAGCAGTTTAAGCCTTCCCTTGGGTGCCCGATACAACTGCAAAGCGTCGCTTATCGTAACCAAATTCATTCCGAAAATCAATCCTACCGCCGCCGCGGCCGCGGCCGCCCAAGCTTGGGATTTGCCAAGCGCGTCCTCCAGCTTAACCGGCACAAAACTCTCGCCGTAATTGAGTTTAAAAGTTGTTCCGGCCGGCCGGCCGGCTTCATCCGTCCTAAAATCAAAATTGGAAATTCTCACCGTAGCCCCGTCGGTAAACCCGAAAGTCGTCACCCGGGCCTTAGTTTTGTTTTTCATGTCCAACACCGCCGCATCATCATGGTTTAAAACGGCGAAGTCGGAAGATAAAAGCGGTTCCAGCAACTTGGCTTTTTCTTTAGCCACCGCTTCAGGTCCGGAAAAATATTCAACGTGAACCGGCACTTCGCCTACGGTCGTAACAACCCCGATGTGCGGTTTAAACTTGGCCGTCAGTCTCTTAATATCCTTCGGGCGGTCGGCTCCGAATTCCAGCAACAAAATTTCAGGACACGAACCATCGAATATCAGACGTCCGGCGCCTAACGCAAGAACCTTGAACCAAAACCACGGAGTGCCGCCGCTTTCGTAATATTGTTCCGACCAATTGCCCAAAATTGTAAGTGGCACGCCCAATTCGTTATTCAGATTACCGGCGCCGCTTCTTATTTTCTTTATTTTCCCTAAAACCGCTTTTATCGCTTCTTTGGTGGAAGTCTTGCCGACATTACCCGTCACTGCGATAATCGCCGGCTTATAACGCCAAACATAAGCTTTGGCCAACGCGGTTAGAATAAATTGCAATAATCGTTTCATGTTCTAAATTCTTAATTCTACCTGGTGGGCGGTATTTTATAATAATTTATTAAAAATTGCGCCATCTCCCTGAAGGTCGGCGACAAACTGTCGGCGGCGAAAGTTATGCCTTTCGGTCTGTCCATCTTTATCAGTATAACAAATTGGGGATTGGGGGCAGGCGCAAAACCGACAAAATCATGAATAAATTCGTCTTTCGCGTATCCGCCGGAACCATCCGGTATCTGCGCCGTTCCGGTTTTTCCGGCTATGCCATATCCTTTGATTCTGGCCTTGTCGAATCCTCTGTCAACCACGCCAACCAGCATCGACTTGAGTTTGCCGGTTGTTTTTTCCGAAAAAGGAATGCCGACAATTTCAGGCCGGGTGATTTCTTCACTTCCGTTTCCTTTTATTATTTTTTCTATGATATACGGCCGCATCAATTTGCCGCCGTTGGCAATGGCGGAATAACCGTTAATGAGTTGAAGCGGTGTCACCGCTATCCCCTGGCCAAATGAAGCCGTAAGATAATTTATTTTTCTGCCGCTGTATAGGTTGGATATGTCGCCGCTCGCTTCTCCGGGCAAGCCAATGCCGGTTTTCTGACCGAATCCCGAATTAACCGTATAATTCAGAAAACTTTCATCGCCAATAAGGTTTTCCACAAACATAACGCCGGTGTTTATTGATTTTTCCAAAACTTCGGACATTGTACTTTGTCCGAAAATCTTTTCGCTGAAATTTTTAATTGTCTTGCCCGCTACGGTTACCGAGCCAGTGTCGGTATATGCCGTCTGGGGTGTAATTTTACCCAGGTCCAGTCCCATGGCCATGGTAAACGGCTTATATGAAGAGCCCGGCTCAAAAATTTCCTGCACGCTTCTGTTTAAAAATAAATTCGGTTTGAAATTCCAATAATTATTGGGGTTGAACGTCGGACGGTCGGCCATGGCCAAAATTTTTCCGCTAAACGGCTCTTGAACGATAATCGTGGCTCCGATTGCGTTCCATTTGGAAAGCAGGCCGTCCAGTTTTTCCTCCGTGAATTCCTGGATGGTTTTATCGATCGTTAAAACGATATCTGCCGGCCTGGCCCTGGTTTTATCTTCCTGCCCGGCGCTATTTTTCTTAAAATAATTTATCGCCGATTCAAAAACGCCTAAAACTTTTTTGGCTGAATTGCCGGCAAATACCGACGCCTTTTGACCGGTCAGACCGGATAATTCTTTTTCATAGAAAGCTTCCGCGCCGTATTGTCCGGCACGGCCGTTCTCGCTATAACCCAAAAAACCGATAACCGCCGAGGCAAAACTGCCCCCTGGATAAAATCTGACGGTTTCATAAGTGATTCCCAGTCCTTTTATTTTTAAATTTTTAATTTCTGCCACTTGTTCGTTGGTGAGATTGCGGGCTAAAATTTTCATTGCGTCGCCTCCGCCGGCGATTGTTTTTTCAATCATTCCCGCATCAATTCCCAAAATTCGCGTTACGACGGCGGGTAATTCCAAGTTCAGCCCGTTTTTCAAATAAGCAGGCACAATGTACGCTGCCGGAATTTTTTTATTGACGGCCGCCAAAAAATCGTTTTCGCCGTCTTTAACATAAATGTTGCCACGCGCCAAAATATTGGCAACATTCTCGTTTTGAGCTTCGGCCGTCAGAGAATAGAAAGAATTTTTTAAAACCGATAAAACAAAAAGCCTGTATAAAATCAGGCCGGAAAGCAGTAAAACCAAACCAAAAAAAACATTGATTCTTAAATTGTCATAGCGCTTCATGGTTTAACGGCAACACCTTTGTTTTCAAACAAATAAACCGGCTGGCGCGCTTCAATCATATTTTGCCCGAGCGCGAATTCTAAAACGCGTGAAGAATTTTCCAAGGAATTCTTGCCGGCAAATAAATTTGCCGTTTCTTCATTCAGGGCGGATAAATTTCCGCTTAGCGCATTCAATTTGTAATTATTGGCGGCAATTTCATTGGCCGTCAAAACATAAAATAACAGCAAGATGCCGCCTATAAACGATGCAAGGCAATTTAAAACTCGGGGTTTTTTGTAATTTTGCGCTGTTGACCGGTTTAACACTTACTCGGGATAAGGCATTCCTTCCCGCCCCGATTATCTTTTGATTTTGGTTTGCGTTTTTAAACTTTAATTTTTTCCGCCACTTTCATTTTGGCGCTTTTGGAACGGGGGTTTTCCCGCTGTTCGGCCCATTTGGGCCTGATTGTGCCGCTCACGGCCAATTTTATTCTTCCCCCCTTGACCTCTTTTTTAAAAATTTCTTTTACGATTTTGTCTTCCAGCCCCTGAAAAGAAACCACTGCCAGTCTTCCGTCCTTTTTTAAAACATCTATGGCCGCCGCCACACCCTTTTTCACGTTGTTCAGTTCATCGTTAACTTCAATTCTGATTGCTTGAAACGTTTTGGTGGCAAAATGTATTTTTCTGTGCTTGTACCATTCCGGAACCGACGTTTCAATTGCCTTAACCAATTCCAGCGTTGTCATCAAAGGTTTCTCCCTGCGCGCTTTAACAATGCTTCGGGCGATACTGCCGGCGAATTGTTCCTCGCCGTATTCTCCGATTATTTTTTCCAATTCTTCCGGGCCATATTGATTCACCACTCCCAGCGCAGTTTTGGCTGCCGCCGGAGAAAATCTCATATCCAGAGGTTCGTCCTTTTTAAAAGAGAACCCCCGCCCGCTTGCTTCCAAGTGCCAGGAAGACAATCCAAGGTCAAAAACTATTCCGTCCGGTTCAAACTTTTTTTCTTCGCATATTGTTTTTAAATTTACATAACTGTCATTTACCAGAATCGCGCTTTTCTCAAAACCGGCTTCATGTATTTTCGTTTCGGTTTGCTTAAAAAGTTCGCCGTCCAGTTCAATACCCAACAATTTTCCCTCGGGACCGATTTTTTCAAGAATGGCCAGTGCATATCCTCCGCCGTCCAATGTGGCATCAACGATATTTTTTCCTGACGCTAAATTAAGGTACTCAATCACTTCGTTCAACAATACGGGAATGTGCATATGTGTATTTAATATTCACAGTTCACTCGAACAATCCGCAATCAACAATTCACACTTTATATCATTCCCAATTCTCCCAATTTCTCGGCGATGCTGTCGGAATTTTTCTCTAAGTTGGCGCGGTAACCGTTCCATTTTTCTTCGTCCCAGATTTCCAGGCGGTTTAAAACGCCCGTCACCACCACTCCCTTTTTTAAATCAGCGTATTTTTTTAAATAGTCGGGAATCAAGATTCTGCCCAAAACATCGAATTCAACCTCTACGGCTCCCGACATCAGAAGTCTGATAAACGCTCGCGTGCCTTGCTGGCCAATAGGCAAAAAACTTAATTTTTCGGCCAATTGTTCCCACTGTATTTTCGGGAAGATAAATAAACAGTTGTCCAATCCCCTTGTTAAAACGGCTGATTCACCCAATTCTTTTCTAAACTTGGCCGGAATGGCAATTCTTCTTTTGGCATCAAGATTGTGTGTATATTCCCCGATAAACATAATAAATATGACCTTTCTCTCCGTTTTCCCTGTAATTTTTCTCCTTGCAATCATCCTGTGGATTAACGATGTTCGACATCGTTAATCCACAGGATGGGATAACTATAAACACCTTTATCCACTTTTTACCACTTCTAAGGCAATTATATACCCGCCCGCCGGCAAAACGCAATGTGTATAACTTCCCCGGTGGATATAACGACACGGGATGTCGTTATATCCACCCTGCGGGTTTGTTTATTATTTGTTCAGGGGTTGACCGTGAAATACTTTTTTTGTTATTTTTATTTAGCTCTTTTCCAATTAATCTTAACAAGGAGGAGTAACTTGGCCGCATTGCCAAAACGGGGCATAATATTGGACTTGGATAATACGATTTTAGATTCGGCGGGCGAAAGCTGTGAACGCGTCCGATATTTGGCTGACCAGTGCGGTTTGCCAGTTGAACCGAACTTAAAGGAAGCCGTACTAAACAGCTGGAAAAAATCGTCTGGTTCTTTTGCTTTCGTTCAATCAATATGGCCCGAAGAATGCACCGCCAAAATTGTCGCCTTTTTAAATGCCCGGATAACTTATGACCAAATTGTTCCCTATAATCTTTTCCCGGGAGTCAAAAAAGCGCTTGCCGTTCTTCAGCACTTTTTCTATTTGAGCGTCCTGACCAATCGTTCCTACGCCGAAACTCTATCGCAACTGCAAATGAATAAAATTGATAAATACTTTAATTTTATCGGTGCGCCTGACGGACCCATCGGCAGTAACGCCAGAAAGCCCGCTTTGGCCAGTTTTCAGCCGCTTTGGAGGGAATACAAGCAAATAAACATTTCGAAAGACAATATTTTCTTGATTGGCGATACGGTTGAAAGCGATTTCAGACTTGCCCGCGTTTGCGGATTGAAATTTTTCGCCGTTATCAGTGATATTTTCACCCGGGAAGAATTCCTGGCTGCCGGAGTTAGACCAGACTGCATTCTTGATTCTGTCGCCGAACTGCCCGCCCTGCTGGTTCCTTCTTCCAAATAACAAATCGACCCCAAAAGGGGTTTTATTTTACCAAAACTGTGTAAGGTCTTGGTGGGCTCGAGAGGATTTGGTCACAACTCAAATTTTCTTCCGAAAATTTGGTCGCGACCCCGCCTCGCGTGGCTCACCGCCGATTGCGGCTCGCCACAGGCTCCGGCATTCAAATCCCGTCGAAAGCAAAGCAGTTTGCTTTCTGGTGGGCTCGAGAGGATTTGAACCTCTGGCCTCGCCGATGTGAACGGCGCGCTCTAACCAACTGAGCTACGAGCCCTTCTCTTTATTTTATATTAGATACCCAGCCTGTTTATAATTTTCTCGTGAGGGCCTTCCAAAAGAACCCGGATAAACCGGTCAAACATTCCGAAACGATATTCAAACTCTTCGCGGTCCATCAAGCCGAATCTTATTTCCCTGCCTATCTCCGCCTCAAGGGATTTTAGAAAATTTCTTAATTTGTTCCTGTCTATATCATCGCCAACGATAAACAAATCGGCAGTGGCGCTGGCCGAGGATTCGATATCGGAATTAAGAAAAATTCCGGATATGACTGCCAGTTTAATCTTGCCCAAAGCCGAAATTTTTTTAATCAGACTGTCTTTTTCCGCCGGAGATGCTTTAAGAATCAAGCTTTTCAATTCCGAAAAGAATTCAAAATTCTGATTTAAAGAATACATCGCTTTCCGCTTACTGGTTCCGGGTCTTGTTGAAGAGCCCGTTCCGAGATTTGCCGGGTGACGTGTTCTGCGTTTCGCCCGGGAGTTTATTGTCTTTTGTCTGGCTTTCTTTTTAAATTTAACCTTGGCTCTGATTGTTTTAGAGCGTCTCGTTTTATTTTTGGAAGAATTTTTCTTATGCCTGTTCCTTTTGGCCATAATCAAACATTATTTCTTCTTATTTATCAGCCCGATTTTAACCAGCATCTTAATTTCCCGGTTAACTGCAATGTCGGCCTCTTGGAGTTTTTTGGCCATGTCCTTTGCGTTAAAATCGGAAAGATAATTCCTGAATAAAAATTTAAGAATTTTAATCCTGGTCTTTGAACCGAAAAGGTCGTTTAGGGTGTTTTTGGCCGGTTGATTACTCTTTTTTGACATTGGCGGCAAGAAAAACTAAAATTAACTTAACCTGATTCGACATTAAGAGTTTATAAAATCGCCTCATAAATGTCAAAATGGAAAAAATATTTTTAAAACCGGAGTCGAAAGAAATTTCAATCGCAAACCATTCAAAAGAAATTCACTCTGATGTTTTTTCTTATGATGGCGGCACGGACGAACCTAAAAGAAAACTTGGCAGTCTGTTTGTTGTCGGCAGCGTTCAAACAGCGCCGGGAACAATCAAAGAAAACGCCGCCGCCATTCAGTCCGCCGAAGACAAATCGTCAGACGTTTCTTACATAATCAATCTTGTCGCTTCGCTTGCCAAACGCGAATATTATTCCAGGGCCAACGTTGCCCCGAAAGAAGCTTTTTCATCCGCGCTGAAAAAAATCAACGACGTCGTGGAAGAATTTTTTAAAACCAAAGACATAAAACTTAATATCGGAATCTTTGCCGTTGCCGGAGAAAACATCCACATTTCCAAACTCGGCAAGTTTAAAATATTGCTGGCCAGAGAAGACAGGATTATAGATATCCTCAACAATATTGACCTGTTTTCCAAAGAAATAATGCCGGAAAGGGAATTCTCACATATCGTTTCCGGTAAAATATCCCCGCGAGACAAGATTTTCGCTTATTACCCCGCCCAACCTCTTATGACCAGAGAAAAAACGCTAAAAGAATCTCTTCTCAAGCTTGATGGCGAACATTTTTTAAATAAATTAAACGATATCAAAAAAGCTCGCGAAAATTTCTCCTGCACCGCCGTTTACATCAATTTGAATGAGGTTAAAGAACCGGCAAGTTTGCCCAAAATCAAGCCCCGTGAGATGGAAGAAAAAGTGATTTTAGCCGACGCAAGCGAACAAGGCGATAGCCGTTTAGCGGTCCGCAACACGGCCGCCGGCGCGCCGCCAAAAGAAAACCGTGATACGGTTGAGAGGGCCGAATCGCCGACATCCAACCGGTTTGCCGTGAGCCCGTCCGCAGAAGTCCTTCCCCAAATCATTCCGGCCGAATTTTCTCTCGGTAAAAAAATTAATCCCGCCTTTGTCCTTATGAATAAAATTACAAACTTTTTTCCCCGCCCGCGCAACAAAATCGTTTTCTTCGTTTCAAACATCGGACTGCTGCTGGTCGCACTTTTGGCAATTAAATTTTTTTTCATTACCAGCCCGGAGGAAAAAGCCGCCACCAAAACGCTCAATGACGCCAAAGCGGCTCTTCGACTGGCCCAAACCCAAATCAGCCAAAACGATTATCTTTCGGCGCGCCAACTTCTTGCGGTATCGATTGTCGGTCTTAATGGCGCCGACCTTAATTCTAAAGCCACTGAAACCAAAAGCCGACTTTCTGAAATATTGGATGGAATTGACAAGGCTTCCCCCGCTTCGCTGACTTTTGTTGAAAATCCGCCGGTCGAATTGACCGCCGCGCTTTCAATGCTAGAAACAGAAATTACCAATGTCCGGTCAGGAACATACGGTTCGCTGGGAGAAATAAAGAATGCGAATTTTTATGAAGACAATCTATATGTTTTAACAACAACGGGAATCCAAAAAATAAGTGACGCCGGAAAAAATAAAGAAGCAAAGGCTGTTTCGTGGCTGAAAGATGGCGGCCAGCTGCCGTCCGAACCGCGTCTCATCGCCGTTGACGGCAAGGTTTTTGTTTTAAATTCATCCGGCCTTTTGACGACTTATTACAAAGGCGAGAAAACCGGCGAATTAAACACGCTCGTTGCCCTCGAAGACAAAAGCCGTCTCTTGGCCCCGAAAGATTCCAAATTTATATATTTAATCAATCAAATCAGCGGCAGGATTTACTTTATTGACAAGAATTCCGGCGCTTTGGAAAAAACTTTAATCATCGGCTCAGCCGAACCGATTGAAAACGCATTGACAACCGGCGACGGCCGGCTTTATATCGTCACGAAGGACAATAAAATTTGGGAAGTGAAATAAACAAAAATCCCCCCTTCGGGGGATTTTTGTTTATTTGAGTTCGACGGTCGCTCCCGCCTCTTCCAGTTTCTTTTTTATCTCTTCCGCTTCTTCTTTTTTCACTCCTTCTTTGACGTTAGTCGGAGCTTTATCGGCGATATCTTTCACTTCTTTAAGGCCTAGGCCAGTCAATTCACGAAGCACCTTAATGACCTGAATCTTTGCCGCGCCGGCATCTTTTAATATCACCGTGAAACTGTCTTTTTCCTCTTCCGTTTCCACGGAACCGCCTTGACCAGCTGAAGCTGCACCGGCAGCGAAAGCGGCCGCTGAAACTCCGAATTTTTCTTCCAGAGCCTTAACAAGCTCATTTAATTCACTGACCGACATTTTTTCTATTGTTTGAATGAATTGGTCTTTATCCATTATTTATAAGGCAGAATCTAGAACTTAGAATTTAGAAAATGGAATTTATTGATTCTACTTTCTATTTTCTACTTTCTATTTTCTTAACAATTAAACTGTTGCTTTTTTCTTTGATATTTCATTTATTGTTATCGCCAACCCCGAAATCGGGTATTTCATCATTCCCAGCAATCTGGCAATGAGGGTTTCTCTTGAGGGCATTTTGGCCATTTCCAGAAAATTTTCCTTGTTCAAAAAATTATTCTCATACAAAGCTCCGAAAAATCGCAAAGCCGGATTCTTTTTGGCAAACTCGTAAAGCTTCTTGGCAATAGCATAAGAATCCCCGTCGCTAAACGTCAAGCCCATCGAACCATCCATGGAATAAACATTGACACCTTCTTTTTTGAACTCTTTCAGGGCGACATTAATGAGCGTTTTTTTGGCGATAAAATATTCGGCTCCGATTTGTTTCACCAGCTTTTTCAATTCCGACATCTGGGCCACTGACAAGCCCTTCTCGCCCGCTCTGGCAAAAGTCGAAAATACGACTATGTCTGATTTGGAAAGTTTATCTTTTAGATTCTTGACCGTTTCCTTCTTTTGTAATCTTGTTTTCATGACATTTAAAACAAAAAATCTGCTTACCGCAGACTTGACCTCCGAAGTTAAGACGGAGGAAGCTCGACCTCTTTGGGGCTAAAAGCCTATCACCTCGAGGAGACCTACGCTTTCGCCGCTCCTTGTCTACGTATCGTCATATTAACAAACGGACTTGTATTAGTCAAGAAATCAAATACCAAGATATTTTTTTCTGTTTTTGGCATGTTCCACCGGGGTTTTAGAGTAGATAATTTTATCTCCGCTTTTGGTTGAAAGATAATATAAATAATCGCTTTTAAGAGGACGTGCGGCGGCTGATAATGCCGCAAGGCCGGGATTGGATATCGGGACCGGCGGAAGACCTTTCCGCATATAAGTATTGAATTCGGAATCAATTCTTATTTCATTGGCTACGCCGATTTGACTGACATCGCAATACTTATATTGATAATTGCGCAAACAAGCGCCGTAGCTGACCGTCGCATCAATCTGTAAAAACATTCCGAGAGACAAACGCTTGGCGATAATGCCGGCAACGAGACGCATGTCATTTTCCGTTTTCGCCTCTTTTTCAAGGATGGAAGCCGTTACGACAACTTCTTTCTTTTTGCCACTGCTTAAATTTTTAAAAAAATCTGCCGTTTTTAATTTAAAATTTTCCTTCATTTTCTCCCGAATTCCCTCCGTTTCCGAATTTGCTTCTTGCTTCTTTAAAAAGTACGTATCGGGAAACAAAAATCCTTCATCGGCGTAAAATTTTCCGGCAAATTCTCCAGAACGGATAACGCCGGCATCGGCCAATATTTTGTCGATATCCCACGAGTTCGCACCTTCCGGAATCGTTATTTTTATGTCGCTTGTGTGAGACAGTCCTTTTGACAAAATATAAGCGATTTTAATCGCACTGACTCCGTCGCCGAAATCATATTGACCGGCTTTCAGATTTTTTTCAGCGCCGAGCACTTTAATTAGAAAAACGAAAACGGTCTTGTTTTTGATAAAATGCCGGTTCGTCAAATTTTCAGCGATTTGTTCCAAACTCTCTCCTTCTTGAACTAAAAATTCACCGTTAGCGGTTTTTACCGGAACAACAAGAACAAAAACAATCCAAGCCAAGGCCACAATCGCCGCCGTCGCTGTGATTGTGATTGTTTTATTTAATTTTTTCGGTAAGTTATCCACAGTTTTCCATTAACGATGTCGAACATCGTTAATGGATGTTTGTGTTATTGAAGGGGTTTTTGGTCAAGAACTTTCTGGGGCGGGATTTTCGTCTGGCCCTTTTTCAGTTCGCTAAGCTTGGTGGTAACAATCTGATTACCCTTGTTTTCTTCCAAACTCAATATTTTTTCCAACTGTTCAATCGCATTCGGCAAATCTCGCCTTTCTTCATAAATCAAAGCTAGATACCAGCGGGCGTTTGAAAAGTTCGGAGACAAAATCACCGCCCGTTGAAGTTGAGCGAAGGCTTTGTCCTTTTGACCGTTGCGGTAATAGAGCAAACCGAGTTCAAAAGCCAAGTTCGGCTGATTGCCATTAAAGGGCATGATTTTTTCAAGCTGTTTGACGGCTTCCCCCAGCTTGCCCTGCCGGTCATACACTACGCCAAGATTGTAAATGGCCACCCCAAAATTAGTTGATAGCTCAATCGCTCGTTTATAATTTTCTTCGGCCCTCGTCAGTGCGTCCGCAGCCCCTTGCCTGAATTGCTGGGCGCTGCCGGCATTAGCTACCGCCAACCTTAACAATAAATCGGCCTTTCCGAGGAAAACGTTGCCCGCCTGATTGTAGATATTGGCATCGCCGGGCCGCAATTCCGACGCTTTGGCATAGGCCACAGCAGCTAAGTTGTCCACGCCGTCAACTAAGCCGACAAGCTCCTGATAAACACCGCCTAAATTCGTCCAGTTGTTTGTTTCACGAGGTGAAACTTCCGTCGCCCGCCTGGCAAGATTTATCGCCGAGCCGATATAATTCTGAATTCTTGAACTCCTGTCGGTATCGTTTTTATCGGCTTTTTTAATTAATTCCTGCGCAAGCAGTTCAAGAGCCGCTTGGGAAGCCGAGCGATAATAACGGTCGTCGTGGCCGTTTAGGTTAACAGCTCGGACAAGCAAATCCGTCCTCTTTTGGCTATCTTTCTCGGACAAGGCGTCGGCATATTTTGCATCGGCCAAATATACTGTGGCCCCGAAATAAGTTTCCACCAGAACTAAAATCAAACTACCCACGAATCCCAAAGACGCCGCCAACGATGCCAACGGTTTCTCTTCTATATCCGTCAACTTCGCATCTTCTTTTGCCAAATCAAGAACCAGAAGCGCCGCCAGAATAAAAAACAAAAAGAACATGGTCAGGTTCAACGGATAAAGAAATGAGCCGACAACCAGAGCCGCCAGGCTTGCGACAAGACCGACGGATTTGATGCCCCCCGCGACGCTCCTTTTAATCGCCGCAAAAAGCGACCAGAACAGAAACGCGAATGCGGCCAACAAAATGATTCCGCCATGTGCCGCAAAATTGATGACTTCCGACGTTGAGTCAAAAAACTTTATACCGGACAAGGTGGTATTCACCAGCTTGTCGGCGCCGAATTTATCAAAGGCAAGTGAAAAATTCTCCGGCCCGTATCCGAAAATCGGGCTTTCGGAAAGCGTCGATTTGACCACCCTGCCGGATAAACCGAAGCTCGGCCCGATTTCAACCGGAAAATTTTTCTTGATAAACGACAAGTTAAGATTCACAATCGTAAAAAATATTCCCAGCACAATAACCGTCATGGGGAGCAAAAATCTGGAAATCTTAAATTTATTTTCTCTGCCGGTTACCAGGCTGTCCAGAAGCATAATCACCGTCATTCCGGCAATCGCCGCCGCCCACAAAATCCACCAATTAAGAATAAGCAGAACGGCGAAAGCGACAACAAGACCCGCTATTCTTAAAAACTTAAGAACTATTTTTTCGTTACGAATTTTACCGAATAAGGGAAGCGCCGCGGCGGCGAGTAAACCGAGTGCGTTTACCGAACCGACGGTGTTGAAGGCGTGAGAAGAAGTAAAATCCAAAATTGATATATTTAAATATTTAAATATATAGAAACCGGACATCTGCAGAAGACCGTACAGAAGAGCCAACCCAAGCGAGGCCGCCAAAATCAATTGCAAACGCCGGCCGCGGCGGAAAAGATTGATGACCAAAAAATAGAATACCGCCAAATTAATAACGGCGACAAGCGAATCGCTTAAACTGTTCGTAAGACCAAAAAGTCCTTTGAATCGGGCCAGAGAAAAAATCACCGCCAATATTTCCGCGCCAAGAACGGCCAATATTCCAAGATTTACCGGACTGCGCCGGAAAGACATTTGGCCGGAAACGATGACATGCAGAAACCAGAATATCAGAGCCGCGCCGGTCGCCGCCGTTAGAAGCGCAAGTTTGTTCAATTCAATAATGCCCGTCGTCCACGGCAGGAAAAACAAGGGTATCAGAAAGACGGTCGCCGCAACAATCCAGCGGGCGATTTTTTCGTAAACGGTGTTCTTTTTTTCAAGCGGCCGCTCTGGCGCTTCGTCGGATGATTCGCCGTGAGCCGGCATAAGCAATTCCGGTTCGACCGGCGCAACCATATCGGCAGCCGCCAACTCAACCCTTATTTCTTCTTCCATAAAATTCATCTTTTTTTATTACTTAATTGCCAAGTATTCGTGTGCATTCCGACCCGAATCCTGAAGCAATTAAATAAATTTTAAATTTTTATGTTTTTATAATCCCTCCTACAAGTCCTCCTACAAGGTGCGTCCTTGTACAAGGACGCACCTTGTAAATTTTTGGGGGGTTAGCCTAAATTAGTCTAAAAATAAGTGTTCTATGCCCTTATTATTCTTTATAATTTCATAGCTCTCATTTACATATCGTTTATATTCTTCTGAACTTTTAAAATGACATAGCACAATATCGTTTTCGCAAGAAATGTCGCCTTTCCCATAAATATATTGACCAAAACTGCTCCAACGATAATCTTCCAAGCATTGAATTATTCCTCCCACTTTAGGATTTTGGTGAATATAACAAGACAACCATTTAAGGTATTCGTCATTTTGTATAAGTATGTGTTTGAAACGGTTTTGAAAAACATGGCCAACTCGATTATATTTTTTATTAAAATACATGGAATAACTGGTACACAGTTTAGTCATTAATTTGCTGATGGGTATTTCATTATTTTGCTTAATGAGAAAATGAAAATGATTCGGCATTAAACAATACCCGATAAGAGAAAAAGATTTGTCCGGTAATTTTTGGATTCTCAACTCATCATTTTCTTCAGGAAATAAATTTTGTTTTAAACGCAATAAGAAAAATTTATAATCATCGGCATCCATGAATATTTTCTCTTTTGCGTTGCCGCGATTGTAAACATGATAAAACTCCCCTGGACCAAAATTTTCATAATAATGATTTTTCATATAAATATTTAATTACACCTTCCAGTCAATTTTTACAATAGTCTTTCAAGATTCGTTGCCTTACAAGTGCCTTACAAGGTGCGTCCTTGTACACGTCCTTGTACACGTCCTTGTACAAGGACGCACCTTGTAAAACTTGTAATCAAGGTGTGGGCGTTGGACTGTCGCTCGGTGTCGGTGTCGGTGTCGGTGTTTCGCTTACGGTTGGCGTCGGTGAAGGGGTGGGGGTCGGTGTTTCGGAAACCGAGGGTGTCGGCGAAGGTGTTGCTTCCGGTGACGGCGTAGGGGTTTCGGAAATTGTCGGGGTCGGCGTAGGGATTTCGCTCACGGTTGGGGTCGGAGAGGGCGTGGGGGTCGGGGTTTCGGATGGTGTTGGGGTCGGGGTGGGACTGTCGCTCGGAGCTGGTGTCGAAATTGGCGTTTCGGAGACTATCGGCGTCGGGGTCGGTGTTTCCGAAATCGTCGGAGTCGGCGT
>MGJJ01000028.1:0-682 GCA_001794205.1 Candidatus Yanofskybacteria bacterium RIFCSPHIGHO2_01_FULL_44_22 | reverse complement strand
CGTCACTGCCCTCAAAGCCCTTGCGGCGAGCGATAGCGAGCCAATCAAACTTGGCTTCGCCGGGACCATTCAAGCTTTTAACGACAAAACCGTAGCGGGTCTTGTTGGCGACATACAGTTGTCCCTGCACTGAAGTCGTCGGCGTGACAAAAACTTTCAAAGGAATTTGGTCGGAAATAATTGAACTGAATGAATAGTCAAAGAATATTTTCGCCTCTCCCCCGCTTATCTGCGACGAACCGCTAACCTGTATCTCCCCGCGGGTGGAATCGACTCCGTATGTGGCAAGATACGCGCCATTCTCCGCCAAATCAACCTTTGACTGCTCGGCCGCCTGCGCGGCTGGCCCTGCAATGGTTCCCATTGTAGCGAGGTCGGCGTCTTGCGAAATGGAAATGTCGCGCGAGAGCCAGTTGGAAACCATCGTCGGAATGTCAACGCCTTGAAATTCCGTAGCCGCTAAACCGGCAATGGCAAAATATGTTTTCTTCACTCCTTCGGCGATTACATCCCCCGCCGCCCAGAGAGATTGAACACGAGTCATCACGGCGTCGGCAAGCGCGCTTAAAATTTCCGAAGCGCCGATACCGTTAGTAATAACCACCTGCTGGTTTGAACTTGCCACGGCCTGCGCAACAATAGCCACATCCGGCGCCCAATAACCAATATTCATGAAAACAAG
>MGJJ01000027.1 GCA_001794205.1 Candidatus Yanofskybacteria bacterium RIFCSPHIGHO2_01_FULL_44_22 | reverse complement strand
GCCCATTTCTATTTTCCCATGCTTCGAATCACAATATAATTTAACGAGTCCCACACTTAAGTGTTTAAGTGTGGGACGAGCGCTACGGCGCGCTCTTTTTTCAATCTGCTCGGCCGTTTAGGATAAACAAGGGATTTCCTGCAGGAAATCCCTTGTTTATCCTGGCCGGTGAGAACTTATTCAAAAAGAGCGCGCCCTCCGCCACTTAGCTTTGATTGAAAGCTGATACTCTGCCGAGAAAGGTCAAAGGAATAATACAAGGGAGCATACAAACAAGGACTGTCCTTGTGATTACCTTCCTATGCCTGCTGCGGGTCTGAAATATGGGACTGACTGAGCGCTTCCCATTTTGTGAATTTTGTGGTATAATAAAAGATGGCAAAGAGTGTTATAATATAATACATAAGGGAATACGCGAAAATGGCTGATTTTTTAATCAAAAATAGGTTTTTTCAGGGGATTAAGGTGTTTTTGACGCCTTGCGCAGAAAACGGTTTTAAGCCGAGAATCTTTAGAAACGACTTGTTTTTCCTTTTGGTTGGCCTCCTGGCCGGACTTAAAATTTTAAGCATTGTTTCCTTCGGCAACTATCTTGGCGCCGATATTTTCAATCAGATTTCCCAAAAAGACCTTTATCAGTTAACCAACCAAGAAAGACGGCAAAACGGCCTTTCCGAGTTGGCGGCAAATCCCCAACTTGAAACGGCGGCGCAGTTGAAACTTGCCGACATGTTCCGCAATGATTATTTTGCCCACAATTCGCCCCAAGGCAAGACGCCGTGGATTTGGTTTGCGCAAGCCAGCTACGATTATACGGCCGCCGGCGAGAATTTAGCGATGAATTTTTATTCAAGCAACGAAGCAATGAAAGCGTGGATGGCTTCGGATTTGCACCGAAAAAATATTTTGCTTAAAGATTTTTCAGAAACGGGCATTGCGTTCGGTTCAGGAATTTTTAACGGAGAGAAAACCGCGGTGGTTGTTCAATTATTCGGCAAGCCTAAAATTAAAACAGCTGTTTTATCTAAGGGCACAATCAAAAAAATTCATCCTTCGCCGGTTTTAACGCCGGCGCCGGCGCTTTCGGCGGCTCCAAGTTTTATTCCAAGCAATGAGCCGAAATTGACGCCGGTTGCTTTGAATAATGCGCGCCAGCCGGAAGTCCGAGCGGCGGAAACCGGAACGGGGTTAGCGCAGAATTTGATTTCCGAAGTTTATCCGTCGGTCAATCTGGCCGGCAAAATTCTTGGTTTGATTTTCGGATTTTTTGCAATGACGGCCCTGATTAGAATTTTTGCGGCGGCCAAAATGAAATTTTCGGCTCCCATGCTGAAACCGGCGATTTTGACGGCGCTGGCCCTGGTTTTGATTTTCGCGGGCGACGGCGCGCTTAATGCCGGGAATGTCCTAATCAATTAAAGATAAAGAAATGATTAATTTTAATTTTGCGGCGACAACTGAAAACACCCAATCCATATCTGTCCGGAACAAGTTCGGTTCTTTTTCCGCCAGAGATTTTAGAACGGGCATCATTGTGTTTATGAGTGTGTTTTTGATTTCATTTACGGCGCTAAACTTCAAAGACATATTCGGCGGAATGAAATTTGATTTTTGGAACAAGAGCGGAAACGAGAATGCTGACAATGAGAAATTAACCGCTGATTTGAGGGCGTTGTATGGCTATACGGCCAATGGGGGAGAAAAAAATTGGCTTACCGGCAGAATGCCGTCTGTTGCCGGCGCTTCTTCGGCTGTCAACTACGGCGCGGCGAAGAATGCCCCGAGCTCTTCGGTTTCGGGTGAATTGTTTATTCCTAAAATCGGCGTTTCGGCTCCGATTATAAAAAGCTCGTCAACCGATGCCGGCATAATTTTAAATGATTTAAAGAGCGGCGTGGTTTTATATCCGGATTCGTCATTGCCGGGCCTGGGCAGTTCCGTTATCATCGGCCATTCGTCTTCCAATTTGCCGTGGAGAAAATATGGGACGGTCTTTGCCAAACTTAATAATCTTTCCGAAGGAGATTCAATTTATGTCGAATACGAAGGCAGAAATCTTGTTTATACGGTTACCGGTAAAAAAATGGGTACCGCCGAAGCCCTGTTTAATTCAGGGATAAGCGGCGACCTTATTTTGGGAAGCTGTTGGCCTACAGGAGAAACAAAAGAAAGAATAATTATCACCGCCAGGTTGATTTGACAAACAGTATATTAAATGTTAATATACAGCAATTGTATAGTTGCTATCATCGAAAATTATGAAAAAAACATTTGCAATTTTTTCAATAGGAATTCTTTTTACCGCTATGTTCGGCGGTTTGAATTTTACTCCGGCGGCAAACGCGTCTTCGGTTGACACGGGTTGGATTGGCGCCGATTCTTTTGTCGGAAGCACTGATATCCGATGCGGCAAAAAGTTAGCCAATGTTTACGGACAAGGAAATAAGAAATTTTATATTCCCGAATCCGTCTTGCGATTGCCGGAGGGAAATTATTTGATAGATATTGTGGCGCACTATGGTTTTTATGACGGCACCGGACCCCAAACCAATGAAACCATGACCGTAAGAACAAGTGTGGATTTCAGGAATATTTCCGATTTAAATGGAAGCGGCGGCAGGAGAAAAGACAGAGATAACTGCGAGCAAATTCAAAAAGACATAAAAACCTATACCAATATCGCCGGTACGCCGATTAAATATGTCGGCGGAGCGATTTATTTTGAACCGCAAAGCAGGGATTCTCAAAGTATAGAGATTTACAAAGTAAGAGTTTATCGGATTTTTGATGACCCCACTCCTACTCCTACTCCAACCCCGACACCGACACCGACACCTACCCCAACGCCTACTTTTACTCCTACTCCAACCCCGACCCCCACCCCGACTCCGACGGTAACGCCCACCCCAACGCCTACTTTTACTCCCACACCCACACCTACTCCGACTCCCTGTTCCTTTCCTCCGACTGCGGCCATTAGCGTTTACCCATCAGTTATTTACAGGGGGCAGAGCGCGACTCTTTCCTGGAATACCGCTAATGCGACTTATGTGGTGATTAATCCCGGCATCGGCCAGGTTTCTTCGTGGGATTCAATTACCATATCGCCGTGGCAAACTACGACCTATACGATTTCTGCCAGCAATAGCATTTGTTCCGGTGCCGCTATGGCATCTGCCGCTTTGACCGTTTACGATTATTACACTCCAACCCCAACCCCGACGCCGTCGCCTTATTTAACCGTTTATAAAGATGTGCGGAATATTTCTTCGGGGACAGGCGAATCTAATTCCGTTTATGCCAAACCCAATGACACCCTGGAATTTTCGATTCGCATTTACACGAATAATTACTACGCCTACGGCATCAGGGCTTCGGATTATCTGCCTTCCGGCTTGAGATATGTTTCCGGCAGCACAACCGTCGACGGCAATTATGTTTCCGACGGTCTTACTTCCGGGAATTTGTATATCGGCGGCAGGAGCGCCAATACTTCGATACAGATAAGATTCAAGGCGCAAATTGAGAACGAATCATTTTTCAGTTATGGCACCACGAATATCATCAACACCGTAAATGTAAACGCGGATAACGCGCCTGGAATCAGCGATTCGGCCACGGTTTTTGTCGAGAGAAATCAAATCTCCGCCGGTCAGCTTAATATTCAAAAATTTGAAAAAAATATTTCCAAAGGCGACACCATCGAGAAGAGCAATGTAAACGTGTCCCGCGGCGATACGATGGAATTTATTTTGAGAGTCCGTTCGGCGTCTTCGCTTGCGGCCAACAATGTGATTGTTCGCGACGTAATGCCGGCCGGTCTTTCCTACGTGAATAATTCTACCAGTCTGAATGGAAACATTATTCAGGACGGCATTATTAATTCCGGCGTTAACATCGGTTATTTAAGTCCCAACCAGGAGGCGGTGCTTAAATTTAAAGCAGTTATAAATTCGAGCGCTTCCGGCACGATGATAAATTATGCGTATGCCAGCGCCGATAATATTGTGTCGGTCCGGTCTCCGGACGCGGCAATGACGGTTGGAATCGTTGCCGGTGCGCTGGATATAAAAACCGGCAGTTCGGCCTGGACTTTTTATCTGCCGCTTTTAACGGCCAGCCTTGCTTCCTTCGGTTATTTTCAGCGGTTAAGGATAAAGCGATTGCTGGCAGGAATTATTCCCGTTGTTTAAAGTTATCCACCGGCCGTAAACATGGCAATTGACATTGCCGGAACAGTTTTGCTATAATCCTTATTACAATAATATATGGTTAATTCTACACAATTTCTTTCAACAAGCGGCTGATTGTAACTGGCATTTTTGCGCTCGTTTCAAAGCCGCTTGAAAGCGGTGTTTTTATTGCCTGTTAATGTATGCAGAGCGTGGTTAAACGGTTTTTGGCGGCCGATAATCGTCTCTCATTCGGAGGGTAAGGAGGGAAAGAATGAGGAACGATTACTGGTTGCTAAGGGCAAGCTTGTCTACCGTTCGGAAGGCACTCTGACAACTGAATAAGAAATTAATCCCGCATGAAGTCGAAATAATATTTCGGCATCCGCTAGAGGCGGATTACTTCATTCGGGATGGGTAAAAAGCATTAATAATCAACCCCGCTCCTAAAAAGGGGGTGGGGTCAACAAATAATCGTTACTCATTAAGTTCCGCCAAAAATTTTGGCGGGTAAACAATAAGGGCGTACGGAGGATGCCTTGACACTAAAAGGCGATGAAGGTCGTGGCGTGACTGCGATAAGCCTCGGGGAGCCGTCTAGCGGGCTTTGATCCGGGGATGACCGAATGGGGAAACCCCACGCGGTAAACCCGCGTGAGCGTGCTTCGCACGCAGTTCATAAAGTTGAAAGTTCATAATGTTCATAAAGTAAACTGAATAAGATTTTTATTCCAGAAACTTTATAACTTTATAACTTTAAAAACTTTTGACTTGCGCGCGGAGCGCGTAGCGTACCTGGGGAAGTGAAACATCTCAGTACCCAGAGGAAAATAAATCAACGAGATTCCGTCAGTAGCGGCGAGCGAAAGCGGAATAGCCTAAATCTGTACACCAATCAAACGGTAGCAACTGTCATTTTCGCGTTAAACATATTTGATATTGCTTAGCGTCCGATAGTCGGCAATTGTGGCAATTCACGAACCGACTGTCGCAGTGAAAGTGCCGCTTGATTGGTGTGCAGAGGTTATAGGGATAATACACTTGAGAATTTGAGCTTTCGAATTCGAAGCTCAAATTTTCTTAGAAAGTTAAAAATCCGAGCGTTAGCAGAACGGCCCTGGAACGGCCGGCCAAAGAAGGTGACAGCCCTGTAAGCAAAAACAATCGGACTTTCGTATTGTTACCTGAGTAACCCGGGATAAGAATGTCCTGGGAGAAATTGCCCATACTACTGGGTAAGGCTAAATACTTTTAGTGATCGATAGTGAACAAGTACCGTGAGGGAAAGGTGAAAAGAACCCCGG
>MGJJ01000026.1:7239-8313 GCA_001794205.1 Candidatus Yanofskybacteria bacterium RIFCSPHIGHO2_01_FULL_44_22 | reverse complement strand
AGCGACATCAATGGTGTAAAGCTTCCAAACTTGGTCGCCCTCATCGGAAGTAAAAACAATCGTTGCGCCGTCATCCGACCAGCTTGGAGAATTATCATTAAATCGCCCAAAGGTAAGCTGTTCTTTCCCGCCGTTTTCAAGATTAAGAATAAAGATGTGCTGAAAGTCGCCGTCGGAACCGATATAAGCGATTCTCTTTCCGTCGGGTGAAACCGCCGGCGCCGTGTCAAATCTTTCATCGTTAGTCAGATTGGTTGTTTTTTGGTTTTTCAGGTCAATGGCGTAGATATCGCGGGTAATCTTTTCCGCCGCGGAAAAATAAACCGTTTCTCCGTCCGGACTGAATACCGGCGAGAAAGACTGGTCAAAAGAGACATAAATCGTCTGCAAAATTTTGTCGGGTTTCTCCGCGTCAATGATGAACAAGGCGTGGTCGCGATTTTTTTGGGCAAAAAACGCTATTTTTTCGCCCGTTCGGGACCAGTCTCCGCTCCGGCCGTTAAACGGCCAGGTAACAAAATCGCTGACGATATATTCCCACGGTTCCGGCGGAAATTGAGGAGTCAGATTTACAATTTGCTTGTTTTTCTTTTCGTCGGATTTTTTATCGGATTCATCATCCGATTTTCTTTCAACGAAAACTTCTTCAGGCGGTATCGGATATTTTACAATTGCGGTTGAAAACCCGTTCTCGGCAATCGTAAAATAAGCGATTTGCTTGCCGTCCGGAGAAAGCATGGGAGAAATGCCGGGATAAGGATGCAGATACGGAGTTATGTTTCTGCCCTTGACATTAGCATTTTCCTGATACGGCTTGGGCCTTTTTATTCTGTCCGGCTCATACAGTTCGCCCCAATAGTCCCGATTGAATTCGTCAAATTTCTGGGGATTTATATCCGGATTTCCAAGTTTGCCTTTGGTCAATTCGTAGATAAGCTGGCCCAAACCCACATCTCTTCTTTTGAAACCCCGCACTTGAAAATCCACTCCGCAGGAAAATTCATCCTCCAACATTTCAAAAACCATTTCCCACATTGAATACGGATTTACCCTCGGATCATTTTTCAAACGGTC
>MGJJ01000026.1:0-7165 GCA_001794205.1 Candidatus Yanofskybacteria bacterium RIFCSPHIGHO2_01_FULL_44_22 | reverse complement strand
GCGGTTCATACTGTCCCGCCATAAATTCCGCTCCGCCTTCCCAAAATCCTTTCGGCAATTCGTTCTTCTTTGAATCCTTTTTCAGGATATTGGTTCTTTGCAAGTCCATCTGAAATTCGTGAGCCATTTCATGAACATTCACCGCTCTTTTAAGTTGCGGCAGAAAATCCTCTTTGGTAACCATTCTGTTTCTGTAAGACTCTACATAAGCCCCAAGACCTTCCGGCAAAAAGCTTCCGCCGAGTTTGCTTGAAGCCCATTCACTATGGGTGTTGAATACGATAATCGGCAGTCGTTTGCTCAAAATATGGTCATACATTTTTTTACTGCCCAAGAAAGAACAGGCGTTTTCGGCATTTTCCATAAACTTGCGAAAATGCTCGGCCTGCTTCGGGTTTTTCAAGTCCAGCCAGGTCCAAACATCAAAATGTTCGGATTGATAAAAATTCGGTTCTCCGTCCCCCCAAATAACATCATTTTTCCCGAATTTCTCCGATTGAGCCGAAATAAACGAAGACGCCGACAGCAAAACCAACGCAACAACAATCGCCGTTATTTTTCTCATTTTCTTCTTCTTTCCCTATTTTTAAATGAGCGAAATTAAGGCAAAGCTACCCCCTTTACAACCGAGTGTCAACCTCTCACCTTTTAAGGATTTGCCCAAGGGGTATATCCGATAGATTATCCTCAAAAAGTGAGGGGTCAATATTGAAAAATCCGCTAAACTACAAAGGGTAAATTACAATGGGCATCTTTGCAAATTGCAAAGATGCCCATTGTAATTTTTAAAAGATTATTCTCACTTAGGGAACCGCCGGATTGTAATAATTCCCCGACCAAATCCCGTTGGAAATTTGATTCATAACCCGCGTGGACATTCCGCCCATGACTGTTTCTCTGTTAACGTCGTCCCAGGTCGGGGATTCTTCTTGCCGTGGCTGGGGCGCGGCAAATGAATTTTCAAGGCCGGTCTGTCCGCCGTTTTGCCGTTCAACAACCGGCGCCCGCACTTCTAAATCATGTTCGGTAATCGCTTTTTGCGGAGCGGACAAGCCCAGAGATAAAACCAGCAAAGCGAGCAAAACGCTTGCCGCAGATTTACCCAGGCCGATGCCTTGAGTGTATTTCAGGGTTTTTGAAAGCACAATAATGTTCCACAGACCCAAAAGAGCCGTAGCCGCAGCCAAAAGACCGGCTATTGCCGGCAAGGGGGCATAAATTAAAACCATAATCGGCGTCAAAAAAAGAAACGCGAAAGAATAAGCGGCCGGTCTGAAAAATTGACCGAGCCGGCCCCGTCCTTTAAATAAGAATCTGGCGATTAAAAACGAGAGGCTGATGACCAAAAAAGTTTGTCCGAGAGAAACCAGCAAGCTGACAAAACCCAAGTATGCGCCGCTTAATAAAACAAGAATGAAAAGTAAAATATTCGGCAAAAACATAAAAACAAGGCCATACTTCAAGGCCGGTTCCGATTGCGATACCGACGCAATCGTATCGCCGTCCAGGCGGATAATTTTCAGAGCCTTGCCCAACTCTTTCATAAAACCTGTTTTTTCCGGTAACGGCGACGAGGCCATCGGAGATTCAAAAGTCGCGGCCTCGGATTCCTGATTCAAAGTTTCCATAAATTTATTGTGCCACTTCTCCAAATGTCCGCAAATGAAGTTATTAACTTTTTAAACCCGTGCCGTTCTTATTGGGTAAGCAAAACTCCGGACAATCGCATCGGTGTTTTATATCCGGAGGACAGCGGCCCAACTTGGTATGATTACGGAAAAAGCGATTTTGCGTCTCCTTCCGGCCATGGCATCTATGCAATCGGCGGATTCCGGGAAGTGACTTCCGACGGTTACATCATCGGCGCCCTAACTGATTATTATGGCGGCCGCGGCGATGTTTACTTCTTCAGACTTAAAGCCAGATAAACTGGCGGTGTATTTTGGTTAAAATCCGAACGGAACTCTCTGGGCTCGGGCGAGGCGGAATTCCCCCCACACCCCCCTTCCGCTTTTCTCTTGCTCAAACGGAACGGGAACGGAAGCAGGCGGGCAAAAATTCCTTCTCCCCAACCCCCTTCCTTTTTGCCCGCCCGAGCGGAAAAGTTTTTGTTCCTGCCGAGTGAAGCTCGGCAATCAAATTTCGCACTCCGGATTTTCGTCAAAAAAAGTTCGGATTTTAACCAAAAAACACCGCCATTTCCAAACTTGGCGGAGAGGGTGGGATTTGGCTACAACTCTCACAGTCTTCCGACTGCTCGGTTGCAGCCCCGCCTCACGGCGATTTTCGCCAATTGCTCAAATCGCATCGCTCCGGCATTCTAATCCCAACACAGATGAAGCAGTTCATCTGTTCCATCTTCCTCGTTCATTTCATTCACTGCGGAGAGGGTGGGATTTGAACCCACGGTACCCTTTCGGGCACACCGCCTTTCCAAGGCGGCGCACTAGACCACTATGCGACCTCTCCATACTAAAGAAATGGATGTTGTCAATTAGATTTATTCCAGCCGGAAATTGGTAGATGAACCAACTGCTCAATCCAAGCCCGACGTTCCGGAGAAAGCTTGCTTAACGCTTCCGTGTCGTAGAAATCAACTATTTTACGAGTTTCCGGGTTTAAGAGAAAAACACTTAATATCTTGCCCTGTTCATCTTTGTTGACCATGCATACCGCCGGCTTTTCGTCTTCAGTGACGCCCCACGACATCTCATGCTTGGCGGCTTTTTGTCGCTCTTTTATAAATAATTCCCGCCATTGTTCAAGCTGCTTTTCAAAAAATTCTATCGCTTTCGCGGATGTATCATGTCCACCCCTTGACTTGTTTTCGCTTTGAAAAATTTTCGCCCACGCCGGAAGTTCCATCTTTTTGTTTATCTCCGACTCCGCCGCCATTTCCTTTGCGCTCGGATTGTCGTCATGGCCGGTGCGATTGTCGTAAATGGCGTGAACGTTTTTATGTGGCGCGGACTCCAAACTGGGTATTTCCCTTTTTTCTTTTTTGGTCATGATATTTAAAATTAAGCGTTATGTCACAATCTCCCGTCTTAACGCCGTTATTCTTTCTTCCACGGGTGGATGCGTCATGAACAGTTTTGTAAGCCAGTTCACGCCCCGTCTGCCCTTAAAAGGATTGGCAATAAAAAGGTGGGCGGTGGAATTGTGAGCGAAACGGGCCGGTGAACCGTCTTGGCTTATTTTTTCAAGAGCGGAAGCAAGACCTTCCGGATACCTCGTAAGCAATGCCCCCGAAGCGTCAGCCAAAAATTCTCTTTTTCTTGATATCGCCAATTGGATAAGCATCGCGGCAATCGGAGCCAAAATTGCGACCGCCAGGCCGATGAGGGCCAAGCCGTTTCCCTTGTTGTCGTCTCTGTCCCCTCCCGAACCAAAAAAACTTGCCCGCATAAACCAATCCGAAACAATTGCGACAAGACCGACCAGCACTACCACAACCGAAGAGACCAAAATATCATAATTACCGACATGGGACAGTTCGTGAGCCATTACTCCTTCCAATTCGTTTTTATCAAGTTTTTGGAGCGCTCCTTCCGTGACGGCCACTACCGCATGTTGCGGATTTCTGCCGGTGGCGAAAGCGTTGATTTGGCCGCCGGGAATGGTAAAAACTTTCGGCATCGGCAAACCGGCAGTGATGGATAAATTTTCAACAATCCTGAAAAGTTCCGGATGGCTTTGAAGTGAGGCGGGCCTCGCTCCCGCCAATGATAAAGCGATTTTGTCGGAATTCCAATAAGCCACGGCATTCATCACAAAACTTAGAAAAACCGCCCCATACAAAATCCCCGGCTCTTGCAAAACGAAACCGAACAGCCAGCCAAGACCGATAATCAAAACCAAAAACACGACCATTAAGAACCAGGTCTTTCGGATATTGGAATCTTTGTGGGTGTATAAATTAGCAGCCATAGTCTATAGACCATAGACAATAGTCGATGGCTTTTAAAAACTGACCTTAATCGGTTCTTTTTCTGCCGCATTAGCGATTTCAAAAAAAACTTCCTTTTTAAACCCAAACATTGAGGCAACGATATTGCTCGGAAATTGTTCAACCCGCGTATTCAGGGACAAAACATTGGTGTTGTAAAATCTTCTTGCCGCCTGGATTTTGTTTTCCGTGTCGGCAAGCTCGTCTTGAAGTTTGGTGAAACTTTCCACTGCTCTTAACTGCGGATAGGCCTCTGACAAGGCGAATAAACTCTTTAACGCGCCGGTCAGCATATTTTCCGCTTGGGCGTGTTCGGCAACCGTCTGCGCTCCCATCGCTTTGGCGCGCGCCTGGATTACCTTGTCCAGCGTCCCCGATTCGTGCGCCGCATAGCCCTTAACCGTTTCCACCAAATTAGGAATTAAATCATACCGGCGCTTTAACTGAACATCGATATCCGACCACGATTCCTTGACTCTATTGCGCGAACGCACCAGCGAATTAAAAACGCCAACCAACCAAAGACCGGCAGCTGTCAAAACCAGAAGTATAATTAGAGATGACGACATGAAGTTTTGCTCAAATCATATAATCTGCCACATGCTGTATGTTTCATGCTACATGATTATGAGTTGTTAATTATGGCTTCATTTTACTCCAATTTTATCAAAAAGAAAAGCTCGCTGTTTAAGCGAGCCTGTCTGTCGGCGGAAATTAAATAAACTTATTGTTATCCAACAAACTCTTTCTTTCTTTTTTATCGCCGCGCTTATAAGTATAGACGGCGTTTTTGACGCGGCAGATAACGCAATCACCCCGACGGGAAAAATATATGGTAAGCGACGCACTTTCCGTTATCGTTGTTTTGTCGGCATTGCTCCATGTCCAACGCCACGCATATTCTCTCGTATATTGGTTGGAAACTATCTCTACCTGTTGTTTCGGGTATTCTTTTTCCATAATATCCAAGGCCTCTTTGCTTTCCATCAGAGGAGAAAGTTGTTTGTACGCTTTTTCAAGAGGATTGGTGGATTGTGGCGGAAGAGCTTGCCGCGTTTGGACATTCCCAGTTTGTTTTACTGTTTCCGGCGCAACATTTTTCTTGGTATCTCCCGGGGGGGGAACAAAAAGCGAGAATCGGCAACAAGCCAAGGCTTATCATTATTGTTCTTGATGTTTTCACGGAATCCTCCAAAATTTTAATGTCCTATTGGGACGAATCTCCTACTTTTAGGTGTATCTGTCAACCCCGCCGCATACAATAATTAATATTACAATGGGCATCTTTGCAATTGCAAAGATGCCCATTGTAATATTGATTCCGGTTTTTAGATTAGTAATCGCCCATTCCCGGCATTCCGCCGCCACCCCCCATCGGCATCTTTGATTCCTTTTCCTCCGGCAAATCGGTAACAACCGCTTCGGTGGTAAGAATCAGCGAGGCAACCGACACGGCATTGATTAGGGCGGTTTTTACGACTTTCAAGGGGTCAATGATGCCTTCCTGAAACATGTTCGCGTATTCTCCCCTTCTGGCGTCAAAACCAAAACCCAGTTCGTTTAATTGCGAAAATAATTTGTTGACTATCTCGTTGGAATTATATCCCGCATTGGCCACAATCGTTCTCAACGGTTTTTCAAGAACGGATTTTATTATGCCCTCTCCTTTTGCAATGTCGCCGATATCTTTCATAACCGTCACTTGATGTTCTTCCTGAAGCCGTTTTGCCGTTGATTTGGCTTTATTTATCTCCGTAGTGACACAAAGCGTTTTTAACGCGTCAAATAAAGCAATGCCTCCGCCCGCGACAATTCCTTCTTCAAGTGCCGCGCGAGTGGCGTTAACGGCATCCTCCACTCTGAATTTTTTCTCTTTAAGTTCGGTTTCCGTCAGCGCTCCGACTTTTATCACCGCCACGCCGCCTGACAATTTGGCAAGCCGCTCCTGTAATTTTTCTTTGTCAAAATCAGAAGTGACTTTGGCGATTTGATTCTTAAGTTGAGAAATTCTCTTGTCTATGTCCGGCTTCTTGCCTTTTCCGCCGATTATAGTGGTGGTGTCTTTGGTGGCAATCAACCGCCTGGCCTGACCGAGCATGCCAAGCTCAATGCCTTCCAATTTCATTCCTTTTTCTTCCGAAATAACCTGTCCCCCGGTAACAACAGCTATGTCTTCAAGCATCTCCTTTTTCCTGTCGCCGAAACCCGGAGCTTTGACCGCCAAACTGTTAAAAGTCCCGCGGAGTTTGTTGACCACTAAAGTCGCCAACGCGTCGCCGTCAACATCCTCGGCGATAATGACTAACGCTCTTTTTCCTGCCCGAGAAAGTTTTTCCAGCAAAGGAACGATGTCCTGAATCGAGGAAATTTTCCGGTCGGTTATTAAAATATAGGGGTCGTCGTGGACGGTTTCCATTCTTTCGGCGTTGGTAACCATATATACCGAAACATATCCCCTATCAAACTGCAGGCCCTCAACCAGCTCTTTAGCCATTTCTGTTGATTGGGATTCTTCAACGGTAACAACTCCGTCTTTGCCGACTTGTTTGAAAACGTCGGCAATCAATTCACCGAGCACCGGGTCATTGGCAGAAATCGAAGCTACCTCTTTTATATTTTTATCCGTAATTTTTCTTGAATTTTTTTCCAAAACCTTTAATACTTTCTTGAGTCCGTTTTCCATTCCCTCTTTCAAAAAAATGGGGTTGGCGCCGGAATTAACCGCACTGAAACCTTCGGATACTAAAGCTTGGGCCAGAATTATCGCCGTAGTCGTGCCGTCGCCGGCCACATCGTTGGTTTTTGAAGCAACTTCTTTTATAAGTTCGGCGCCGATATTTTCAAGCTTGTCTTTCAGCTCTATATCTTTGGCGACCGTTACGCCGTCTTTGGTGATAGTCGGACTTCCGAATCCTTTATCCAAAACGACATTTCTTCCTTTGGGGCCAAGGGTAACTTTTACCGCATTCGCCAATTTGTCCACACCCCGCTTTAATGCCTCGCGGGCATCCTCTTTGTAAGAAATCTGTTTTGCCATAATTCATACAACATAAACCACAGACCATGTAACAATAGGCGTCTTGATACATGATATATGATATATGAATTTTTTAATCCAAAATCGCAAGTATATCTTCTTCTCTCGCTATCAAGTATTCTTTTCCGCCAACTTTCACTTCATTCGGGCCGTATTTGGTAAATACGACGACATTGCCC
>MGJJ01000025.1 GCA_001794205.1 Candidatus Yanofskybacteria bacterium RIFCSPHIGHO2_01_FULL_44_22 | reverse complement strand
ATTAATGTTAAAAAATACAAGTTTATATTTGAATGAAACGGAAGTGGCTATCAAAGATGAAACTGGAGTAATAACAGGAACAGTTGACGAACATTTGATTAAAAATATAAAGTCGGGGTCAAAACATAATGTTGCCGGCCATTTGGCATTAAAAGATAATTTGTTGTATTTTAAGATAAGAAGCATTAAGCCGCTAAAAGCTAATCGCAAAGAGTAAATCGTTCATGAAATACCATTTTCTTATTCATACCGATGGTGGGTCAAGAGGCAATCCCGGGCCGGCGGCTTTTGGCGTTGTGATTGAATCGGTATCCGCCGGCTGGCGGAAAGAATATGGAGAATATATCGGCGAGGCGACTAACAATGTTGCCGAATATTCGGCGGTTATTTTCGCTTTGAAAAAATTGAAAAGCTTAATCGGAAGCGAAAAGGCCAAAGAAGGCTCGGTTGAAGTTCACGCCGACAGCGAGCTTTTGGTTAAACAACTGAACGGGGAGTATAAGATAAAAGAAGAGAACATCAGAGGCCTGTTTCTTGATGTCTGGAATATGAAGCTTGATTTCGGCGGTGTTGTTTTCAAGCACATCCCCCGTGAGCAAAATCACGGCGCCGATAAGATGGTTAATCAGGCGCTGGATAAAGAAAACGGCCGTCTTGCCCTGTAGCTTTTTGGGGTGTATAATAAAGAAGGTTCTCCAAATCAGGCAATTACTCTCACGTTTTAAAGCGTGGGGGAGGAAAGTCCGAGCACTAACCCGGCATTTTGCTTGTCAAAAAGCTGGGAAAACGGTAGCGGGTAACTCCCGTCGGTCGCGAGACCAGAGGTGCGAGCAGAGACGCTCCGACATGAAAGTGTCGGGGAAGCTAAACCCTAAATTAATGATTTAATCATTGATGACAGCTTAGTTCCGATTGAGGGCTTAAAAATCGGGGGTGAAACGGCAAAATCCTTACCGGAGCGCAAGAGCAGCGCTCGCGATTCGCTACTGCGAACCGCGATGCGAAAAGTTGGCTCGCTTGAGACCGCAAGTAATTACGGCCCCAGATAAATAATTGCCATGAGCGTTTAACGCTCAAACAGAACTCGGCTTATTATTTGGAGAACCAAACAAAAACAACGGGCATCTTTGCAAAGATGTCCGTTGTTTTTGTTTTTCACGCATTACACATTTTGTTGAATTTCCCCGGTTTTTGTGCTAACTTCCGGATAATGAAAAATTCCGATATTTTTTTTACCGTAATCAAACCGCCGGTTGATTTTTTCATGCTTTTAACGGCCGGCATTGCCACTTACTTTCTCCGGACTGAAATTTTAAGTTCTTTCCGACCGGTGCTTTTTGAATTCAATCTTCCTTTCGGCCGGTATTTTTATCTGACCGCCGCCGTCTCCCTTTTTTTTATTGCTTCGTACGCCGTTGCCGGACTTTATTCGATGAAATCGAAAATGGGCCGGTTGGAGGAATTTTTCAAGATTTTTATCGGCTCCTCGACCGGTATCATGCTGGTCATAATTTATGTTTTCTTGAGACAAGAGCTTTTTGATTCCCGGTTTCTTGTTTTAGGAGGTTGGTTTTTCGCTTCTGTTTTTGTTTTTACCGGCCGTTTGGCGGTTGACCGTTTCCGGCGGTTGTCGGCCTCAAAATACGGTTTTGGCATTCGGCGGATGGCGGTAATAGGCGACGATGAGGCGACGGCAAAAATCAATCGTGAAATAAACAGCAACTCTCTTGCCGGTCGCAGACTGGTGAAACATTGTCGGAATATTGACTTGATAGAGCTTGAACCGCTGTTAAAAAATTCGGCAATTGACGAACTTATTCTTGCCAATCCCGATTATCCGGCGGACAAAATTCTTCGGCTGGTTGATTTGTGTCATGAAAATCACGTCGCTTATAAATTTATTCCGAACGTTTACCAGACCCTGACCCGCAATTTTGACATAGATGTCATGGGCGGTCTGCCGTTGATTGAGTTGAGAAGAACTGCTTTGGGCGGATGGGGCCGGGTGGCCAAAAGATTTTTAGATATGGCTGCCGCCGCTTTCGGATTAATTCTTTTTTCTCCGGTTTTTGCGGCAACAGCTTTTGCAATAAAGTGGGAAAGCGCCGGGCCGGTTTTCGTGCGGCTTAAAAGAATAAGCAAAAATAAAGAATTTGAGCTTTTGAAATTCCGCTCCATGATTAACAATGCCGAAGCTTATAAACCGTTTCTGGCGGCTTTCAACGAAAGACGGGACGGTCCGCTGTTTAAAATGAGAAACGACCCGCGAATTACGCGGGCGGGAAAATTTTTGAGAAAATACCGACTGGACGAACTGCCGCAATTCTGGAATATCCTTACGGGCGATATAAGTCTTATCGGGCCCCGGCCGCATCAGCCCGACGAGATAGAAAAGTATCAGAAAGACCACCGTAAAGTTCTGGCTATCAAGGCCGGCGCTACCGGATTTGCTCAAGTATCCGGCAGTTCGGATTTGCTTTTTGACCAAGAAGTGGCTTTGGACGTTTTTTATATTGAGAATTGGTCTTTGTCCCTTGATTTGAAAATTATCCTAAAAACCGTTTGGAAAATGGTAAATGACAGGTCGGCGGTGTAAATTTTAAATTTTTATGAAGGTTGCCTTTGTTCACGAATATCTTAATCAGTTCGGAGGAGCGGAACGCTTGCTTCAGGTTTTGTGCGCGATGTTTCCCAACGCGCCGATTTTTACTCTTTTATACGATGAAAACGCGACAGGCGGGGTTTTCGCCGGCCGGGACATCCGCACCTCTTTTTTACAGAAAGTTCCGTTTGCCAAAAAGCACCACCGCTTGTTCCCTTTGCTGATGCCGGTGGCCGTGGAGCAGTTTGATTTTTCCGATTTTGATTTAGTACTTTCGGTTTCGGCTTCTTTCGCCAAAGGCATTATTACCAAGCCGGGAACGAAACATATTTGTTATTGCCTTACTCCGCCGAGATTTTTGTGGGACGAGAGCCAGCAGTTCATAAAATCCATCAGTTATCCGGCCATTCTCAAAAAAATAATTCCGCCCTTTATGACTTATTTGAGAATTTGGGACAAAGAAGCCTCGTTTCGGGTTGACCAATTCTGGACGATATCCGGTTTCATAAATGAAAGGATTGAAAAATATTATGGACGGAAAGCGGAAGCGATTATTTATCCGCCGGTTAATGTTGCCAAATTTCATATTTTCGCTCAAACCGGCGATTATTTTTTTATGGCTGGCCGGCTGGTTTCTTACAAGCGGTTTGACTTGGCAATTAGGGCGTTCAATGAGCTCAAACTGCCTCTTAAAATTGCCGGAGACGGACCGGAGGCGGACAGATTAAAGAAAATGGCGGGCAAGAATGTGGAATTTCTCGGGCTTGTTTCTGACGAGAAATTGGCGGAGCTTTATGCCGGAGCCAAAGCTTGTATTTTTCCGCAGGAGGAAGACTTTGGAATCGTGCCGCTGGAATCGATGGCTTCGGGCCGGCCGGTCATCGCTTATCGCGGCGGCGGGGCGGTGGAGACGATTGTTGAAGGCAAAACCGGAGTTTTTTTTGACAAGCAAAACGAAGAGTCGCTGGCCGCGGCGGTCAAAAATTTTAAAACGGATAATTTTGACCCGGCTGTCTGCCGCTCCAGAGCCAAAGAATTCGATATCCCCGTTTTCAAAGAAAAAATTCTAAACATTCTTAATTCTTGATTCTATATTCTTAACCCCACCTTCATTATGGTTATCGGAATCGACACAAGAGTTCTCGGCGCAAAATCCAAAAGCGGCATTCAGGAATACACTGAAAATCTTTTGGTTCATCTTTTGCCGATGGATGCGAAAATCAAGTTCAAGCTTTTTTTCTCATCCTGGAGCGGCGTCCTGCCGGATTATGATTTTCTGCGTCTGCCAAATGTTGAAGTCCGCCGTTTTAAAACACCCAATAAAATTCTTTTTCCGGCGGCCAGACTTTTCAATGTTCCGAAATTAGACCGATGGCTGGACGGAATCGATGTTTTTTTCTCGCCTCATTTTTTTATTTCCGCCTTAAGCCGGCAGGTCCGGCGGGTGTCGACTTTTCACGACTTGTCTTACGAGCGGTTTCCGGAATTTTTCACGGCGCGCCAGAGACTTTGGCATCAATTTGAGATGGAGCCGGCCCGGCAGGCCCGCTTTTCCGATAAAATCATTGCCGTTTCGGAATCGACGCGGAATGATTTGGCGGTAAAATATTTCATTGACCCGGCCAAAATAAAGGTAATTTATTCGGGTATTTCGCCGAAGATTAAAAAACCCGCTGCCGGCGAGCTTGAAATTTTCCGGCGCCGGGAAAACTTACCGGAAAAATTCGTTTTATTCTTGGGTAAGTTGGAGCCGCGGAAAAACGCGGTCGGTCTGCTCAAGGCGTTCAACATTCTTAAAACTTTCGGTGGTTTTGATGATGTCGGGCTGGTGCTGGCCGGCTCCCGCGGCTGGCTTTGCAAGGATATTTTCAAGGAAGCGGCGGCATCGTCCTACCGCCGGCAGATAATTTTCAAAGAAAACATTTCTGACGGGGAGCGGAATTTTTATTACGGTTTGGCGTCTGTTTTTGTTTACCCCTCTTTTTTTGAGGGTTTCGGCTTCCCGCCTCTTGAGGCAATGGCCTGCGGGACGCCGGTGGTTGT
The DNA here is from genome assembly GCA_001794205.1 of Candidatus Yanofskybacteria bacterium RIFCSPHIGHO2_01_FULL_44_22. Taxonomy (GTDB): domain Bacteria; phylum Patescibacteriota; class Minisyncoccia; order 2-02-FULL-40-12; family GWA2-44-9; genus 2-01-FULL-44-22. The sequence continues at coordinate 615 of MGJJ01000025.1, read as the reverse complement.
ATCAAATAATTCTTCTTTGCCGGAAGTGGTCGGGGATGCCGGCCTTTTAATTGACCCGTATAATGTTTCCGATATTGCCGCGGCCATTAGAAATCTGTTGGATGACCGGCGCTTGAGAGAAAATTTAATTCAAAAAGGACTGGCAAGGTCTCAACAATTTTCATGGCAAAAATGCGCGGAGAAGACGCTAGAAGTGCTAACGAAAATATAATCGTTTCTAATTTATCAGATCTTTAGATGGCCGACAGTCTACCGAGGAAAGGTCAAAGGAATTAATTAAATAAAAGCGTATCCGCATGCTCCTCTTTTACAAAGTTTACAAGTTTACAAGGCACGCCCTTGTATTGCTTGTATTATTACCTTGAACTTCCTCGTCTAAGCATCAGTTTCAAATATAAACCTTTCGGGCGGAGGGCGTTGCCCTCTTTATGGATTGCGTTTCTTCTCGCAAACATAAAGAGGGCACCCCGAAGCCACAAGAGAGGTTATAAGGTGGATTGGAGCGTGGGAGAGTAGGTGTTGGTACGAGGGCTTGACAAATTATATAGAAGGAGTATAATAAAAAGGTAGGGTCAAGTTGTGACTGTTAATGAAGGAGGCGTTAGTATGCCAGGG
>MGJJ01000024.1 GCA_001794205.1 Candidatus Yanofskybacteria bacterium RIFCSPHIGHO2_01_FULL_44_22 | reverse complement strand
CGATAGTTGAAATAATCGATATAAAATATGACAACACGGCGAACCCCAACAAAATAAGACCTACCTGTTTTATGGGGTTATTGTTATCAGCAAAAAACAAAGATTTTATAAATTGCCAGATTTTTTCCAGTTTTGTTTTAGGAGGTTCGTATTTTATAATGCTACCTACCTATCATTGAAAATAATAAGTTCCCATTCAGCAATTGATTGTCCTTTGGCTATTTCTTTGATTGTTTCAATAATATCCCAATAATCCCGTTCTTCTATTTTTGTCCAACTAATTTTACTAAATTTTTTTCTAAGTTCTTTTATAACAAACGAATCTATTGGACAATGAGGCGGTGTAGCAATTTCTTTCAATGACCAAAGATACTTCAAATATACATTTAGAACCTTTTGACAAGTCCCAAAAGTGATTTTACTATTTTTTAAAAGATTATCATAATTCTTCTCAATTTTATCCTTAAGTCCATTTATATTTCCAACATGTTGCTTCTCATCGATTTCTTTTTTGTAGCCTTCCGAAATACTGTTCAAAATTTCCCGCATAAATTTGTGAAATTCTGTTTTTTTATTTTCTGAAACCTTTTTATCCTTTCTGTATATTTTATTGTGTTGAGATGCCGCACTCCAAGCCATAGCGAAAAATTCACGGTGTAAAAATTCTTTCTGGGCAATTTCTATTTTCATATTATATATTCAACTACGCAATCGGCGCTTCTATTTTTTCTACGCTATCCCGTTCTCCTATCTCCACCACATTCTTGACCCTGTCCGCCATGAGCGAGAGGCGTTTTTCGGAAGAATCGTAGGCGGATTTGGTGTTCTCAATGTGTTTGCCGAGACGCTGAAAATCTTCGGCGAGTTTATTGCTGTCGGTGTAAATGCGTTCAAGGCGTTTCATCACTTCTTTGGTCTGTTTATTAAACTCAACATCTTTGAACCAATGACGGATAGCCGAAACCGACAAAGCAAAAGTATTGGGCGAAACCAGGAAAACTTTTTTGCTTCGAGCGTAGCTTGGAATATCCATATCTTTTATGTTGTTAATGACTTCGTAATAAACCGTCTCGGCGGGTACATACATCAGCGCCACATCAGTCGTTCCCTCCGACGGCAAGAGATATTTTGACGCAATTTCATCTATTTTCTTTTTCACATCGGAAAAAAATGATTTGCGGTGAATTTCTTTCTGCATGTCATTGTCGGCATTGACCATTTTTTCAAAATTTTCCCAGTTGAATTTGGAGTCAATCGGCAGAATAAGTCCGTTCGGAAGATTCAAAACCGCATCAACCGCTTCGCCGGATTTGAAATAATGCTGGAGTCCGTACATGTCTTTGGAAAAATATTGATTGAGGGCCGCTTCAAGCGATGCCTCGCCCCAAATGCCGCGAAGTTTCGGTGATTTAAAAATATCCTGAAACGAAGAAACGCTTTTTACGGACTCATGCATCTGTTTCATGTTCTCCTGGATTTGGGTCATGTTTTGAGTAAAGCTCTGAACTTGCTGGCTTACGGTCAGTGTCGCCCGCTCCGAAGCCTGCCGACTTCTTTCAAGCTGTTCATTTATAAGTTGCGAAACGGTCGCGCTCGCTTTGTCTGATGCTTCCCGATTCTGCTGAAGCTGATTGCTCACAATTTGCGATAGCGCGTCAAATCGTTGATGGAGAACTATGTAGCCCTCGTCAACTTCTTTCTTTTTCGGTTTCAGCGTCAGATATAAATTGATTCCGAGCATTACCAAAACAGCCGCCAGAACCACCGTGATTAAAACATAGATGGGGTTGACCTCCATATCGTGAGATTAACACGGCAGACGTCTTATTTCAAATACTTCCGATAATTGCGATATTCGGGTAAAAAATTGCAGGCTTATGCCTGCAATGTTCCGCCTTAACTATCTTCGCGACAGAAATTCAACCAGCCATATCGCCCCAAACCAAACAATCGCGTAACAAATAAGGAAAAAAGTGAGACTGACGACAAAATCAAGTAAAAGTTTTTTCAGCCGTGATTTCATTTTGCGCCCCCTTGTAAAAGTGCCCTAAACCGGTTAAGAGGGTGATAACAAAATATAGTTCACCGCACAAGGACAGAAACAATGGCGGCTCGTGGTAAAAAATAAAAGCAAACTTACCAGCTCGCTTTTATTTTACTGGTGGACTCAGCCGGATTCGAACCGGCGACCTCCTCATTGCAAATGAGGCGCTCTGCCAGCTGAGCTATGAGCCCGAACAAATGTCATTGCTCCAGTTTCTTTTTTATTTCCGCGATGTCCCGCCGGATTTCTTCGACGACGGAATGGAGATGATTTATTTTAGTTTCTTCGGCTTTTAAATCTTCCTCGGTTTTCTGGTCAATCCGGCGCTCCGATTTAAGACCGGAAATTATCGTTTCGTTGCCGATGAAAAAAGATATCAGCGTTCCGGTCAAAAGCAGTACCGCCACGCTTATTAAAATCGAAACTTCCGGCGTCAAAAAAGAAAATTTGTCCGCCAAACCCTCCACGCCGCGCCACAAAAGAATCACCGAAAAGCCGACGATGACGGCGTAAATAACCGCGTACTGGCTCAATTTGTGCCTGATTTTATCTTCCAGTTTGTCGAAAAATTTGATGATATGTCTCATACGCCGCCATTATAACATAATTTAAGGCCCGTTTATATCCGACCGGCGCGACATTTGCCGTAAATTAAAAAGCGGGGGGTCCCGCTTTCAATGCTTCGACGGCTTTATTTCCCGGGTTAATTTTCGGCGTAACCGAAATAGTTGCCGGCAACATATTTGTATAGTTTCAAAAGTTTTTCTCTTTCTTTAAAGCACACCGTCGCAAGAATCATGCCCACGGCTACATCAATCAAAACATGCTCTTTTATGAACAGGGTGGAAAGAATGATAAGCGCCGAATCAATCATCACAAATACTCTGTATTTATATTTTCCGGCATAAGCCGCCAGCCCGGTCAGAAAAGAATACGAGACATGGGCCGAAGGAAAAGTGTTGTACGGAAACATCGCCTTGTGAAGAATGTCCACCGCCCATAAACTGAAAGACCCGTCCGGGTTAAAATCCGTTCTCACCGCTTTCATCGGGATTATGAAATAACATCCGACAAGAATGATTAAATTCGCAAAATAGGCGGCGGTGATTTTTTTGAATTCCTCGTATTCCATTTCTTTGGCTATTAAAACGACGCCGACGGTATTCAGCAAATAAGCCGACAGGTACGGCCAGACAAAAAATCCCAAAAAAGGAATCTCGCAATCAATTGCCGGAATCGTCACCCACTCTCGGTCAATGTTTCTCAAACAAGCGACATAGTTGGTAATGTAATACAGAAAAACATAAATTGCCGATTGAATCGCCACCAGATAAATCTTTTTGGCCATTGTCCCGTTAACCACAGTTTTCACGTCCGACTCTCCCTGCCGCGAGCTTTCAAAGAACACCGATTGCCGCCATGTTAATCAAAAAATTTTCCGCCGTCCAGCCGGCTTGCTGTGAGCTTGTCGAACGGCTTGCCAAGGTGATAAATAAGTTTTAGCATAAAGCCGCAATTAGACCTTTAAAAATATCGGGGAGGAACAAAATGCAAAAAAAGAAAGTGGTTATTTTGGGCGGAGGACTGGCCGGCCTTTCCGCGGCCACAGCCTTGTCGCAAAGCGAAGAATTTGAAATCACCGTCATCGAAAGAGCGCCTATGGCCGGGGGATGCACCTCGTCATGGCGCGACCATCGCGACGCCGACAAGTCCGAAATCCAATATCCCATGCACATGATATTCCCGACGCTTTACGTCAATTTTCTCCACCTGCTTAAATTTATTGCTCTCACCCGCCACGTTAATCTTGCCGCCAATCTGACTCCCAAGTTCGACAGATTTTTCTTTTTTAACGAGAACAACCGGAAATCATCGCTTGCTCTTTCCCCGCTAACGAAAAAACTCCCCGCTCCCCTGCACGGCTTGAAAATCCTCTGGGATTTCGACGGCTGCGGTTTTTTTGACAAAATCAGCACTTTGAGATTTTTCCTGTTCTGCCTCCGCCAAGGCGGAAAAGACATCCCGCCGGCGTCGGACCAATACAATTTCTACGGTTTTTGCAAAAAACTCGGCATGACCGAAGAAGCCGTCAAAGCGATGGCTCGAATCACCTACTCCATCACCAACCTGCCGCCAAGCGAACAGGTCGGCCCGAAATTCGCCAAGCTTTTTTATGAAGTCATTCTCTCTCATTCCGATGCGTTGGGATACCAGATGATAAACGATGATTACACTCCCGGACTTATCGCTCCATGGGTAATTTTTTTGAAAAATTCCGGAGTGAGGTTTATGTTCGAACACGAAGTTGCCGGAATCTGCCATAACGGGAAATGTAAAGTTTCCGGAATCACGGCAACCAACCACAATGAAGGACTCCGCGGTGAAGGGCTTCGGTTCATCTGCACTAACTGCGGTTTGCGCTTTCACAATGTGACGGCAAAAATCCACTGTCCCAAGTGCGGCCTTATTCTCGGCTATATTCCCCCGCCTCATCCTTCCCCCAAATTTTTGGAAGCGGATTACGTAGTCTCCTGCCTCCAGCCCCACCAGCTTGCCGAAATAATTTTGGCCGACGAGCATCATCCGCTTCGCCAGTTCGATTATTTTCGAAAGTTAGGCAAATACAAAGGCGCATCCCTTACGATTTCAAGGATGTGGCTTGATAAAAAATACACTTTTGAAGACAACCTGACCGGACTGGACAGACACTATTTTTCTTTTAACGGCATAATGGACATTTCCAACATTATGCCGCGATACGCCGAGCAAAGCGTTTTTGACACTCTGTCCGACGACGGAGACGCTTTGAAAATGTGGTCAACTGAAACTTTGAAACAAAAATTAATCAAGGATATGCGGCGCGTTTTTCCGGAAACTTTATCAGCCGCGGTGACGAAGCACCTTCTGGCCCACATCTGGCCTCGTGTTCTTTACCACAAAGCAGCGCCGGAAATAAGCTCGCTGTACCGGCCGAAGAGCCAACAATCCTCCGTTGACAATTTGGTTCTGGCCGGCGATTGGATTTCAACGCTGGAAATAGGAATGGAAGGCGCGGTAAGAAGCGGACTCGATGCGGCCAACATTCTTCTCCGCAAAGAGGGTCAGCCGGTCTGGCCGATTTTCCGGCCGGAGAGAGGGTTGCTTCCAGGCTGGCTGGAAAATACCCGAACCTGAATCAACATTCGGGTTTTTTTATTTGCCGGAGCCGCAGTCGAAATGATAATATCCTTGCCTTGCGTCATAAAAAATTTTTTGATATGATTAAATTATGAATCCCACACATAACTACCGCCGGTATTTTGTTTATGTGCTTCGTTCAAATAAAAATGATTCGCTGTATATCGGTTGCACATCTGATTTACAAAAAAGATTGGAAGAACATAATAATAAACAAAATGCTTCAACGGCAAGGTATGCCCCGTGGGAAATAATATATTTTGAAGGATTTATATCCAAAGAAGATGCTTTTGAACGAGAACAATCATTAAAACTGCACGCTCAAGGTTTGCGCAGGCTGAAAGAACGCCTTCACAATACGCTAAAGCGGTAGTTGTGTGTGGGATGAAGTCGGTTGTTATTTGCGGTTCACAAAGGTACAAAGAAGAAATACAAAAATTCGCCCAACGGCTTAGGAAATTGAATGTGCCGGTGGTGTTTGAGCCCAATTTTACGAAGCAAAGAAAGAAAATGCTGAAGAAGAAAGAAAGCGAACGGCTTTTATCCGAATCTTATAGAGCCCGAGTGCCGGCAATGGTTCATGAACATTTTGACCGCATTCGCAAGGCGGATGTTTGCTATGTTTACAATAAAAACGGTTATCTTGGAATTAACACCACCTTGGAGCTGGGTTTCGCTCACGGTAAAAACATGGTTATCTACGCCCTTGAAACGGAAAAGCCCGTCGAGGCGGGAGGAGAAATCTGCCGCGACATTCTTTTTACCGAAATTATTGACAAACCCGAGGAGCTTGTGAAAAGATTGGTGTAGAACTTATCAAACAAAAAGGAGCGGGTAATGAAATTCCTTATGGAAGTAGCCGTCGGGACAACAAGCGAACTGAAACTGCGGGCAGTGGGCAACGCTTTTAAGCGCGCCGGTTTTTCTCCAATGATTACCGGACACAAAGTTGAATCCGGCGTTCCCAAACAACCTTTTTCGGAAAAAGAGATCGTTAAGGGAGCGACAAACAGGGCCCGCAACGCTTTGGCAAAATCGAATAACGCCGATTACGGCTTGGGTATTGAAAGCGGAATCGCCTCAAAAGGCGGAAAATATTTTGACCTGGCTGTCTGCGTCGTAGTTAATCAAGCCGGCGCAATGGCGGGTGAGGCTTTTTCGGCCGCCGTTGAAGTGCCGAAAAAAATAGTCCACCTTGTAAAAACCAAGGGGTTGGAATCTTGCGCCGTTGCGCAAAAACTTGGTGGCCTGACGGAAAAAGATTCGCTCCTGTGGTACACTGGCAGCCGATTGTCCAGAAGTCAGACCATAGAAGACACCATTCTCCTCGCCCTAAGCAGAGAGTTTCTTAATCCCGAGGCATATAAATGACCCCTCACTTTTAGAGAATTTGCTTTGCGGTAAATGCAATTATCCTCAAAAGATGAGGGATTTTCTTTTTTAAAATAATTTTGCTAAACTAATGACATGAATCCCACACATAACTACCGCCGGTATTTTGTTTATGTGCTTCGTTCAAATATATTTTGTTTATGTGCTTCGTTCAAATA
>MGJJ01000023.1 GCA_001794205.1 Candidatus Yanofskybacteria bacterium RIFCSPHIGHO2_01_FULL_44_22 | reverse complement strand
GGTTCTTTTCTTAAAATAGCTTCAACGGTTTCGTGTAAAAGCGTTCCTTCCGCGGCCGATTTGGTTTTAATCGCCTCGCCGGTCTTAAAATCAGGCAAACCGGCATAATACATATATAAGGCCGGCTTGGCTTTAATTGAAATAATAGAAGTAACGCGCGGATACCAAATCCCGTCTATTTCGTAACCGTTGGCATTCTTGAAATTTTCCACATTGGAATACCACATTATATTATTATTTATATTTTCACTTAGAAAATCTCAAAACTCGTTGAAGGCATATCTTTTGGAGGGGGTTTCGAGCGCGACGGCGCGAGAACTTCAGGATTTTTTAAGCTTCAAAAAATCCGTACCCGGAAAAAGATGCGCCGAGAAAGAGTTTTGGGATTTTCATGATTTACTTAATATTTATATATTTGTCCCAATATTCAAACAATTCCTTGGTCGCTCTTAAATCCCCGAAACAATACTTGGCAATTTCAAGATGCCGCTTTTCTTTGAACAAGCGGGCGACATCGTCGCCGGTAATGCCCTGGGCCTTGGGACTGGTTATGCCAAACGCTCGGCACCACATATGAAGATTCATTTTTTGCCTCACCGCCCCGAAAAAGGTGAGCCGGTCCAGAAGGTCGATATGCTGGTCATAATATCGGTTGGGCATCAGATTGGCCGTTGGTTTTAATTTTAAAATCGCCGAACGCACCAGAAGATAGGGACAATCAAAACCGCGGCCGTTGAAAGTGACAAATTGGTCGTAATGCAAAGCGATATCCCAAAAATTTTTCAGCAGTTCTTTTTCCGAAGAAAGGGGGACATATTGAGCGTTGTCATCGCCCGACTTTTCAAGATTCCCTTCCGGAGATTGAAAATAAACCGCGCCTTTGTTCGTATCGGGATTCAGAATGCCAATAGCTATAATTTGGCCCGTAAGCGGCGAAAAACTTAATCGTTCTTTGGCCTCCTCTTCCTCGGCGGGGGATTGGGTAAAACGCATAACGTATTCTTTGGATTTTTCATCCAGCGACTCAAGCTCCACTCCCACCGTCTCAATATCAAAAATTAATTTCGGCATGTATCAAAGATATATGAACTAACGCCTATGGGCAAGCTCTTTCTGGACAAGTAAAAAATATCGTTAATGAAGTTGCCGATATTGTGCGATATTTTTAAAATGTTGCACAATATCGGCACATTGTACGACATTGTAAATTTGAAAGAGGGAATAAGATTTTATTTAATTTACAATGTCGTACAATGTAGGTTATACGACGTCAATGCAGTTCCAACTCTCCCCCGGGCTAAACTTGCTCGAGAGCCTCCAATAAACCTTTGAGTACGGCGATAACTATATCGATAACTACAAAAAACAAATTTATCAGCAACACAATAATTGCCTTAATCGCTCCCACCGCATCCTGGCCGGAAAAATTATCGGTATTTACGATGTTCTTAAGTTTTAAAGTGTTAAAATCGCCGGAACTCTCTTTTAAGGGGCTGATGGGTATGTTGGTATCAATATTAACGCCCTTACCTCCGCTAAAGCCCTTAAACACGTTCTGAATAAGTTGATTTACGGAATCAGCAACGCCGCCGGTTATTTTATTGGGGTCTGAAAACTGGCTCAATCCTTGTAAATCGCCGGAACTTGTTGAGTACGCCAAAGCGCCGTTAACGCCGGTTATGAAAACATTAGTTAAAAGATAAATTATTAAAAATTTCCTCATATGTTTCCATTATACACCATCGTTTTTTGTGAACAAAATCAAATCGCTTAAATACAATCTTAACGCCTTCTTTGCCGGAAGAATTGAAAATAAATATCTTAAATGCACCATTTCTCTAATGAGCCAGCCCAAGAGTCCTTTAATTTTTATCCTTCCCAGGTGGAACAAAGCATATTTGCCGCCCACCGGAGCTATCCAAATATTATAAAACGGTTTATATGTTTTTAATTTTTTATCCGCCATTGTCCGTGCCGCATTTCTGGCGGCGCTCTGTCCTTGTTCAATAGCCGTAAGGGCCATGGCTGGAATAAGTTTGCCCTGAACTTGAAAATCTATAATATCGCCTACGGCAAACACATTTTGACGAATTTGTCCGTCCGGGCGGCGGCAGCGTAAAAATTCATCAACCGCGAGCCTGCCGTTTTCTGTTACATTCAAACCGGCCGTTTTTTTCAGCAACTCTTCAATTTGAATGCCGGCGGCCCAAACAATAAGAGCGCCGTTTATTTTTTGTCCGTTTTGCAACTGAACAAAATCCGGACCGATTTCATCAATCGGAGAATTTTCCACTATCGCCACTCCCAATTTTGTCAGCCGGCCCGCGATAATTGCCCTTTCGGTGTCCGATGCCATGGGTAAAATTTTAGGCCCCGCCTCAATTAAATTTACCCCGATGCGTCCTTCGCCGGCCTTTTTAAAACAGGAGGCGATTTCGGCTGCCAGTTCCACGCCGGTCAATCCGGCTCCGCAGATTAAAACCTGCGGCCTGGCCGCGAAAAATTCGCGGCTCTGCGGTTGTAGTTGTTCTTTTTTCTCTCTCATTATTTCCCGTAATTTTTGATTAATGAAAACGGCGTCGCCAACCGTTTTAAATTTAACGGCATAGTCCCCTATTCCGCGGATGCCAAAATCAGCCGCCCGGCTTCCGCAAGCCAAAATCAGATAATCAAAATTCAGACGAGCGCCCCCGCCCGTCAAAACCGTTTTAGAATCCAAACCTATTTCTGTTATTTCCGCCTGTATAAATTTTATTTTCCGTCCCGCAAAAATATCCGCATAAGTGACGGAAACCGTCTTTCGAAGTCGAAGGGCAAACCGGTCATCTTTAACCGAACAGGCGGTGGCGGTCTCATAAAGCAAAGGCGTGAACAGGTGACTGCCGCTTTTGTCGATTAAAATTATTTCCAACTGTTCCGATTTAAGCTGTTTTTGAAGCTGTTTTTCCAAATCAAGCGCCGCCCTGATACCGCCGAATCCCCCGCCGAGGATGATTATTTTAGTCATATGTTTAAATATTTTTTATTTAAGATAGTCTAGCGGATTTACTGAACCCTCAAAATAATTAAAATAAAGCTGGCCGTTGACGTCTTTTATAAAAGTAAAGAAATCTTTGTACAAACTAAGATGCAAATGCGAACCGGTGACATTGCCGGTATTGCCTTCGTAGCCAATTACTTCTCCCGTCCGAACTTGCGTGCCGACCTGCAAAAATGACAACGAACTCATGTGGGCATAAACGCTGACAAGATTGTATCGGTTTGGATGTTTTATTGCCACCCAGTTGCCCCAGCCGTCATTCTTGCCGTTTGCGATTATTTCGCCCTCGGCGATTGCCCGAATCTGGCTTCCGTAACCCGCCGCCATATCCAATCCATTGTGAGGCGCGCCGCCATACGGTCCGCGCAATCTGCCGCATCGCGCATATTTCGTACATCCGTATCCTTGGGTGATGCGATAATCTTCTTCCGGCCAACTAAACAAATCCGCCCCCTTTTTGGGTAAAGTGCCGGTAGCGGTTTCGTGGACAATATATAATCCGCCCTGGATGACGCGCGTTTCAAGCTCTTGCAATTGATTGAAAAAAAGAGCTTTTTTTTGCTCCACCCCAACCAGCATTTTTTGATATTGCGCTTCCTGGCCTTTTGTCTCAATCAATAATTTGTTTTTATCATCCGTGGCTTGGCTTAAAGAAAATTTTTGAGAATTTTGCTGCCGCTTCAAGAACTCCAAATTCCCCCTTTGATTCTCTAAATTTTTCTGTTGGTCTTCCAGTGATTGTTTGTCGCTTTTTAACTCACTCACTACGTTAAGCAAACTGGAAGTCAACGACTGGCTGTGCTCTCTTTGATTTAAAAAATCGGATAAATTTTTATTTTTCAGAACAATTGCCACCAAACTTTCATTATCACGCCTGTTTTGAAGGATAAACAATTGGCCGATGGATGATTTGCGGTAATTTATTTTTTCCTGGATGTCAAATATGGAATTTTGGGCTCCTTTTATTTCTATCGCCGTTTTATCTATTTTTTTATTGGTAAGATTGATTTGAGCTTGCAGTGACTTAATCTGGTTTTTAAGGTTCACAATTTGGTTTTTCAGAGTATTGGCCTGTTCTCTTTGTTGAGTGATTGTCCCGCGAAGCTGTTGAGCTTGTTCTTCAAGCTGTTCAATCTGTTGTTGAAGGTCTGCCATCTTTTCTTGGTCGGTTTGGGCGGTAGCACTCAAGGCGACGAAAATAAAAAAGGCGGAAATTAAAATCCCCCCCGTTTTTAATTTTAATTTGCAATGTTTCACTTTAAATTTTAAAAACCTTTAAACTGTTAATTTATCAATAGCGGCTTCTATTCTTTTTATCGTTTCTTCTTTCCCTAACGCTACGGCAATCTCCACCGGGTCGGGCGATTTTTCTTTGCCGGTCAGCGCGGCCCGCAATGGCCAGTAGATTAGTCCCCTGTCGCCAAGCTGTTCCGACCCCGCTTCGGCATCCAGATATTTACGAAGCTCTTCTTGTGTCCATTCTCTCCCCTCCAATGTATTAAGCGTTAATTGCAATGATTCTTTTATTTTATCAAGCGAAAACCCCTTCCAAATCAAAAGTTCTTTATCGTATCCCGGCGTTTTCCAGAGATATTCAAAGTTATTTACATCGGATAATTTTTCAAGTCGTTCGGTAATAAGCGGTATTGACGTATCTGAAACTTTTAAACTCGTTAAACTTTTAAACTCTGACGGCGCAAGCCGCTTAATATATTGCGAATTTGTCCAGTTTAATTTTTTAGTGTCAAAAACTGCGCCGGATTTATGGACTTTTGTCAAATCAAATTCTTCCGCCATTTCTTCTTTGTTTATAATTTCTTTGCCGTAGGTAAATCCCAAAAACCCCATAAAATTAATCAACGCTTCGGGCAGATAATCTTTTTTGTATTCCATGACTGATGTGGCACCATGTCTCTTTGAAAGTTTTGATTTGTCGGTTCCCAAAATAAGCGGCAAATGCGCAAAAACCGGCAATTCCCGCCTTAAAGCTTCGTATATTAGAATTTGCTTTGGCGTATTGGAAATATGGTCTTCGCCTCTGATAACATGGGAAATTCCCATATCGATATCGTCAGCTACCACGGCAAAATTATACAACGGAGTTTTTTCGTCTTTTGCCAAACTAAAATCTCCAAGCAAGTTCGCCCGCCATTCAATATCGCCCCTTATCTCATCGTGGAATTTGATTACTCGGTCCGGATTTTCATTAACCGCCAATCGGATGATGCCTGCTTCATTTTGCGTTTTGCGTTTTGCGTTTTGCGTTTTGCGTTTTGCGTTTTGCGGGCACATAGATGGCGCGGAGGTTCCTTGCGCTTCATTTGGGCGTTTTTCTCCGCTTCAAGCTCTTCAACCGTGTGATAGCACCAAAAAGCTTTTCCCGCATCCAAAAGCTGTTTTAAGTACTTTTCGTAAACGCCCAATCGTTCCGATTGCCGGTAAATCGGCCCGTCCCAATCTAAACCAAGCCATTTCAAGCCAGCGATGATATCGTCTTCGTATTCTTTGGCCGAGCGTTCAATATCGGTATCTTCAATTCTTAAAATAAATTCTCCTCCGTTTTTTTTCGCAAATAGCCAGTTAAACAAAGCGGTTCGGGCGGTGCCGATATGCAAATTGCCGGTTGGACTCGGTGCAATTCTCACCCTTATTTTTTCTCGTTTTTCCATATTAAAATTATAACTTAAAATCTGCCGTCTTCAAATGGCGCTCAAAGTATAAAAAGAAAAACTCGTTAAATTCTAAAATCTAACGAGCCGAGATTGAATCAGATATTCTCTGGTTCAATAAAGAATAACGATTCAAAAAGAAAGAAAGCAGTCTTGATATCCAAAGTGGTAGATTCCGCATAATCGTATCCTTTGGGAGTAATTTCAAATTGCTTTGCTGAAATATTGTAGCAAATCTTTATTTCTTTTTTCTGTTTTTCAATGGTTTGTCGTGCTATCAAGATTGGATTACAATTCTTGTCCACATCGTAGAAAAGACGAAGTTCGGGCCTCTTACTGTTCAGTTCTTCTCCGAACTGCTCCATCGCCTCAATAGGCGCGGTTTCAAATAGTTCCTGATTCAACATTTCCTCCCCTTCCTTGTTTTGCTCAGATTTTAAGAGCTGTTTTAAATATATTATTGAAATTGAATGATGTCAAGGACACCAGTTTGCGTTAGCAACAGAACTATCTTATCTTAATAGATATGTATGTTACTATATATTGTAATGTGGTAATATGAAATTATAAAATAAACTTATGGCAAAAGTGAAGCCCAAACAATTACCCCAAAAAGAATTTTACAAACTCTTAGACGAGCTTTATTCCATTATCACTCTTTTGGAATCCAAGGAAGAAGTCAAAAATTTTTTCAAAGACCTATTGTCCGCTAGCGAAGCACTGATGCTTGCCCGCCGAATACAGATAGCCAAGATGTTAATGGCAGGATTAAGCTATTGCGAAATAAGTAATGAGATCGGAACCAGCTTCGCAACCATCGGTTCGGTTCAGCGATGGATAGACGGCGGTTGGGGCGGATATTTTAAAGCGCTGGAAAATCTGCGAAAAAAGATTAGCGCCAAAGAAGCCGAATCGGCCAAATATTATAACGACCCGTTCTCTCAAATAAAAAGAAGATACCCGGCTCATTTTTTCATATCCAACGCCATTGATGATTTGAAAAAATGGCATGAGGCAAGACAAGCGCGAAAAAAGAAAAAAGATTTTTAATTTTTTAATTCCGCATTCAGATTATTTATTTTTCATTTTACTATATATTGTAATATGGTAGTAAGAAATTTTAATTTAAACTCTAAATCCCTATACTTGAAAACTTGGACTCCTTCATTAAAAATTATTACTAAAAAAAACCGCCATATTTTGGCGGCTGTTTTGATGGTTATTCTTCAAGCTTTTGAACACCTACCAATCTCCATTGACGATGGTGGTATGCATTTGCGATGTTCCACCATGGAAAAATTTCAACATTCCAAACCTCTTGATATTGGATCCGGCATTTAAGACCCTCATAAATACCGTCATAATCGTCGTAATTATTACAAAGAGACTCAAAATAGATTCTTCTTCCGTAATTATCGGCAAAGACTATTTCGCGAGTATACTTTAGAGATGTTCCAACAAAAAATATTGACACCGCTTTGATTCCTTCAGAATAATTAATTTGTCCCGGATTTGATGTAAATACCGGACCTTTGGGCGGTTTAGTAATAAATAACAAACCGTAGACAAGCAATCCAACTACCAAAATAGATCCACTGACACTAATGAACCTACTGATGAACCCAATAATATCAAGAGTACTTTTCATGACATTCTTCCCCTTTTGTGGTTAATGAACTTAATACAAAATAATCTATAAAATCCAACCTGTCAATCCCTATGGTTTGTCTAAAACATTGTATTAGCAACAGAACTATCTTATCTTAATAGATATGTATGTCATAGAAGTAATTCCCCTCGCCGCTCTACCGCCGAATGTCCCTCAAATTTTGAGCTACTTTTTTGGCCGTCGGCTGGAAAAGGGCGCCATAGTCCAAATATCGTTGAACAACCGAAAGGTTAACGCAATTGTCGTCAGTTACGCCGCGCTT
>MGJJ01000022.1 GCA_001794205.1 Candidatus Yanofskybacteria bacterium RIFCSPHIGHO2_01_FULL_44_22 | reverse complement strand
ATATCGGCACCATCGGTGAGATTGCCGGCATGTTAAAACCTCTCGCCGGACAATACGCCAGTATTTTGTTCATCATCGGCATCGTTGCTTCCGGTGTTTTGGCCATTCCAGTCTTGGCCGGCTCGGCGGCTTACGCTTTGGCGGAGCTTTTCGGCTGGAAAAACGGATTTGATAACGGCTTTCATAAAGCAAAACAATTTCATTTGGTAATTGTGGCGGCAACAATAATAGGCCTGTTAATTCCCTTATTCGGTTTTCATCCAGTCCAAATACTTTATTACACGGCCGTTATTTTTGGTTTGGCGTCGCCATTTCTTATTTTTCTCGTGATTCATATGGCCAATAACCCAAAAGTGATGGGCGCCTATACAAGCCGCCGCCATTCCAATATAATCGCTTATACTTTGTTTGTTTTGGTATCAATAGGAGCGATCCTTACCCTTATATTGTAAAATACTTTCATGCTCAAAATAAAAAATACTCTCACAAATGAACTGGAAGAATTTAAGTCGACTAAAAACAATCGGGTGACTTTTTATCAATGCGGACCGACTGTTTACTGGACACAACACATCGGAAACTTTAGAGGAATGACTTGGGGCGACCTCATTGTCCGAGTATTTCAATTTAACGATTATGATGTTGTTCACGTAAGAAATTACACCGATGTCGGACATTTAACTTCCGATACCGATGAGGGAGAAGACAAGATGGAAAAGGGAGCAAAGAGAGAAAATGCGACTCCCCAAGAAATCGCCGAAAAATATATTGGGATTTTTGAAGAAGATGCCAAGGCGTTAAATCTTCTTGAGCCGTCGTTCAAGCCTCGCGCGACGGGCCACATCCAAGAAATGACGGAAATGATTCAGGAGCTGATTGATAAAGATTTTGCGTACTCCACCGATTTGGCCGTTTATTTTGAAACTTCAAAAGCAAAAGATTACACCCGCCTTTCGGGACAAAAATTAGAAGAAAATATCGCCGGAGCGGGTAGCGGCGACATGAACGACCCCGCTAAACGCAACCCGGCTGATTTTGTTCTGTGGTTTTTTAAGGCCGGCAAGCATAAAAACGCCCTCCAGCATTGGCCGTCTCCGTTTAAATCGCCGTTGGTTGAGAATGGGGAAGGTTTCCCTGGCTGGCACATAGAATGCTCCGCCATGAGTAAGAAATATCTTGGAGAGACGCTTGATGTTCACATGGGCGGAATTGAGCATATTCCGGTTCACCACACCAATGAAATCGCTCAAAGCGAATCGGCCAACGGTGCCCCGTTCGTTAAATACTGGATTCATAATGAGCACCTGACCGTTGACGGGCAGAAAATGGCTAAATCCGAAGGTACGGCTTTCAGTCTGGCCGAAATTAAGGAAAAAGGATTCAGCCCGATGGCTTTACGGTATTTCTTCCTGCAAGCCCATTACCGCTCCAAACAGAATTTCACCTGGGAGGCGCTTGGGGCCGCTCAAAACGGGCTTGAGCACTTATATAATCAAATTCGCCAGCTTGGAACTGAACTTGGCGACATTGACGATGATTTTAGAAATAAATTTCTTGAGGCCGTCAGCGATGACTTCAATGTCCCTCAAGGACTTGCCCTAATTCCCGAATTATTAAAATTCGATTTAAAAAACGAGGACAAACTCGCCACTCTGCTTGAATTTGATAAAGTGTTTGGTCTTGAATTTAAAGCCGTTTTATCGCAACCGCAAGAACCTATTCCGGACCCAATCAAAAAATTAGTTCAAACAAGAGAAGAAATGCGCAAAAAGAAAAATTGGGCCGAAGCCGACAAGCTTCGCGTTCAAATTGAACAACTCGGCTACACGGTGGAGGATACGATTTACGGACCGGATGTGAAAAAGATATAAGTATCACCCGGAAAAGGACGAAACACTCCACACCTTATCCCCCATTTCTCCCCTTGCCTCAATCCGAGGTTTTCTTACAATATGAATACATGCAGAAAATTTCCCCCGATAAATTGCCGCCGCAAAATATTGACGCCGAAAAATCTTTGCTCGGTTCTTTTCTGATAGACCG
This sequence comes from Candidatus Yanofskybacteria bacterium RIFCSPHIGHO2_01_FULL_44_22, assembly GCA_001794205.1. GTDB lineage: Bacteria > Patescibacteriota > Minisyncoccia > 2-02-FULL-40-12 > GWA2-44-9 > 2-01-FULL-44-22. The sequence continues at coordinate 3,832 of MGJJ01000022.1, read as the reverse complement.
CGAAGCCATTAATAAAGTGGCCGATTTTTTACGACCGGCCGATTTTTATTTCCGGGGTCACCAGCTTATTTATGAGGCGATTATGGTTCTTTTTGACAAACGTGAACCAATCGACTTGTTAAGTCTGTCTAACAAACTGGAAGAAATGAAGCTTCTTGAAGAGACCGGCGGTATCGGCTATCTCACTTCTTTGGTCAATTCCGTGCCTACCGCCGCCCACGTTTCTTCTTACGCCAAAATAGTCCAGCGCAAAAAGATGCTCCGCGACTTGATTGACGCGGCCCACCACATCATCACTCTCGGCTATACCGAAGAAGACGATATGGATAACCTTCTTGACGAGGCCGAGAAAAAATTATTTTCGGTTTCGCAAAAATCTTTAACCAAAAATTTCCTTCCCCTCGGAGCGACCTTGGCCGAAGCAATAGAACGAATCACCAACCAGGATGCGGGCGTCCTGCGGGGTCAAAAAACCAGTTATGCGGCCTTAGACAACCTGCTTGGCGGATTCCAGCGCTCGGACTTGATAGTTTTGGCGGCCCGGCCGTCAGTCGGCAAGACCGCTTTGGCAATCAATTTAGCCCTAAGAGTGGCCCAACAAAATGTTCCCGTCGGTATTTTCAGCATGGAAATGTCAACCGACCAGGTGGTGGACCGTTTTATCGCCGCCGGCTCGGGCGTAAGCTTGTGGAAATTAAGAACCGGTAAATTGTCTCATCAAGACGAAAAAGACGATTTTTTAAAAATTACCGATACCTGCGACCGGCTCCAAACTCTGCCGATATTTATCGACGATACCCCCTCTCCCAATATTCTTCAGATGCGGGCGATGGCCAGGCGGCTTCAATCCGAACAAGGCAACCTGGGCCTTTTAATTGTGGACTATCTGCAGCTGATGGCTTCGCGTAAAAATTACGACAGCCCCGTCCAACAGGTAACCGAAATATCCCGCGGTCTTAAATCCCTGGCCAAGGAATTGAACATCCCCATTTTGGCCATATCCCAGCTTTCAAGGGCTATCGAACAGCGGGAGGGCCACAAACCGCGGCTGTCCGACCTGCGCGATTCCGGCTCCATCGAGCAGGATGCAGACCTTGTTATGTTCATCCACCGCGAAGACAAAATAGACGCCGAGCGAGCCAAAGAAAACAATAAACTGAATATCGCCCAATTATTGATTGCCAAGCACAGAAATGGCCCGACCGGAGAAATAGAATTCAGGGTTGACCCCGAGAGCTTGTCTTTCTGGGAAATCGACAAGCATCATTCCGATGAAATGATGAACTTATAATCCCGCCCATAGCTTACAACGGCCTAATAAATTGAATCCAAAATTCAAAAATGCGGTGAATATGTTCAGAAAACTGCCTGGAGTCGGGCCGCGGCAAGCGGTGCGTTTTGTTCTGGCTCTTCTTGAAAAACCGGAACCGGAATTGCGGGAATTCGGCTCCGTCGTTCAAAATTTAAAAAAGGATGTTTCTTTCTGCCGCCTGTGTTTTAACATCAGCGACAATCATTTATGTTCTGTCTGCTCGGACTCGCGGCGCGACCAAAGCAAAATGCTGGTGGTGGAAAAAGTTACCGACCTGGATTCAATAGAAAAGACGGGGCTTTACCGCGGCGTTTATCATGTTCTCGGCGGAGCAATTAATCCTTTAGGCGGACTGACGCCGGAAATTTTAAAATTCAAAGAACTTAAAAATCGACTGAACAAGGCAATGGCCGGCGATAAGACGGTTGAGCTTATTATCGCCACCAATCCCAATGCCGCCGGAGAAACCACCGCTCTTTTCATTGTTGACTTGCTGAAAAAAGAATCAAATATTTCCGTTACTCGTTTGGCTCGCGGCCTTTCTTCCGGCTCCAACCTGGAATATATTGACGAAGGAACACTCAAGCACGCATTGGAACATCGCCGGTAAAACACACTCGACGTCTATAATGGTTGCGTTTTTTGTTTTTTAGGATATCCTGAAGAACATGCCCGTTTACAACTGTCGAACAAGAAAAGGAGGAAGCGATGAGGCGGGATAAAAAAATCATCCGACATATCGAGCGCCTCCAGCAAAAGGAGGGAATTTTCTTAAAGCTCCAGCCGGAACGGAATCTGTGCGGTCTGATGGCGACATTGATTGCCGGCGACAGCCTCGGCCGCCCGATTAAGCCGGGCGACAAGTCAAGAATGACAAAGCGAGCTGACGAATTGTCTCATAATTTGTACCAAAAAGGTTTTTTTGAACTTGATTCCAATGAAAGAATCCTGATGGCCCTTCTTAAAGAAAACGGCTTCAGACCGGTTGAGCTGACCGCTGGCAGCGCCAAAAAAGCCATTGTGAAACTTTATCGCGCTTTGAATTCCTGGCCGGTCATTCTCAACGTCGTCAATTGTTCCCACTGGGTAGTGGCCAGAGCAAAAAGAATCGGCGGACAGCGGAAAGTCGTCTGCATCTCCGACCCCGAAAGAACGATTCAAAATCTGCGGCGCACCGCCCACTATGACGCCGAGGAAAAAGAGCTGGTCCGGTTGTGGCGAGATAAAAAGGGCTGGTGGAACAAAAGGAGAAAAAAACGGATATCTTATTACGGCATTGTTGTAAAAAAATAAATCGCCCCGTTGATTACGGAGCGATTTTTGTTATCTGAATTTTGGTATACGGTTGGCGGTGACCTTTTTTCTTATGTTGGCGGGTTTTAGATTTATACCGAAAAACCATTTTTTTCTTCCCCCTTCCCTCTTCCAATATTTTGGCAAAAACCTTGGCGCCGCTTACCAGCGGTTTGCCCACCTTGATTTCGCCCGCCGCATCGGCCGACAAGAGCACTTTTTCAAAAACCGCTTCGCCAGTTTTAGCTTGCCCTGAGCCAGCCGAAGAGGGCAGTTTTTCTACATTTAAAACATCGCCTTCGGCGACTTTGTATTGCTTCCCCCCCGTTTTAATAATTGCAAATGTCATATTTTAATTTATTCTTGTCCCGATTTGTCTTACGCAAGGCGCACGGACAATAATACTCTATTGCCCAAACAAAGTCAAAAGCAAAAATGGACCAGCATTATCAAATTGGCAAGTAATTTGTAACGCACAATCTTTTCCTCAATACTTCCTGTCGTAGAATCTTTTCTAATTCCATGTCCAAACTTGAAAGTATTTTCTGGTATTGAATTTTCTGGATTCGAATGATACGCAAATAAAAAATTATCTCCAACATTAAACCCATTCATCCAACTGTAAGATACTCCGTGGCCACAATATAAAACAGCACTTTCCACCTGAAATCTATCTAAAAAGTTCTTATCGAGATACTTAAATACTTATTCATGTTCATGCAACCTATGTGGATAACTGATTGTTGCATACTTTCTAATTACTTTCTATAATAGCATTATGATTACAAAAAAGCAAAAGCAAGTTTTTGACTTTGTGAAGGAATATAATGTCAAACATGATTATGCTCCCTCTCTTGAGGAGATTAAGAAAAAATTCAAACTCGCCTCTGTCTCAACGGCTCACTACTACATCAGCAAACTAAAAGATGCGGGATTTTTGAATAAAGAACATAACCAACCTCGCTCCGTTGTTCTTAGGAATCGTGAAATAATGGTTAAAATCCCATTTTTGGGAATTATCGCAGCCGGTGAGCCAATTGAAGTAATTGAAAATAGAGAAACAATTGCTATTCCAAAAAGCAGATTACCGAGATCGGGCGAAGTGTATGCTCTACGAGTACAGGGCGATAGTATGATTGACGAGGGTGTAAATGACGGAGACACAATTTTAATAAACAAACAGAATACTGCTGAAAATGGCGATAGGGTAGTTGCACTACTTAATGG
>MGJJ01000021.1 GCA_001794205.1 Candidatus Yanofskybacteria bacterium RIFCSPHIGHO2_01_FULL_44_22 | reverse complement strand
TTGGAAAAACAGAATCACGAAAAATTATTAAAATGATGTATCATAAACCCAATCTACCCTGTCTTGAAAGAAAAAGAAAAAAGATACATAATGCACTGATAATTGATAATAACGAAAAATGAATCCTCCTCGCGGCTTGCCGCGAGGTATCAAGAGGCGAAGCCTCCTCTTGATACCGCCGCAGAGCGGCGGAGTATTCACCCCTTTTAGCTTCGCTCGCTAAAATAAACATGCGGATGTGGTGGAACTGGTATACACGTACGTTCGAGGGGCGTATGCCTCACGGCTTGAGGGTTCAAATCCCTCCATCCGCACCATTGATAAACGACGGGCGGTTAGCTCAGCTGGTAGAGCGTCTCGTTGACGTCGAGAAGGCCATAGGTTCGAGTCCTATACCGCCCACCACAATCATATATTTCCAAAATTGAGCGAGGAGAGCGACGAATTGACGTTGTAGAACTTAAGGCTTTTGCGCGACTTTATAAGAAATCATTAGATTACTTTGTATGAAGAAATTACTTATAGCCACTAGGTCTAAGGGGAAATTTCCTGAAATTGTATCCGAATTGAACGGACTGCCTTTTGAGTTTTTGAACCTGAATAATGTTTCCGAATTACCGTCAAATTTTGAAGTGGAAGAACCTGCGGCAACCCTTGAAGGGAACGCAATTATCAAAGCAATGATTCTTGGAAAAAAGACGGGTTTTCTAACTCTTGCAGAAGATGCTGGCCTAGAGGTTGACGCATTGGACGGAAGGCCTGGGGTATACACTGCACGATACGCGCCAGGCACTGACAAAGATAGATATCGAAAGTTACTCGGCGAACTTCAAGGAGTGCCGGAAGAAAAACGCACGGCGCGCTTCCGTGCAGTAATAGCAATCTACAACCCCGAAAACGACAAGATTAGGACATGCGAAGGTATTTACGATGGGAAAATCGCATTGGAACCGAAAGGGGAAAATGGTTTTGGGTATGATCCTGTTTTCTACAACGTTGAACTCGGTAAAACAAACGCTGAAATGACAATGGAGGAAAAGAATAAAGTCAGTCATCGAGGAAAAGCATTGAGAAAGACAAAAGAGATTTTAAAACAGAACTTTCTATGAAAAAACAGCAAACAAATTACAAGGGAATAGCGGTTTTTGGTGCACCAGGAAGCGGCAAGACGACCATAGCCAAATTATTTTGGGCATCTTTCCCTGCGGCGAAAAGTATCGAGGCATTTGACGCGATTATAAATCCCGCCACTTCCATTAAGGAAAAATTACCAGAAAGCGAAGCTGGCTTTGGAGGAAATTCATAATTATAATAAAAGTGTTAGACAGGTGTTGAAAGAAGCTGAAGTTATCTGATTTAGCGGCGAAAAAATTCTGGCCTCCCGCGAGGGCGCGGCGGAATTCCCCCCACACCCCCCTTCCGCCGCGCCCGAGCGGATTTGGGGAAGTTTCAAAATTGCGTCAGCAATTTTTCAGGAAATGGTTTCGAGCCGTACTGTAAAGATACACCAAGATTTAATATGACAAAAAACGAACAAGAGCAGCCAAATCAGCAAAAGTCTTTTGAATCCGTTTTGGCGGATATTAAGCAAAAATTAAATAATGTTTACAGGGGAAAGAACATAGAGGAAATGCATAATAGAATTGCTGAGTTTGGATATAAATTAATGGATAAATATTCCGATTGCCGAAATTATATCTTGTTTCATGTTTTAATCGGCAGCACTCCCCCGTCAAATGCAACAATTAAAGAAGATTTTCCGGGTGAAGATTCAATTATTAAATTTATAAAAAATTTATAAGATCGCGGGAAGGAATTATCTACAACTAAAATTTTTATTTATTCACCAATATAAAAATAATGCCAAATACAAAACATTGTTTTTACAAAGAAAATATGATAAAATTATGAGGGTTTTTTTAAGAGACGAGCTGTTTCAAAAAATAATCAATTCGCCGGGCTAGCTCATCGGTAGAGCGCGTCCCTGAAGAGGACGGCGTGCCCAGTTCGACTCTGGGGCCCGGCACATAAAATAAAAACAACCCGCCAGCTGGCGGGTTGTTTTTATTTTATCCACAACTTTATGCACAAAAACTGAACCCGTATGCTATAGTAAAGCTATATTACATAATTGAAGAACTTTAAATTATCAACAAATGCGAAAAGATAAGGAAAAAGCCATAGAATTACGCCGCCAGAACAAAAGCTATAAATTCATAAGCCGTGAGCTTAATATTCCCATGGGGACATTGGCTGGTTGGTTTAGAGACGAACCGTGGTCTCAAGAAATTAGAGATAGGCTTGGCAAAATCGAATCGCTGACCTATCCGGAAAAACTCAGTAAAATAATCGCTGCCAACAAAAAAAGATGGCATTCTTGGCATCAAGAATGCCAAGAAGAGGCAATACGAGAATTTCCAAAATTAAAATACGATCCGCTATTTATCTCAGGCATTATGCTCTATTGGGGTGAGGGGGACAAAAAACTTGAAAATGGTCAGGTTGCCCTTTCAAATAGCGATCCAGAAATGATAAAGATATTCTATTCATTTCTCACTCATGCAATGAGGGTTCCGATTGAAAAGATTGGCATACGACTTATTTTATATCCTGATCTTATTGAGTCAGTTCAAAAAAATCTTTGGTCAAAATTAACTAAAATTCCCATATCTAAATTTACCAAATCAACTTATATACAAGGTCGTCATCCAACAAAAAGAAATTCATACGGAGTTTGTCTTATTCGCGTCTGCAGTAGAAAACTAAAAGAAAAAATTCTTGTTTGGATTAATCTTTATCAAAAAGAATTTGCTTAAACATGTAAAATGCGGTAGGATATGAGAATAAAATTGCGGGTATGGTCTAGCGGTATGACGCGACCTTGCCAAGGTCGAAGTACGAGTCCGACTCTCGTTACCCGCTCCGGATGTTTATCATCGATATTTTTTCAAGAATGCGCCGGACTATCCATCAGAAGGTTCTTGACAAAGAACCCGGACTTTATGTTTCTCTTATTTTCCCCATCTCGGTCGCTTTTCTTTTAACCTTCGTCGGCGCTCGAATTTTCAGCCATCTTTATCCCGATTTCTATATTCCCTGGTCAAAAACTATCCGCATCCACCATTACGCTTACGGTTTTTTCGTTTTGGCCGCCTCCGGCTACCTCGCGCTTATTTTCAGCGGACCGAGAGCGAAATTTCTTATTTCCCTTCTCCATGGTTTCGGCCTCGGTCTTGCTTTTGATGAATTCGGCATCTGGCTTAAATTAAGCGACAGCAACCCCGCCCGCTGGAGCTATGATGGATTTTTGGTGATGTCCGGTTTGTTTCTGTTTGTGATTTCGGCCGGTCCGGGGCTTAAAATGCTCAAAATTTTATGGCCCTTCGGTCCCCGTTTGCGGACTTGACTTTTGGGTCTAATTTTGCTATCATTATAGCACAATAAGCTTAGTAAGTTTCTGTGATAAAAAGGCTTGATAAGGCCCTTTTTTATTACAAAAAGGCCTGTTTTTAAGGCATTTCGCCGAATAAGCCAGTTTTATTGGAAGGAACTTATTAGCTTAAATATTATGAATAAAATCATCAAAATGGCCGTTATTTTACCGATTGTTTTTGCTTTCGCTGTCGGTCAGGCCAAAGCTGGATTTTTTGACTGGCTTAACGGTAATAATCGGGACAACCCGGGAAAAAATGAGCCTATTGCCGAAGGTGGAATAAGCGCAGACAGCGCCTTGGGTTTAGTCGGTATTTTTCAGAATATTCAAACCGCAATCTCCGGCAAAAAAGTTCTGAAAATTGAAAATCCGATTCTTGAACCGGAGCCGAAAAAAGAATATCAGCCGATTAAAACGTTTACCGTCGTCGCGACCGGTTATTCCTCAACCCCCGACCAGACCGACAGCACGCCGTTTATAACCGCTTGGGGTACCCGGGTAAGAGACGGCATCATGGCGGCAAACTTTCTGCCTTTCGGCACGCTTGTCAGAATTCCTTCTCTTTTCGGAGAAAAAATATTCGTCATAGAAGACAGGATGAATAAAAGGTACAAATACAATATTGATGTTTGGTTTTCGGAAAGAGAATTGGCTAAAGTTTTCGGAGTAAAAAAAGTGACGATTGAGATAGTGGAAGAGTCCTAAATAATAACTCCCGCCATGGCGGGAGTTATTATTTAGGACTCTAAAAAATTGAATCTACCGGTTTTTTTTGATAAATTAACAATATCTAATCTTTGCCCTTGTGGTGAAACGGATATCACATCTGGCTTCGGACCAGAAATTCCGGGTTCAAATCCTGGCGAGGGCACCAAGACCTAATTTTGTTGTTTATCTCCTTGAGGCTGACATTGTTTCGTGAATCTCCGGCCATTTTTCAAGCGGTTCGTGTTTTAATATCCCCAGCAGTTCTTCGGCCGAATAGCCCTGCGAGCGGAGAGCGGAAGCCGCTTTCGCCGCATCTTGCACGATATTGTCGTATTCCTCCCGAAAAACTTTTTTGGCTGTTTCCTTAATCAATTTTCCTATCGCCATTTTATCTTCTATCGTTGGCTCTTTGCCAAGCGCTTTTATAACAGGCCACTCAACTGATGCCAAAAAACCTGTGTTTGTTAAGTCATAATCTTGGAAATAGTCGTAAAAATAATCATACATTCCGCCGTCTTGTTTTCTTTGTGTAAGCGACTTCAAAACATGATTGAGGTTATTTTGCGAATTCCCTTCACAATGAGCCAATATCTCATTCTTGGCCTGCTCTTCCCAAAACCGGCGCCAGACCTGCAAATATTTTATAAGCGGTTTGACCGCTTCTTGTTCCAAATTTTCCGGCTTAAGGCCACGCAAATTGTTTTCCAGCGTCCAGTAAGCCGCTTCCATATTAAAATTCACGACAATGAAATTTTGAATGGCATGCTGTTCTTCGTGTCTAAATGTCCCAACTTGTTCGGCCTTGCCCTTTATTGTGTTTCGTCCGGCTCCAAAAGAGAGCGCCTGTGTTTGATTGTCGTTTTCAATCGACAAAACATCGTGCACACCCCAAGCTTTCCTTGCAAGGTCTCCTATTGCTTTAATTTCTTCCGATTCCATATCGCTAAAATCGGATTTGCGAAAATATAAAACCTCGTAAATGCGGATAAAATCTTCATCATCGTCACATTCAAAATAAAACATAAAGGGGCTTTCGGTCGAATTTTTCACCGAGATATGTCCCTTCGGTTTTTGGCCGAAAATTTTCTCGTACAACGCGTTGGCGTCGGGATATTGTTCGCTCAAGACTTTCATTGCCTGCTGTTTTTCCTTGTAATTCAAAAAGACGGAATAAAAAATTTCCTTGTGCTCCTGTTTCAGTCCGAATTCTTTCTCAAAATTTTTCAGTATCTCATCCAGTTCAATCAGCTTAATGTCCGGATTGGCGCGAATGGCGCCGCCGAACCGCTTCTGCATAGCGGCAAGTTTTTCCAGCTCTTCGATTTTCTCATTTTTCCTTTTGGCTTCTTCCGTTGTTTCCTTGTTTTGCGTTGCCGGAACATTCGGCGGTATTTTTTCGGCCATATTAACATTATCCTACCAAAATCTTTAAATAATGAAAGTCCTGATTGAATTTTTAACCCAAAATGCTACCCTGTCCCCAATAAGACGTTCTTTCAAAAACAGGAGAAAATATGGCTTCTTCGAGCCAGCACGATAAAAACAGCATCGAAAAAATTCTCGCCGAGCTTAAAAGCGATTTCCGCATTATCCTGATAAAAAGGCGGCCATTGCTTTGGAGGTTTATGTTGTTCCTCGGAATTTTAGCGCTACTTTCCTTGCTAGGCTACTTGTTTTTCAGCACAAATGGCTTAACGGATTCGCACGGCCGTCCCTTAGATTTTGGAAAAATAGAAAAAGCAGACATGACCCGCACTTCATTCGTTGTTTCTTCCGACGGCCAAATAATCGGGAGGTTCTTTTACGAAACACGAGACCCGCT
>MGJJ01000020.1:679-6627 GCA_001794205.1 Candidatus Yanofskybacteria bacterium RIFCSPHIGHO2_01_FULL_44_22 | reverse complement strand
ATTCAAATTGGTATTAGCGGATTCCGCCTTAGCAAAAACGCTAATATTGCCCAAAACAAGGCCTATTGCCAATACCGACGCAGTCAGTGAGATTTTTTTCATATATTTTTACTATACACTAATTATAAACGATTATCAAAGATGTTTTGTGACAATTATGATGCAAAGGAGCCGCCTCACGGATTCGGGCCGTGGGCCTACTGTTTATCCCGCCCATGGAAAGCCACTGAGCCGGCGGTCAGGATTGAACTGACGACCTACTGTTTACAAAACAGTTGCTCTACCGCTGAGCTACGCCGGCTTCTTAGAGTTACTTTACCATTTTTTCGAGCGTTTGAGAACGCTTTTGAGCCAATAAATCGCTATTTGGATTGAGTTCAACGGCCGCTTCATAAGACGCTTTGGCGTCGTCAAAATCTCCTAATTGGAAATATAAATCGCCCAGCGATTCATACAGGCGGTAGTCTTTCGGGTTTTTGGCGATTTCCATTATTAACTTCTGCTCTTCGGCCTTCAACGCGTTTGCGTCAATCTTTTTTTTAATTTTTCTTTTTATTTTTTTGTTTTCCGCCGGCTCTTTTGGCCACGACACAACATCCGGCCGCACCGCAACGGTTTCAGGCGCGGATGGCTGAACGCTCTCTCTATTGTCGGCCGATTCCCGGACAGTAAGCTCCCCGCTTCTCCTGATTTTCTTGATAAGCGCGTCCGAGAGCCTGTCCATTTTCAAAGAAAAAACCCGCAATCGCCTTAGGATTTTTTCCAATTCAAACAACCAGGCGGTTTTATATTCTTCAATTTTAATCCGCTTGAACCAAGAGGAAATTTCAGGAAAAAAATCATTCCACAAACCGGCCAGCCGTTTCCACAATTTAGGGTCAGGACTGTTTGGACTTCGCGGCGGTCCACTGTCCATTGAGACCGCCGCTTCTTTGATAAGAGACCACTTTCGGTAAACAATAAAAAAAACGGCTGCCGAAGAAAATAAAATTAAAATAAAAGGAATCGCAATAAACATGCCCGTTCTTCAAAAATTAGAGTTCAAGAATTTGATATTGGCCGATTTGAATATTTTCTCCCAGCTTGGAGATATGCTGATTGAGCAGCTCCTGAACTGAAATATCCTGGTCTTTGATAAAGGGCTGTTTGAGGAGTTCATCCGCATCTGTCGGTTTCATGGCGGCAATATGCATGGCAATGTCATGGGCTAATTTCTGGAATTCCGCGTTTCTGGCGACAAAATCGGTTTCGCAAAGAACTTCAACGATAACGCCGAGTTTTTTTGTCGCGTGCACATAGGCCTCGACAATGCCTTCCTTAACTTGGCGGGACGCTTTTTTGGCCGCTATGGCCGCTCCGTGAATCTTCAAAATTTCGGCCGCTCGGTCTTCATCCCCTTCCGCTTCAGCCAAGGCTTTTTTAATTTCCTCCAAAGAAAGACCGGTGCGAGTTCGCAGATTTTTGATTTTTTTTATTTCAGTGCGCATGAAATGAGTAGCGGCAGTAGACTAAACAATTAATAATCGGCGATTAGCTTTTCGCCGTTAGCTCCTTTTTAATCGTTTCCAAAATTAGGTCCACTGATTTTTTAGACCTGTCATTGGCGGGAATTATAAAATCGGCATCAAGCGGGTCGGCATCGGTATTAGCGATACTGATAATTTTAACATTCATCTGTTTGGCTTCTCGAACCGGCAAGGCCCCTTCTTTTAATGAAGCGACAAAAATCGCATCGGGCAGGCGGGATAACTTTTTCAACCCCTCGAATCTTTTTGTCATTTTTTCGAGTTCTTTGGCAAACATGGTGCGCTCTTTTTTGGTGTATTTATCCAACTCACCGGAACCCTGGCGTTTTTCCATTTCTTCAAGCAGTTTGACCCGACCGCCGATTATTTTAAAATTGGTAAGGGTTCCGCCAAGCCATCTTTCCGCCACGAAAGGCATACCAAGCGCCGTCGCCAAATCTTTTACGGCATCAACCGACTGCTTGGTAAGCGCCACAAATAAAACCAAGCCGTTCTTTTCAACGATGGTTTTGAGAAAATCAATCGCTTCCCCCAACTGGCTCTGGGTTTTGAGCAGGTCAATGATGCAAATCCCGTCCCGTACCGTAAAAACGAACTTTTCCATGGCAGGATTAAATACGGTTTTTTTCCTGCCGAAATGCATGCCCGCCTTGAGCATGTCTTCGTACGTCATCTGTAATGTGGTTTCTGGCATACCGAGCATGCTATCATAATTTTTATTTTCCATCAAGGGTGTCTAAAAATCTTTCCGTCAAAAATTAAAGATAACGGTCTTTGACTTTTTTTGTCTTTTGTACTAAAGTGTCCGTATATTATGCGAAAAGACATTCATCCTACATACTACCCCGATGCTAAAGTCCGCTGCGCCTGCGGCAACGAATGGACAACCGGCTCAACCATGCCGGAGATTAGCGCCGTCATCTGTTCCAAGTGTCATCCTTTCTATACCGGCCAGGAGAAAATAGTGGACACCCAAGGCCGGGTTGAAAAATTCAAAAAACGCTTGGAAAAAACAACTCAAAAAGCGTCCCCCAAAAAGAAGATGTAATCGCCAATTGTTATCTTGTTGATTGCTGTCTTGTTTTAAATTAAATTATAACAATTAACAATCAGCAATTATAACAATGTCTCCTTGTCTTATCAATTTCAAAAACCTCACAATCCAAACAATGAGGCCATCGTAGAATTACGGGCCGGCGTAGGCGGCGATGAGGCCGCTCTTTTTGCCGGCGAACTTTACATGATGTACAAGAAATACGCCGCCAACAAAGGCTGGTCTTTTGAGTTGATTGACTCCAATAAAACCAGTATCGGCGGGTTTAAGTCGGCGGTTTTTGAATTAAGGGGCGAAAATGTTTTTCCCAAGCTTAAAAACGAATCCGGAGTCCACCGGGTCCAAAGAGTGCCCAAAACAGAAAAAGGCGGCCGGGTTCATACTTCAACGGCAACAATAGCGGTTTTACCAAAAGCGTCCGAAAGCGAACTTACCATCAGGCCGGATGAGATAGAAGTGACATTTTCCCGGGCCGGCGGGCCGGGCGGCCAAAATGTGAACAAAGTAGAGACGGCTGTCCGTATCCTTCACAAACCAAGCGGAATTGTTGTTTCTTCCAGGACGGAACGAAGCCAGCAGAACAACCGAGAAAAAGGAATGGAACTGTTGCGTTCCAAACTATTGGAAATAAAAAGGACCGAGGCAACCGGAAACATCACCGAAGAACGCAGAAAACAAATCGGCACCGGCGACCGGTCGGAAAAAATCCGAACCTATAATTTTCCCCAGGACAGAATTACCGACCACAGGATAAAGAAAAGCTGGAGCAATATTGAGAAAATAATCAACGGCAATCTTGACCCGATAATTGAAGCCGTAAGCCAAGGATAAAATTATGGAACCCACTCTATCGCCCGAACAACAGATAAATATCAAAAGCCCGGTTTTCAAACCAGAGCCGGGTTGGAGCGGACAAATTAAAAAGTGGCTGAAAAATAATTTCTCGCGCTATATTTTCCCGATAATTTCAATTTTAGTTTTGATGTACGGCATTTACCGCATAATCAGATAATCAAATAGTTCTCTAAACATAAAGCACGCCCTTGCAGCTGCAAGGGCGTGCTAATTTGTAGTTTGAGTTTATTCTTTCTTTTCTTCGGGTTCTTTCGGCGTTTCTGCTTCCTCGGCAGACACTTCTTCCTCTTTTTCTTTCTTGATTACCTCAACATCTTCAACCGAACCGGCCGGCTGCTCAAGGGCCTTTTGCAGTTCTTCTTCAGAAATCGGCTCCTTAACGACGGCGACAATCTCATCTCCGGCGGCCGTCAATCGAATGTCATTTTCTAAAACAATATCCTTCACCAGCACTTGGGCGCCGATATCCTTAAGCGCCGCGATATCAATTGTTATTTGGTGGGGCAAATTTTGGGGTAGCCCCTCCGCCTCAAGCTCATTAATATTCCTCACCAATATGCCTCCCGAATCCTTAACCGCCGGCGATTCGCCCTCAAATATTACCGGAATCATGGCTTTTATTTTTTCATCAAGACGGACTTTGTAAAAATCGGCGTGGATAATTTCGTCGCTTACCGGGTCCTGCGCCACATCGTGGATAATGGTCGGATAAGATTGACTGCCGACATTAACATAAATAAGGGTGGATTCTCCGGCTAATTTAAAAATCTTTTTGAAATCCGCAGCCATAACTTGCAAAGGCAAAGATTCCTGGCCCTTGCCGTACAAAACCGCCGGCAAATAGCCGTCTCTACGCAGTTTCTTAACCGCCGAACCCGACACTTCCCTTTTCTCGGCGCTTAACTCAATTTTTTGTTTGTTTACAGACATGGTTTAAAGTTCTTTACATTGTATAAGAAAACACCAAAAAAATCAAATATCTCGTTATGGTTCAATAGCTTGGAAACACCCTTTGTGTAAAATGAAAGGCATGTCATACACAAAAAATCAAAAAATTTTTAATAGAAATCTGCGGACTCACAGACAACACCTACTGTTTGGAAGTTGAACTTCTAAACAGATATGTTAACTTATTGTAAATTATGAAAAAACCAAAATTTACCAACGGGGGAATATATCATATCTACAATAGAGGCGTTGAAAAACGGGATATATTTTTAATCGTTCAGGATTATTTTCGTTTTATAAATAACCTTATAGAATTTAACGACACAAAATCAGTGTTACCATCTAATGTAAGATATCTAATAAGAAATCCTAAAACCATCACGCCCCATTGTTTGGAAGTTCAACTTCTAAACAATAAATCAAAAAAGGGGAAAGAGCCACTTATAGAAATACTCGCCTTTTGTCTAATGCCCAACCATTATCATTTATTAGTTAGACAATTGGTTGATAACGGAATCGTGAAATTTATGCAAAAAATAGGAACTGGATATACAAATTATTTTAATCAAAAGAACGTGAGAGTCGGACCGTTATTCCAAGGTCGTTTCAAGGCGGTTGTAATTGATAAAGAAGAGTATTTTAAATATTTACCCCTTTATATTCACCTCAATCCTTTTGACTTGATAGCTCCAGAGTGGCGTGAATATAAATTAAATAATCCAAAGAGGATGCTATCTTTTTTGGAAAAGTATCGTTGGTCTAGTTATTTAGATTACATTGGCAAGAGCAATTTCCCCTTGGTAACGCGGAGGGAATTCCTTTTAGAAGTATCCGGGGGTTTAAAAAATTTTAAAAAAAATACTGCCGATTTTATAACTGCTCTGAATTTGAAGGAAATACAAAACTTAACCCTTGAGTAGCCATAAGCCATGTTTGGAAGTTCAACTTCTAAACATGGCTTATGAACAACTTGATTTTTTGAGAAACGACTTTTTTGACGTCTTCAATCGCTGGGGCGAGATACTTGTACGGCGCCGCTTCGTCGGGCTTGGCATGAATGGCTTTTTCAATCCCTTCGCGGTAAGCCACTCTCAATTCGGTATTAAAGTGAACATTCACAATGCCGGCTTTGATGGAGGCGACAACATCTTCGTCTTTCAAACCCGAAGCCCCGTGTAAAACCAAATAAACTGTTCTATTGCGCCAAAAATGGAAAATTGACCTTGCGCTGTTAACCGCCAAAACAATCCTTTTCAAATGTTCGATATCAAGTTTTTCTGTTTGTTCGGTAACAATACCATGGATATTCCCAAAAACTACCGCCAATCTATCAACCTTAGTATGCGATAAAAAATTAAAAGCTAAGTTGGGTTGAGTATAATCAGCGGGGCTTATCTCTATCTTTCTCTGGACTTCCGACGTACCCCGCAAATATCCCAGTTCGCCTTCCACCGAAATGTCAGGATTTACGCTCTGCGCATAATCAACGACCTTTTTCGTAACGGCAATGTTTTCGTGATAAGGCAAACGCGAAGCGTCAATTATCACCGAATCATAACCGGCGC
>MGJJ01000020.1:0-624 GCA_001794205.1 Candidatus Yanofskybacteria bacterium RIFCSPHIGHO2_01_FULL_44_22 | reverse complement strand
AATGTTTTCGTGATAAGGCAAACGCGAAGCGTCAATTATCACCGAATCATAACCGGCGCCAATCGCCTCTTTGCATTTTTCAAAACTTTTAAAATGGTCGGCGTTTAAAAAAACCGGAAAATCATACTCCTCCCTCAACGCGGCAACCAATACTACGGCTTCTTTCATTCCGATAAAACCCGCCTCGCCCTCGGAAGTTCCCACCATCACCGCCGGAGCTCCTGCCTCTTTGGCTGCTTCAATTATCCCCCGCAGTACATCAGCCGTGGCAAAATTAAAATGCCCGATAGCCGTGTGCGATAACCGAGCTTGTTCAAGAAACCAATTTAAATTTTTAATATTTTCCAATTTTCAGTTATCAATTTTCAATAAATTATCAATTAAATTAAAATTAAAAATTGTTTAATTGTAAATTCAATGAAAATTGGTTATTGATAATTTTAAGGTATCATAACTCAAAATACCCTCTTATAATATTTTCTTCCAATAAGTTTTCCATTTTTCCCCGCCCCATATATTCAATAAAAATTTTGTTCCAAAGCGCTTCTTGCTGGTGGTAAAGATATTTGATTTCCCCTTTTTTGACTAATGACATTATCAAATCAATGAGGTCGAAACTCACCA
>MGJJ01000019.1 GCA_001794205.1 Candidatus Yanofskybacteria bacterium RIFCSPHIGHO2_01_FULL_44_22 | reverse complement strand
TTGTTGAAAACTTTGTTAATATTAATATATGTCTAAACACAAAGAGCTTTTAGTTTTTTTGATTGTCGTGGCGGCGGCCGGATTTTTCAGATTATATCAACTTGGTTCGACTCCATCGGGCCTTTATCCCGATGAAGCGATGAACGGCAACAATGCCGTCCAAGCGCTGGAAACAAAAGATTTCAAAATATTCTATCCCGAAAACAACGGCCGCGAAGGACTGTTCATCAATATTCAGGCCTTATCCATATGGGCCTTCGGCGCCCATCCCTGGTCCTTGCGTTTCGTTTCGGCGCTCATCGGGATTTTAACGGTTATCGGACTGTACTTGTTGGTGCGGGAAATGTTTGAATGGCGGCTTGCCGCTTTGGCCGGATTTCTGCTCGCCGTTTCTTTTTGGCACGTCAATTTATCAAGAATCGGCTTCAGAACGATTATGGTTCCGTTCATCTTAGTTTATCTGTTTTTCTTTTTGTGGCGCGGACTGAAAACGAACCGCTTTTCAAATTATTTTTGGGCCGGTATTTTCGGCGGCCTTGGATTTTATACCTATATTTCCTACCGGATAGCGCCGCTTATTGCCATAGCCGTTTTTTTGAATTATTGGCAGTTTATTAAAAAAGATTACTCGTTTGCCCATTCAAAATACGAATATGCCAAGACCCGTCTTTTGGGCGGTTTTGCTTTGTTGGCCGTAACCGCGATAATTGTCGCTCTCCCCATGGGTTTTGACTTTTGGCAGAATCCGGACCGGTTTTTTGCCGGGGAAAGAGCTTCCGTTTCCGTATTCGCCCAGGATTCCCCGCTGAAAGAATTGGGATTAAGCGTAATAAAAACCTTGGGCATGTTTAATTTCAGCGGTGATTTCAATCAGCGGCATAATATCGCCGGCGCTCCGCTTTTCCCCTGGCCCATAGGCATATTTTTTGCAATCGGCTTCATCAATGAATTGGGCCATTGGCTGAAGAGAAAACACGGCCATTTTTCCGTGACCCATACTTTGATTTTCGTCTGGTTTTTTATAATGCTGCTGCCGGGATTTTTATCAACTGAAGCGCCTCACGTCTTGAGAACCGTCGGCGTCTTGCCGGTGGCCATTCTTCTGGCCGCAAAAGGGATTGCCTGGGTTTTTGACAAGTTAAGCGATTGGCACAAAGCGACCGATAGCCATGAAGCGGCGAATCTTTACGGCCAAGGCCATCATCCGGAAACAAAAGCAGTCGTGGCATTGTCGCTGGCGATATTTTTAAGTTCATTGGCAATTTTTGAATTTTGGCGGTATTTTATCGTTTGGGGTAAAGATAAAACCACAGCGGCGGCTTTCAACTATAATTATCTGGCCGTCGCCAAGCAGTTAAATCAATCCCCGCCGAACATAAAAAAATACGTGCTGGTTAACGCGCCCGGCATTAAAGTCAACGGCGTATCCATGCCGGCCCAGACAATCATGTTTTTAACCGATACCTACACCCCCGCCAAACAAAAAGCCAAAAATATATATTATATGACCGAAGACCAATTTAAAGCCGGAAAATATGACCGCAACGCCACAGTTATACCCCTTGAATGACAGAAATTAGCAATTTATTTCTATGCCCCGCTTTAATATTGTAGCTATAATTATTATCGTTTCAGCGGTAGTTTTGGCCGTTGATAGTGTCTGGAACGATTCGCCGATAGTCGATGAAATTCCCCATATCGGCGCCGGCTATTCTTATGCGGTAAAGGGCGATTATCGCCTGAATCCGGAACATCCGCCCTTAGCCAAAGACCTCGCCGGACTGGCCCTTTTGCCGCTGAACCTGAATCAGGCGGCCTTTCAAACGCAATTCTGGACGCAGGATATCAACGGCCAGTGGAATTTCGGCAGAAATTTAATATTTAATTCGGGCAATGACGCCGTTAAGCTTGTCCGCGCCGCCAAAATGCCGATGTTATTATTTTTTGTTCTGGCGGCAATTCTGGTATTTTATTGGGCCTCAAAACTTTACGGCGGTAAGGCGGGCATTCTGGCTCTTTTTTTATTTTCTTTTTCGCCGACGGTAATCGCTCACAGCCGTTTTGTGACTACCGATACTCCCGCGCTTTTCGGAATTCTGTTCGCTTCTTATTTCTTCGTCGGCTTTTTAAAAAACAAAACGAAAGCAAATTTCTTGCTGGCGGCGGCCGCTTTCGGTACGGCCCAGCTTACCAAATTTTCGGCGTTTCTGTTGGTGCCGTTTTTTGTAATTCTGGCAATGGCGTGGGCACTCACCGAAAAAGAAAAAATCCTGAATCTGGCCAAACATATTTTTCTTGCCGCTGCCGTTTTTATGGCCGGTTTCGGATTGATTGTCTGGCCGGTTTACGCTCTTCATACCCGCAATTACCCTCCGGAAAAACAAAAATACGACACGACCAATCATCTTTTATCTTACGGCAACAGGTCGTTTGCCGCTCCGGTTGTCTGGGCTTCGGATAAACCTTTCCTGCGCCCCCTCGCTCAATACGGATTGGGTCTTTTGATGGTGGCCCAGCGGAGCATCGGCGGCAACGACACTTATTTTCTCGGCGAAGTCAGAAATGTCGCCTGGAAAAAATATTTTCCAATCGTGTACTTTATGAAGGAGCCCTTGCCGTTCTGGGGATTCGTAATCATTGCCGTAACAGCCATTATTGCAAAAGTTAAAAATCGAAAGTTAAAAATCGAAAGCGCCGGATATTGGATAAAAAATCATTTTGACGAATTCGCCATGATATTGTGGCTCGCGATTTATTGGTATTCAAGCCTGCGCGCCAATCTTAACATCGGCGTCCGGCATCTTCTGCCCATCTACGGGTTTGTTTATATTCTTGTGGCGGGACAGATTATAAAAATAGTCCAAAGTCGAAAGTTAAAAGTTGAAAGCAAGAAATTTCTTTATACTTTTTACTTTACACTTTTTACTCTTTTGGGTTGGTACCTCGTAGAAAATATCCGTGTTTATCCATATTATCTCACCTATTTTAATCAAGTTGCCCTCCTTCGCCCGTCTTGGGCTTCGGAAGGACAAGTCGGCCATATTCCCGGAGGACATTGGTATGTGGTTGACTCCAATATTGATTGGGGACAAGACCTAAAACGCCTTGGCGATTGGGTGAATAAGAATAATATTTCTAAAATTAACTTTGATTATTTCGGCTGGGCCGACCCGTATTATTACTTAAAAGACAAATATGTCTGGATGTCGGCCGGAAAATATAAAAGCGCAGAGGATTTTTTGAAAGAATATCCCGATGGCGGACATATCGCCGTTTCGGCTACATTTTTTATGGGAACAATCAATAAACCGGACCAGAATTACATTTGGCTTTTGGGCCGCAAGCCCGCCGCCATCATCGGCAATTCTATCTTTGTTTGGAAAATCAATCCCTCTCTTTAAAATGGAAAAGGCCTTCGCGCCATACTCCCGCCGTATAAAAAATCAAGAGGCCCCGAGAAGGGACCTCAATCGGCGCGTTGACGCCTGCAATCCTTTAAGATACCCAGGGCTTGTTTACGCGCCCTGTGATACAGACCGTCCAAATCCACCTTTCCGCCGGCGTAATAGTCATCAAACTTGCCGACTATTTTCGTTGAAAAGGTCAGTATCGGCAGTTTTTCCGCCAAGCGAAACTCGTACAATCGGTTGTAAACCCTGATGTCAACCCTTACGGCTATCCCATCAGGACGTTCAACATGTTCTACCCGATACTCCCGCGAGTCAATCTTCGCAACAGCCACCGTTCACCTCCTTGTTGTTACGATTCCACCCTGCTTTTAATTATACCACAAAACCAAATAAAAAGCAATAATGAGGGGGGTTCATTTTACATAAATTCTTCCCCCAATCCTTAAGTCTATATATTGAGGGTTGAAACCGGTGTCTTTTCCCCGCTCTTCCAGCAACATCTTTAAACTTTCCAGCTGGCCGGCGATGTCGGAACCGGCTTGCCGTGAGTTGGTCGAACCGGCTTGCCGTGAGTTGGTCGAACCGGCTTGCCGTGAGTTGGTCGAACCGGCATCAAAAAACAGAAAATAATTTTTGTCGGTAAAAACCTTAAATTCGCCAAGTGAATTTTCCGGAATCTCCGCATTTTTAATTTTAAGGTTCACCGCCGGCAAATATTCATTAATTTTAAGAAGCGGCATAAAAAAAGCGGCATCGACCGCGGCGCTTTTTGCGGTATTGCCGCCGTTTCGCAAATCATCTACCGACAACAGGAGAAATCCTGAAGATTTTTCTGCTTCTCCCCACATTGAGCCGGCCGCGTCAAAATACCGGCAGCCGCCATCTTTAAAACACCAGACGCCAATTGGAATTTTTTTAGAAAACTCAACGGCCAACCCATGCGGAAATAGCTTGTTTATTTTTATGTTTTTTATAAAGAGCAAGTCTTCCGATAATTGTTTCTCCGTTGCCGACCTGTCAAAAAACAGGATGTTTTCCGCAATTTTTAAAAAGCCGATTTTTTTTTCTTCCAGAACCGAATTTATCGCAGCCAAAATGGCTTTACCGTCGGAGCTTTCTGATATCCGGCCGTTTTCCGATATTGAAACTGTTTGTATCCGCAGGATATCGGCAAAGAAAAGAATATGAACCGCGGAGGCGGCCAGCGCCAAAGCTCCGACTGCCGCGAGCCAAAAAATAAACGGACGCCTTGCGCGGCGCCCAAAATCACTCCTTTCACGTATGGTTTTGATGTCAGCCGGACGCATAAGAAATCAACCTTCAACTACTTCTTTTTAATTTCTTTAACCCCGCCCATGTATTTCCTTAAAACCTTGGGTATAATTACAGTCCCCTTTTTGGTCTGATAATTTTCAACTAAATTCGCCAGAAGACGCGGAGTCGCCAAGGCGGTATTGTTCAAAGAATGGACAAAATGAGTTTTTCCTTCATCGTCGCGATACTTGATATTTAAGCGGCGCGATTGAAAATCATAAAAATACGACGAGGAGTGAGTCTCGCGGTATTTTTCCTGTGAGGGCATCCAGGTTTCAATATCGTATTTTTTAACCTGGCCCAGTCCTAAATCTCCGGAGCAGTTTATCACCACTCGGTACGGCAGTTTGAGTTCTTGGAGAAGCGTTTCCGCGTTTTTGGTCAGCTCTTCGTGCCATTTTACCGATTCCTCGCGGCTGTTTCGACACAAAACAACTTGTTCCAGTTTGTAAAATTCATGGACTCGCAAAATGCCTTTTGTGTCTTTTCCGTACGAACCGGCCTCGGACCTGAAACATGGTGAAAAGGCGACATACTTTTGGGGCAAGGCCTTCTCGTTTAAAATTTCATCGGCGCGATAGCCCATTACCGAAACTTCCGCAGTGCCCGTTAAATATTCATCGTTGCCGACTTTATAAACTTCGTCTTTGCTTTGCGGCAGCCAGCCGGTTCCCACAAAATTAAATTCTTTCGCAATGGCGGGCGCAAACAACGGCTGGAAACCCTTTTTTAAAAGCCGCTCCGCGGCAAATTGCCATAAAGCAAAAGACAAGAGGACGGCCTCGTTTTTCAGGAAGTAGCCACGGAAACCGGAAACTTTGGCCCCGCGTTCAATGTCCAGAAGGTCAAGTTCTTTCATCAGTTCAATGTGGTCTTTCGGCTTAAAATCAAACTTCGGAATTTTGCCCCAGTTTCTTATTTCTTTATTGTCGGCGTCGGACTTGCCTTCCGGCACGGTTTCGTCCGGTATGTTCGGCGCAAGAAGCATTAAGCTCTGAAATTCATTTTCCACTACCGTCAGCTCGGTTTCCAAAATTTTTATTTTTTCCTTGATGCCTTTAAGCTCTTCAAGGTCTTTGGGCGATTGCGGGCCTTTTGACCTCTTATTCTGCTCCGCTTTCAAAGATTCCGACGATTCAAGCAATTCCCGCCTTCTTGAGTCGACGGCCAGCAAATGCTCCACGTCAAAATCAACGTGTTTTTTGCGCACCGCTTCTTTTAAGGCCTCCGGATTTTGACGGATAAATTTAATGTCGAGCATATTATTCTTTTTGTTTCATAATCGGAAACAGCAGAATTTCCCTAAGTGAGTGAGAATCGGTCAAAAGCGCGACCAGCCGGTCAATGCCGATGCCGATGCCGGCCGCCGGAGGCATGCCGTATTCCAACGCTTCGACAAAATCCTTGTCCAGGCGTTGTGCTTCTTCGTCGCCCTTTTTTCTTTTCTGCTCCTGGAGCCGGAACCGCTCAAGCTGGTCTTGGGGGTCGTTGAGTTCGGAAAACGCGTTTGTCAATTCAAAACCGGCGGCCAAAAGCTGAAATCTGGCGACATGGCCGGCGTTCTCCGGCAGTTTCTTGGCTAACGGCGAAAGCTCCAGAGGGTGGTCAACCACAAAGACGGGGTTGATGATTTGCGGCCGGGCCAGCTTCTTGTAAATCTCGTCGGCGATATTTTCCTTAGTCGCCGTTTTTTCTATTTTAAGGCCCAGTTCCCCGGCCCTTTTTTTAAAATCGCCTCCATCGGCCGTATCGTAATCCAGACCGGCATATTTCTTGATGATATCGTTGAATTGCAGACGTTTATAAGGTTTCTTAAAATCAATTTTCGCGCCTCCGTACTCGACTTCCGTTTTACCGAATATTTCTCGGGTTAAAAATTCCATCATCTTTTCCGTCAGCTCCATCATCCATCGGTAATCTTTATAGGCGGCGTAGGCTTCAAGCATATTGAATTCCGGATTATGTTCGCGATCCATGCCCTCATTGCGAAAATTCTTGGCTATTTCAAAAACTTTTTCCATGCCTCCCACCAAAAGACGCTTTAAATACAATTCGGGAGCTATCCTCAAATATAAGTCGACATTCAGGTCATTCATGTGGGTTTTGAAGGGCCTGGCGCTGGCGCCGCCGGCAAGCGGCTGGAGAATGGGTGTTTCGACTTCCAAAAATCCGTTGTCTTTGAAAAAATCACGCAACAAGCCGATGATTTTAAAGCGAAGCATAAATTTATGCTTAATTTCTTTGTTGAAAAGCATGTCCAGATATCTTTTTCGGTATCTTTCTTCCACATCCTGAAGGCCGTGCCATTTTTCCGGAAGCGGTAGAAGGGCTTTGGATAACAGGCGAAAATCCTCCGTTTCCAGAGTTCTTTCTTCTTTTTTGGTTTTAAACAAAAAACCACGGATTTCGAGGAAATCTCCAATATCGACTAAGGTTTTGAATAATCCAAATTTTTCTTTGCCGATAACGTCTTCTTTCACATGGACCTGAATCTGCCCATCCGAAGACAAGCGGTTTGCGGCGTCGGTTTCAGAACCGTCGTCAATGTCAAAAAAGACGGAACCGCCGTGTTCACGCATGGCCATTACTCTGCCGGCCAGAGTAATAATTTTCTTGTCTTGACTTAATCGTTCAAAATCAGCCAGAGCTTCGGATATTTTATGCGTTCGGTTGCAAACAGCCGGATAAGGGTCCAGACCGGCATTTATTGCGGCTTCAACTTTTTCAATTTTAGTTTTACGTATCTCTTCCAGGGCCATCCCCACACTCACTTAATAGTTGCTTTGTTATTTCTTACCCCACTTTTTATAGTTTGATAAGCTGCAACTTGTTGCGTAATTAGCTTTATAATCCCCGACAGCTCACAGAAATATCTATTAAGTGAGTGAGGGGACAAGTCAATCATAACAAAAAAAACGGCGATACAAAACCTTCATTCTAAAAAGACATGGGGGCGTTATCGTATTTCCGTGATTTTATATTCCACAACGCCCTTGGGAGTTTTAACTTCAACGCTATCCCCTTTTTTGTGACCCAAAAAAGCTCTGCCCAAAGGAGATTCGTTTGAGATAAATCCCTGTCCGGGATTTGATTCCGACGCGCCGACAATTACGAATTCCTGCGAACCGTTTTTGGATTCGGTTTTTACGCATGAACCTACGTCGGCAATGCCGCTGCCGCTTGAGCCGGTGACAATTACGGCGTTTTCCAGAATCTCTTTAATTTCTTCGATTCTCCCCTCGTTTGCCGCCTGGGCCTCTTTGGCCGATTCATATTCGGCGCTTTCCGACAAATCGCCGAGTTCTTTGGCCTCTTTAATGCGGCTGGCAATTTCCGGCCTGATAACAGTCAATCTTTCCTCAAGCTCGTTTTTTAATTTTTCAAGCCCTTCGCGACTAAAATATTGATTATCCATGGTTTTGTTTTATTTGGCATCTGCCCGGCAGCCCAAGCACAGTTCCGGCAGATAATAAGAAGTTAATTTAACACAAACGGAATGGAAGCGCAAATTTAATGGGATTCCGAGACCGGTGAGGATTCAACCGGTTGCGGTAAGAATTGCCCGAAATACCATTTCAAAACATTGTGGGCTATCTGAACCGCTAAACCCTGGTTTGAGGCGGCATCTTCAACGAGGACCGTAATGGCAATTTCCGGATTTTCCCACGGAGCAAACGCGGAAAACAAAGAATTGATTTTTTTATTTTTCACCACTTCGGCCGTGCCGGTTTTGGCGCCGGCCCGCACCGGCAAATCACGAAGCGCTTTGGCCGTTCCGGAAAGAACCGTTTCTTCCATATCGCTTTTAATTTCCAGGATATTGTCCTGTTTAAACTGAAGCTGACCTATTTTCTCCGGTTGGAAAATCTGAATTGTATTTTTGTTGGCATCAAGAATCCGTTGGGCCGTTTGCGGTTTATAAAAAGTGCCCCCGTTGCCAATGGCCGAAATATAACTGTTTAGCCAGAGAGGTGAAATCAACAGGTCGCCCTGACCTATTGAAATATTGTAGGTGTCTCCCAAATACCAGCTTTCGCGTTTTTCGGCCAATTTCCAATCGGGACCGGGAATAAAACCGGCTTCCTCGCCCGGCAAATCAATGCCGAGTTGTTGGGCCGCCAGACTGGCTGTTAAATATTTTGTGATTCTTTCCACGCCCAAACCTTTTATGCTTTTATGGCCTCCGCCGGCAATGAAAAAATAAATGTTGCAGGAATTGGCAATCGCTTTGCGCAAGTTAAAAAGACCCGATTCCGAGCGCCAATTTTTAAAGACGTAAGGAGAATCGGCGTCAAAAGGATTGGGAACGGTAAGGCTGACGCAATCTCTGATATTGTCTTGCGGCGCGAAAATCTTTTCTTCAAGCGCCATTAAACCCATTAAGGGTTTTATTGTCGAGCCGGGATTGTACAATCCGCCGATAACCCTGTTAAAAAGAGGCTGATTCTTGTTTTTTAAAATACTGTCCGCTTCCCGGTCAGAAAGGCCGGCCGCAAAATCATTATTATCGTAATCCGGAAAACTGACCAGGGCCAGCACCGCTCCGTTTTGCGGGTTTTGAATTACGGCTGCCGCTTTAGCCAAGCCGTTAGCCGCTAAAATATTATAGGTCTCGTTATAAAGTTTTTTCTGCAAAGCGTAATCTATATTCAACACCAAATTGCTGCCGGCAGAGGTTTCCCGATTTACTATTTTTCCGTTCTCCACGCCGCCGTCAAAAAGAAGCCGGCCATGTTCGCCCCGCAGAATTTTTTCATATTCCGCTTCAATCCCGGTCCGGCCCATAAAATCAACCGATTCATAGTAAGCGTCCCGGCGCAGGTCATTTCCATTAACCTTTCCGACATAACCAATAATGTGGGCAAATTGCTTGCCGTCAACATATCGGCGTTTTAAGTCGGGAATAATATGAAATCCTTTAAAAATTCCGTTTTCAACGGCTAAAATTTGTTCTTTATTAAGGTCGGCGGCGACAAAAAAGACAGAGTTGGTTTTACTGCCGTCAGAAATCGTCTTTTCAAAATTTTCCGCGGAAAATTTTAATATTTGGGCCAATTTTTCAAGATTGGCCTCTTCCGGAACAGAATTTTTTAATTCGCGGGAAACCGCCAAGAGACCAAAACTTGGAACATTTTCCGTAAGAGACCGACCAAGCCGGTCAAAAATTGCGCCGCGCGGAGGAGATACGGCAAAACTTACCGATTTATTTTGAGCGGCAATTTTTTCAAAATTATCATGTTTGAAAACGCTTAAATTAAAAGACAAAGCCGCAACCGCGAAGAAAAGAATCAGAGTGGCAACGGCGATGAACTTAAAATAAAAATCGGGAATCGGTTTTTCCAGGTCGGCATAATCACTGCCGGCATCAAGCAGGGTTTCTTCCGGCGAGGCCCAATCGTCCTGATTTATTTCGAGTGAATAAGTTGAACGTTTTAAAAACATGAGCGGAATACAATTTAGAATAAAGAATTAAGAAAGCGAGATTCGGCATTTGGCTTCTTTCTGTTTAATAAGACCGTAAAAATCGCGCTCCAAACGATAATGTAAACAATCATTTTGGCGTTAACCGCCATTGCGGATATCAATAAAAAATAACCATTGGCGGCATAAAGCAGGTTGTTTATTAAAATTGACAACAGGGCAAATACAATAAATATCCCGATAGTAACGATTAATTTTTGAAAATAAACCCTGGCGGAATGCGAAAAAATTCCATCTTGTCCGAGAATTATGAACTTGACCGCAATAAAAAAAATAAGGGCCGCCGCTAAAAAAGATAAGACAAAAACGCCCGGATTGGCTCCGGACAGGATTTCCGCCCCAAAACTCATAAAAACTCCGGCCAAAATTCCAGTGCTACCGGCGTTAGCCGCAAGCCAGGCCGAAATCAACAGAAACACGGCAATATTTTCTTTAAAATTGAAAAGCGCAGGCATTACGACCGTATCAAGAATAAAGACGGCAAAAAACAAAATAAAAATTTTTATATTTTTCATCTCATCATTATCAAAATTTTGGCTAATGACTCTCCATTCACCGCGGGCCTGATTTTAACGGTTTGAAAAACTCCGGTTTCATTTGCCGCAACGAAAGAAACCGTTCCGATAATTAACGCCGGCGGGAACGTGTCATCGCCGGAAGAAACCACCAAATCGCCTTCTTTTACGGTATCCTTTCTGGTTATAAGGTCAAAATAAAGCTCCTCATTGAGCCGGCCCTTAACCAGCCCCTTAGTTTCAGAGCCGGCTTGCCGTGAGTTGGTCGAACGGGAAATCTTTCCGCTTATTTTAAAAGCTGGGTCGGTGATAAACAAAAGTTTTGAGAAAGCGCCAAAAACTTGTTTTACTTGTCCCACTAAAATTCCTTCAGCCGTAATAACAATATCGCCTTCCGAAACCCCGTTTTTTGAACCCCGATTCAGCAAAACATTATAATCCGACGGGGTTAAGTTTAAATTATATATGCCGCCCAAAACAAACCGGCCCGGAATTTTAGCGGTTATCCCGACCGTCCGCCTTAAAAATTTATTTTCCTCTTCCAGCGCGCCGGCTAACGTCGTTTTTTGCGTCAATTCTTTATTTTGTTTCCGCAATTCTTCGTTTTCATTTGCCAGTTCCCGCCATTTCAGAGCTTCGGTTGAAATTTTTTTAAAAATTTCCAGCTTGCTCCAAGCCGCCGAAAAATATCCCTCTGCGAAATCAGGATACAAAAAATCATATCCGCCGAAAATAAATTTGATTAAAAAAATAACTGCCGTTGCAGTTGCAAACAAATAAAAAAAAGTTTGGTTTCCGGCGGAAAAACGACTCATATGAATTCGTCTTTTTGGGTTGAAACAAGAACCGACTTTAATTGACCGACATTTTCAAGGACAAAACCGCAGCCTCGCGCCACCGCCGCCAAGGGGTCATCGACAATTTTAACGAATAATTTGGTTTCTTCGGCGATATGTTTATCCAGTCCCCTCAACAGCGCTCCCCCGCCGGCAAGAAAAATGTGTCTATTGAACAGGTCGGCCGTAAGTTCCGGCGGAGTTTCTTCGATAGTGTTTTTAACGGCTAAAACTATGGCGCCGACCGACCTTTCCATCGCTTCCCGCAATTCTTCGGAAGACACCGTCATTTCTTTTGGCAGACCGGAAATCAAATCCCGCCCCCGAACACGGCCCTCAAGTTCTTCGTCCAAAGCAAACGCCGAACCAAGAGAACATTTAAGCTGCTCGGCAGTGGCTTCGCCGATTAATAATTTTTTTTCTTCCCGCATATAGCGCAGAATGTCTTCGTTAAGTTTGTCGCCGGCAATCCGCAAAGACCGTGAAGCGATTACCCCGCCCATTGAGATTACCGCCACTTCAGTCGTGCCCCCGCCGATATCCACGATGACGTTGGCCACCGCTTCATGCACCGGCAAACGAGCTCCGATTGCCGCCGCCATCGGCTCTTCTATAAGATATACCTCCCGCGCGCCGGCATTGTAAGCCGCGTCTTCCACCGCTCTTTTCTCCACTTCCGTCACGCCCGACGGCACGCCTATCACCACCCGCGGCCGGGGAATAAGGGCAAAACCGTCCTGATGAACTTTATCGATAAAATATTTGAGCATCTGTTCGGTCACTTCGAAATCAGAAACAACGCCGGAAACAAGAGGGCGGAAAATGGCGATATAACCCGGGGTGCGGCCGACCATCGCTTTGGCTTCTTTTCCGATTGCTAAAATTTTGCCGGTTTTTTGGTTAACGGCGACTATGGACGGCTCATTGATGACTATTCCTTTGCCGCGAACATAAACAAGGGTGTTTGCCGTACCCAAATCAATTCCTATGTCTTTTGACCAAAAACCGAAAAATTTATTAAACATATTGATATACTAATTGATATACTAACATAGCAAAATCATTGTCAACAATCAAAAATCCCCTGAGGGGATTTTTGATTTACTTCATATATTTTATTAATTGTTCGACGTTTTGAAAATCTGAGAGCTTCTCCGGTTTTTTATTCGCGCGTTTTTTCACTTCGCATAAAGCCGCACTTATGGTATTTGGACTGACTATTAATCTGTACGGGCAGCCAATTAAATCTGCATCAGCTAATTTTTCTCCCGGACTTTTGTCTTTCCGGTCATCAAATAAAACTTCTATGCCGTTTTTATTTAAATCTTCATAAAGTTTTTCGGCTTTCTTCTTAACATCTTCTTGAAAGTCATTATCTTTGCCAAATAATGTTATCAAGTGGGCGTTGAACGGAGCAACATTTTCCGGCCAGATAATGCCCTTCTCGTCATTGTGGATTTCCGCTATCACTGCCATCAAACGGCTCACGCCGATACCATAAGAACCCATTACGACATATTTCTTTTCTCCTTTTTCATCAACAAACTTCAAATCCATCGCTTCGGAATATTTGGTTCCCAAGGGAAAAATATTTCCCGCCTCAATCGCCTTTGCTTCAAACATGCCGCCGCCACATTTTGGACATTCGTCTTTCTCTTTTAATTTTGTAATCTCGCTATTTTCGGCATACTCGCATTGGGAGCAGATTAAAATCGTGTCTTCGCCCACATCCGACAAAATTTGAAACTCGTGGGTATTGCTTATGGTAAAGGCTCCGCCGCCGGCTACGGTATAAATCGCCCGCAGATGGCAGCGTTCAAAAATCTTCATATAAGCTTCTTTGACCTTTTCGTAGTAATCAAACAGGTCTTTTTCATCGGCGTGAAAACTGTACAAATCTTTCATCATAAACTCCCGACCGCGCAAAAGGCCGGATTTGGCCCGCGCTTCGTTCCTGAATTTCGTTTGAAGCTGATAAGCGGCAAAAGGCAGGTCTTTGTAAGAACTGACGTATTTGGAAGCAATGGCCGTTAAAACTTCTTCATGCGTCCAACCGAGAGCAAAACCGGCTTGCCGTGAGCCCGTCGAATCGGCATCCGGATTCTTTTTGGTTACTACATCAAATCCGACATCAAGATTCCAGCGATTGGTCGCTTCCAAATATTTTTTCTCCACCAGAGCCGGCATAAACATTTCTTGTCCGCCGATGGCATTCATTTCTTCTCGGATAATTTTGATGACCTTGGACATCACCCGCCAGCCTAAAGGCAGAAAAGAATAAACGCCGGCGGAGTTTTTAAACACAAAACCTCCCCGCAACAAAAGTTGGGCGTTTTTTGCCGTTTCCTCGGCGGGAATTTCGCGCAGTGTTTTGGTGAAAAGACCGGAAAAACGCATTTTTATAAAAACCTGATTATGTCTTTAATTGTCACATAAATCATTAAGGCAATCAAAAGGGTGAAACCGATTGCGTTAGCCATATTTTCAATTTTCCGGTTAAGGGCCGTACCTTTTATTTTTTCTAAAATCAAAAACAAAGCCCGGCCGCCGTCCAGCGCCGGAAACGGAATAAGATTCAAAACGGCTAAATTAACGGAAATCATGGCGACAAACTGGAGCAAATAATTAAAGCCTATTCTGGCGGCCTGGCCGGTCAGCGAAGCAATGCCGAGCGGCCCCGAAACGTCAGCCATCAACTTGCCGTTGAACAACAAGTTTTTAATTAAAGACCAATACCCAAGCGCCGTATTCAAGGTAAGTATCACCGCATCGTAAATCCCCCGCCAGACCGATTCATACCAGGGATAGGACACGACGCCGGTCATGGCCAAAGAAATACCCAAAGCCCCTTCTCCTTCCGGAGGATTGGCCCGTGGTTCAATTTCTTTTTCCAGAATCTGTCCGCCGCGCTTGAGCAGAAGAACTGCCCGGCCGCCGGCGCTGGCTGAAACGAAATCCTGAACTTCTTTTACCGAAGAAAATGGGCCGGCGGCGCCGTCTTTTTTAAAGCCGGTGATTTCGTCAAGCAAGCGAAGGTCGGCCTTTTGAGCCGGACTGTTCTGGGCAATTTGAATTATCTGGATTTTCTTATCGCTGACTTTATCGGCGGCAAACAGGCCGTCAATAAGACCGATTCTCAAGCCCAGAAAATTGCCGAACATCAAAAGGACGGCGGCCAAAAGAAAATTCATCGTCACGCCGGCAACCACGACGGCCAAACGCGACCGAATCGGCTTGGCGGCAAAACTTTCCGGGTCATCCGCCCGTTCTCCGCCCTCGCCCAAAATTTTTACGAATCCTCCGAACGGAATCAGATTTATGGAATAAACGGTTCCGCCTTTTTTAATTCCAAACAGCCGGGGCGGAAAACCGAATCCGAATTCCTCTACTCTCATTCCGGCTCTTTTGGCAAAAAGAAAATGCCCAAACTCGTGGACAAAAATCAGAATACTTATGACGATTATGAAAATAACAGCGGTAATCATTACTGAAGCAACTCTTGTTCTTTTTTCTTGAACAGTTCGTCTATTTTTTTATTTAAGTCATCAATGATTTTCTGCAACTCGTCTTTGGCCCGGAAAACATCGTCTTCGGCGGCTTTTTTCTCGCGGATTTCCGATTGAACCTTTTTCAGAATATCTTCCCTGATTTGACGGATTTTAATCCGGGCTTCCTCCATTTTCTGTTTCAACAGCTTTATGAATTCCTGCCGTCTTTCCTCGGTAAGCATCGGCAAATTTAATCTGATGCCGCCGGAATCAATAATGGGATTTAAACCCAATGAGCTATCTCTGATTCCTTTTTCTATTGCCGGAATGGCACCCTTGTCCCACGGCTGGATTAAAATTGACCGCGGTTCGGGAATGTTTATC
The DNA here is from genome assembly GCA_001794205.1 of Candidatus Yanofskybacteria bacterium RIFCSPHIGHO2_01_FULL_44_22. Classification (GTDB taxonomy): domain Bacteria; phylum Patescibacteriota; class Minisyncoccia; order 2-02-FULL-40-12; family GWA2-44-9; genus 2-01-FULL-44-22. The sequence continues at coordinate 50,040 of MGJJ01000019.1, read as the reverse complement.
GCGGCCAATTCCTTAATTTTTAACCGCGAACCGAGATAATCAACCTGAATGTCTTCAACCAATGATGAGCTGGCCCGGCTGGTCCTTATCCCCGCCGCTTCATTTTTGGCGAATTCTAAAACACCGTCAAAATCTTTTTTTCGCCGGTTGATTAAATCTTTATAAGCCATGATGATAGGGTAGCATAAAAAAACACCGATGGCTAATGGGCAATAGATAACTGAATAAAAAATATCCCCTTCGGGATACTATGTTTTCGGCTTTTTGCCTGCCTGCCTCAATTCCTTCTGCAATTTCTTGAATTCAACGACCCGCCTGACTAATTCTATTATAACTTTAAGGTCTTTTTGTTTCAGCGTTTTTCCGAGATTTTTCGTTTTTTTGATATTTCTTGTGATACTTTTCTTATTCACAATTAATCTCCTTTTTGACAAACAACGAATTAATCACCAGTGTAACCAATAATGGATAAAAACGCAAATTTTTCTGTCTATTACAGGTCTCTATTACAGGTCGGACCTGTAATAACTGTAATAATTATATATTCACCAAGAAATTTTCCAACACGAGGCGATGATTGAATTGGGGCTGGGAGAGAAAACGGTTTAATTTTAAAAGTCCCCTAAGCGTTTTCTTGCCGGCGCCAAACGAATAAGCCCAATCAAGCCACTGACCGGCCAAGGCAACATAATTCCCGTTCTCGTGAATTTTCTTGGCAAACTGGATTTTTTCAAAAATCCCCTGTTTTAAAATTTTTTGAAAATCGTCTATGTTTTTTTTGATTGTTTCCAGGTTGCCGCCGCCCAGAACATTCTTTATCCAGCCAAGGCGGCCTCCGGCCAGCTTACGGACAAAATCGGCATCGTTTCCGTTAAGTTCATAATTGGCGGAGATAAAATCGGCAATTTGCTTGTCGGTCTGCGGAAAAAATCTGACCGGCTGACAGCGAGACGATATAGTCGGCAAAAGGGAATCCGGTTTTGAAGTTATCAAAAACAAAATAGAATTGCCGAGTGGTTCTTCCAGTGTTTTCAAAAACGCGTTGGCGGCCTCATCGGTAAGCCGGTCGGCATCGTCAATCAAAACGAATTTATACGGACCGTAATAGGGCCTCAAAGACAAGAAAGATTTTATCTCTCGCATGTCTTCAATGTAAATTTTTGTTTCCCCTTCGGAAAAACGCGGATAAACCCCTTTGAAATCCGGATTATTTGAATTCGGCCGATTGTTTAGGGCAGCGCATAAATCTTCGGCAAATTTCTTCTTTCCGGTCATTTCTTGGCCGGTAAAAAGATAAGCGTGCGACAAAAAACCATTGTTAATGATATTTTCAAAATATTTTTTGTTTTTCTCGTGTCCGATGGCCGACCACATTATGAAAAGAATTTAGAATTAAGAATATTACGTTATGTGTGATAGCATCATTTTGGTGATTTGAACAGCCGCATCGGGTTTGGCAAAACTTTTAATCTTCTCACTGATTTTTTTGTAATTTCCATCTTCGAGCAGCGACTGAGCTTGATTGAGCAAAATATGCGGCGTCAAATTGTCTTCTTCCACAACCACCGCGCCGAAGGCGGAAAATTCCCGAGCATTGGCCAATTGGTGGTCGGAGCTGGAATTGGCAATCGGAATAAGAATCGCCGGTTTGCCGACTGCGGCAATTTCAAATATTGAACCGGCGCCGGCCCGCGAAATCACGACATCGCAGGCCGCATAAGCCGATTTTATTTGTTCGGCTTCAAGAAAAGGAAACAGCCGATAATTAGAGCGAATGGCATCGGCATATTTGCCCTCGCCCTCCTTGATGATTTTTTCCGTTTCCGTTCTTACCGACTGCTCTTGGCCGGCGCCGCATTGGTGAATAATTTGAAAATTTTTCGTCAACATTACCAATGAATCAAAAATTATCCTGTTGACGGTTTGGGCGCCTTGGCTGCCGCCCAAAATTAGAACCGTCTTCATTTCCGGTTTTAGTTTGAAAAAATTCAATCCTTCTTCATGATTGCCGCCCAAGACTTCTTTTCTGACGGGATTGCCGGTTAAAACCGCTTTGCCGACTTTGAAATATTTTTCCGTTGATTGAAAAGAAACGAAAACCGTCTTGGCAAGTTTGCCCAATATCTTATTGGTTAAACCGGGCACGGAATCGGATTCGTGAATGAACAAAGGAATAAAAAACAGTCTGCCGATAAGAGCCGGCGCCAAAGAAGCATATCCCCCTTTGGCAAGAATTGCGTCGGGCATAAATCGAAAAACATGCCACAATGACTGACAAAAACCTACCGGCATTTTTAGAATATCTAAAATCGTAAGCGGGCTGACATAGCGTCTTAATTTGCCGGCCAATATTTCTTTGAACGCCAATCCCCGTTCAACGGCTGCTTGTTCAAAAAATTGACCCCCACCGATGACTAATAATTCCAAATCAACCCCGTTCTGTCCGGCTTTCTCTTTTAACGCATCAGCCACGGCCATTAAAGGAAAAACATGCCCGCCCGTGCCTCCTCCTGCAAGTAAAATTCGATAAGCCATTTGATGTTATTTTAACTGTTTAAGCATTTCTTGCCAGTCCCTTGTGTTAATAATATCTGACTTTTCAGCCCAGCCGCGGCGCGCTTGAGCAACGCCAAATTCAAGATATGAGAAATGAGCGACGGAATGGGCGTCGGAATCTATGGCTAATTTTACGCCAAGTTCAACAGCTTTTCTTATATATTCATCTTTCAAATCCAGCCGGTCGGGAAAGGCGTCTATTTCCATAACCGTCTTAGTGCGTTTGGCTGATTTTAGCAATTCATCCATATTAACTTTATAGGCCTCGCGTCTTTTTATCACTCTTCCGGTAGGATGAAAAATTATGTCCACATTGGGATTTTCCATCGCTCTGATTATTCTTGCCGTCATGTCTTTCTCGGGCATATTAAAATTGGAATGAACCGAAGCGCCCACGACATCAAGCTTGGCCAATGTCTCATCATTAATATCCAAAGTCCCGTCCTTCATTATATTAACCTCCGCGCCCTTTAGAACTTTAAAACCAGAACCTTTAAATTTGCGATTGACTTCGTCAATCGCGGCCATCTGGCGCAACAATTTTTTTTCATCGCTTCCGCCGGTCATAGCAAGCGTTTTAGTGTGGTCAGTTATGCAAATGTATTTCAGACCCTGTTTTTTGGCGGCTTCCGCCATTTCCCTTATGGAGTTTTCTCCGTCGGTCCAATCGGTCTGTATCTGCAAATCGCCCATCAGGTCGCCGTACTCAACAAGTTTAGGCAATCCATCCGGTTTACCTTGAGCTTGCTCGCCACAAGCTTGTCGAACTGGCCGAAGAGCAGCCACAAGTTCGCCCCCGTTGGTACGCAATTCCGGCGGCATCCAGGCCAACCCTAATTTTTCGTATATTTCTTCTTCGGTTCGGCCGGCCACCAGTTTTTTCCCTTTATATAAGCCGTACTCGTTCAGCTTATAACCTTGTTTTATGGCAATTTGGCGAAGCTGAACATTGTGATATTTATCGCCGGTGAAATACTGCAAAGCGGCGCCGAAAGATTCCGGCGGCAGAACTCTCAAATCTGCATCCATGCCCATTTTCAGTCTTACCGAGGATTTAGTATTGCCTTTGGCGTAAATCGCCGCCACTTCCGGCATGGTAACAAAAAAATCCATCGCCAACGAAGGTTTTTTAGAGATAACCAAAATGTCCAGGTCGCCTACGGTTTCCTGCATCCGCCTGATTGAACCTGCAAATTCAGCTCTTTCCACTCCAGGCACCTTTCTTATTTTTTCCACAATCGCCCGCATCTCCGGCATTACGAAACCGAGAATAAAGCGGCCGTGTTCTTTTTTTAAAAAATCAATACTTCGCAGAATGTTTTCTTCCGTTTTTTGGCCAAAACCTTCAAGACCGCGTAATTTTCCGGCTCGGGCCGCTTTCTCCAGCTGGTCGCGGGTTTTTATTTTCAATTCCTCATACAGCCTAAGTATCATTTTGGGGCCGACGCCTTCAACTGTCGATAATTCGTCTATGTCAACGGGGATTTCTTTTTTTAACAATGCATGGTCTTTAATGCGGCGGTTCTTGATATATTCTTCAATTTTCTCGGCAATCCCCCGGCCGACACCAGAAATTTCTTCAAGAGCCTTGAGGCCGCCTTTTTGATAAATATCTTTGACGTCTTCTTCAAGCATTTCAATCGAATGGGCAACTTTTTCATAAGCTTGAGGCTTAAATTCGACTCCTTTTATTTCAAGAAGCACCGATATCTCACGCAATATTTTCGCAAGATTTTGATTCATTAATTAAAATAATAACTGTCGGTTAACCCCAAAAAGGACGTGCCGAGAAAGAGTTTTGAGAATCAGACAAATAAAGAATAACTTAACTGCCGGGAACTTTGTCCGGCTGGGGTTTTACTTCGTCATGAGCAACTTTTTCGCGCAAATCTTTATAAATTCTCATTTGCTGTATTGCTCCGAGAACTGCCAAAAACCCGCCGATAATAAAAACTGTTTGAAACCCGTAACGGTTCGCCAGAATTCCGCCTAAAGCGGCAGAGGTCGCCGCTCCGATGCCAATAGCTATCGAGTCCAATGACCATTCTTGGTTTTCTTTGAGTTTATCAATATGGCGGGTAAAAATAGCGTACCAGGGAGGGATGGCAAATGCCGCTCCTGCGCCATAAACCGCTTGAATTAAATAAACATGAATAGGTTGTGACGCTAAAAGATATAAAAATGGAACTGAAGCAATCAATAAACTTCCAAAAATCATTGAATAAAAATCGTCAAATTCGCCGTGGTCTTTGTCTAAAAATCTGGAAATCGGTATTTGAAGCACGGATTTAAAAACCTGGAAAATAGCCGCCGCAAAACCTATTATTTCAAGAGAGCCGCCCTCAATTTGTTTTGTAACGAAAACCGCGATTATCGGAGCAAACACGCTAAAACCGGCATTAGTCAAAAAATCAGAAATGACTAAAGTTTTTATCACATGATTGATTCTCATGTTTTAATTCTATCAAAGAAGTTAAAAAGCCGCAAAAGCGGCTTTTTAATTTTCATTCAATTTGCATATTTTTAGAGCCTCGGCAATCCCCAACCGGACGAATCATCATCGCCAAACGGCAATAGGTCAATGGAATATTTATGAAGCAGGTCGCGGGTGGCAGCCATTGGGTTTAAAGCATCGGCCTGCCAGAGTTTGGCGGCTAGACCGGCCACATGAGGAGCGGCCATGGACGTCCCCGATAAAATGGCATAGCCGCCGTCTTTCCAAGTTGATTCTGCGTTAACCCCCGGAGCGGCAAACTCAATGTCTTGGTCTTCCATGACATAAGGCGTAGAAATTGAATTATTGCCCCGCGAACTCCATTCCGGAATCGACAAATTAATGTCTAAGGCGCCAACTCCGACTACATTCGGGTCAGCTCCCGGATAATCAATACTGCCGGCATACGGCCCGTCGTTTCCGGCGGCCGCCACAACCATAACATTTTTTAGCGCGGCGTAAACGGTAGCATCCGTTATTAGCGGACTTGGAGCATCTGAACCCAAACTTAAGTTGATTATCTGGGCTCCGTTGTCAGCGGCCAATTTCATAGCTACGGCAATATCATCAGCCCAGCAAGAACCGTTGTTGCCGCAAACTTTGTAAATCATCAATTCCGCTTCCGGAGCAACTCCGTAAATACCCAGTCCGTCGCTTCCACCGTCGGCGGCAATAATGCCGGCGACGTGAGTGCCGTGGCCGTTTTTGTCTTCACATTTTCCGTCAACAACCGGAGTTTTCGCGGCGGTAAAATCTTTGCAATCCAAAATTCGGTTTTTCAAATCCAAATGAGTTCTTAATACGCCGGAATCCAAAACAGCCACTTTTGCGCCGGCGCCACCCGATGATTTGGCAAGAAACGGGTCATTATAAACAGTCTTAACGCCCCAAGGAACGCTTTCCGACGGCATTTGTCTGACAGATGGCTTGCCCCGAACGGCATCGAAAGGCTTGCCTCCCTTGAGAACAGGCTGCTGCTGCTCCGGCTCCGCCGCCGGCAAAATGCTTAACTTTCTTACCGGTTCTATTTCCACGCCAAATATTTTAGCCAATTTCAACTGAAAATCCGATAAATCGGCGGTAAAACCTTCGGTAAAAGCGTGTCTTACTCCAAATGATTTTTTCCAAAAACCGGCGGTAGATTTAACAAAATAACGAGTGTCGTCCTGGGCGGCTTGCGCAAAACCGGCCGCTCCGATAAACGCCAAAACAAAGAAAAAACGAGCAATTTTTCCAATATTCATATGTATTTAAATGATACCACAAACGGTCAAGTAAAACAATCCACAGCCCCTCACCGGTCAGATAGAAACTTATCAAATCCATCCTTTATTTTTTCGCTGAATTCTTTGATTTTTTCGCTTATAAAAAGCGTCCTTACAAATGTTGATTTAAAAAATAATTTTAAAAGATAAATCAGCGCCACCGCTCCTCCCAAAAACACGATAAAATAAGTGAGATTCCTAAGATAAACCAGGAAGAATTTATAACTTTGGCCGAAAAAATATCCGATAAACAGGGTCACCGCAACCCATCCTATTGACCCCAAAAAATTATACCAGCTGAATTTTTTCAAGTTGTATTTCAGAGAACCGGCCATAATAAGCGTCGCGATGGTGAGAGAAAAGGTAAATTTCGTGATTACTATGGCTCGTCCGCTGTATCGCTCAAAATACTCTTCAACTTTTTCTATGATTTTCCGGCTTTTGGGGTCTTTGCGGCCCCATTTGTCAATCGGCTTGGCGCCGGCCAAATAGCCAACCAGATACCAAATGTAACCGTTGAGAGTATATCCGGCCACGAAGATGAAAAAAATCGGCAAGAGGGCGATACCTCCGACGGACGCCAAAAATCCGCCCAACACCATCGTGTTTAAACCCTCAATGGCCCCGCCAAGAAAAAGAAAAAGATAGCGGTGGGAAATCAGAAACGGGAAATTGTCTTGAAAAAAATTTAATAATCCTTCCATATGCGCAAGTTCTGCCTTTTATCCGACTTATTCGATGCCGGACCTCAATGTTTGAAAATCTTGAAGCAGTTCTTCTTTGGTATTCGCATTATAAACGGCAACGGCAGGATGATAAAGAGGAATAACCTTGATTTTACCGTAAGACGCTTCAGTTTCAAATATTCTGCCGTGCAAACGACTTATGGAATCAAGGCTATTCTCCAAGCTGAAACGTTTCATAATGTAAGCCATGGCAAACCGGCCCAAAGTAGCGATTATTTCCGGCTTAATGATTTCTATCTGGCGGGCAAGAAAAGGGGCATAGGCTTCGATTTCTTCCGGCAGGGGGTCGCGATTAAACGGCGGCCGGTCTTTGACTATGTTGGTGATATAAACATCTTCTCTTTTTATGCCCGCCGAGGCAAGCAACTCATCAAGAATTTTACCAGCCGCGCCGCAAAATGGCCGGCCGGTTTGAGCTTCATTCCGGCCCGGCGCCTCGCCAATGAACATAATCTTGGCATAATGGCTCCCTTCGCCTATCACCGGAAAAACTTTGTTCTTTATTCTTTCTTGATATAACGGCGAATTTTTAAAATTAACAACTTCGTCTCTAATTTGTTTGAGCAATTCGGTTCTGTTGTCGTTTAGACGATTAGGCATTTTTTCTATAATACAAAATCTCCTGGAAATTAGAAGTCAATAAAGCCGCTCCCAGCCAAAAGATAAATCTCCCTTGCTGAATCGTAAAAAGAAAATGGTCAAAGAAACCGATAATCAAAATTGAAACGAAAATCAGCAAAAACGAATAATTATAAAGTTCTTTCATTTTTGTTCTATTTAGAAAATCTTTTATTAAAAATATCAAAAATAAAACAAATGACGCCAGGCCCAACATGCCCGTTTCCGAATAAATCAGAAGATAAATATTGTGGACCGGCTGGTAAAGCTGGCGGGACAAATTCGGTTCAAGCGCCGAGAGCCAATTGACGAAATTACCGATTCCGACGCCAAACCAATTTGAGCCTGATTTCAAAGCTTCTTTGCCGTAAAAGATTCTCAACCGCACCGCCTCATCGCTTGACGATAATTTAAGCCGGCTGGAAACTTCCGGCCACCAGACGACTGCAAAGATGCCCATTGTAATAATGGTCGCGATTAAAATTAAGATAAGCCTGCGCCGTACGGCTGAATCCCGCCAAAATTCGGTTCTGAAATCCTTTTTAAACCATATCAACGCCGCTCGCGCCGCAAAACCGGCCGCCCATAAAAAAATAATGGTTCGGGAAAATGAGAAAAATAGCCCCAAAAGTAAAACACTATAGAAAATCATAAGCCCTACTCCACTAAGGTTACGAAGAGCTTGCGGTTTATAAAGCCGCAAAAAATAAAAAATAAAAATAGCCAGGAACAGGTACGCCGCCAAAATATTGGGATGAGGAGTCGCGCCATAAGCGCGAATAATTTTTTCGCCGGCGGAGTTAAAAAACGAAGCCACGCCGCTCAAATTCGAACTAAGCGCACTCTCGCCCAACCACCTTAATCCCAAATCAGATTGTTTAATAAATTGCCCAATGGCGATAACGGCCTGAACGGCGCCACCAATAAAAACAGCTAAAAGGGCTTTGACAAAACTGAATCTAAAAAAAGCGTAGTGCTTGAGATAAAAATAAAAAGCGATAAACTCGGCCAATTTAACAAATTGAAATAAACTTATGACCGCATTGCTTGAATTTTTGATTGAAATTGCCGCTACAATGAGAAAGCTTGTAAGAAAAAAATCTGACTGAAAAAATTTGGAAATTGGGAAATTGGGAAATTTATTGAAAATTGAAAATTGAAAATTGAAAATTTGCCTACCGCGAAAATTAAATAAAACCCAGAATACAAATAAGACAAGTAAAATTAAATCGGTAAGATAAAGTGATATCGCCTGCCACTCGTTAAAATACCAATTCTGCTGCCATAATATCTTCCGCGCCTGAAACGGAATGGCAAAAAGAAGGAAATAAAATAAAATTTCTTCAATTTTCCTGAAAATATTCACGGAATTATTATAGCATGATTTTACTCAATCACCGCTCCGCCCCATTTTCTTGCCCCCTCCTCACCTTCTCAAGTGCCTCGGATGTATTGATTCGTTTGACCTTTCTCGCTCAAGCATCAGCCACTTACACAATCAACCGGCGGAGGATGTGCCGTCTTTTTGAATAAGTTCTCGCAGGCCAGGATAAACAAGGGATTTCTTGCAAGAAATCCCTTGTTTATCCTAAACGGCCGAGCAGATTGAAAAAAGACGGCGCTCCGAAGCGCGGAGGAGGTTGTAGGATGCTTCGAAGCATGGAAAATGCAGGAGGAGGCAAAGCGAAGCGGTTATCTTTCCCAGAAAACCCTTATTAAATCCTCGCCGTGACTGTGTTCTATTTTAAGTTTCCCGCCGGGGAAAGATGAGTCCAATTTTTTGCCGATTATGACGGCAAGCTGATTTTCGGAGGTGTAAACTTTGATTTCATCGCCGTTATTTTCCGTCCATAGCACCCTGTCCATCGGGTCTCTTTCCCGCGCCATTTCGTCGGAGTTCTGAATTGAATTTAACACTTCGTCTTTTTTAATTCTTGCTTCTTGATTCTTGATTCTGATTATCAGCTCTCCCTCATATTCCTTCTTTTTCAGCATATCGCAAGCCGGGCAAATCGCAAATTTTATGTTTTTATTTTTTTCTGCCGAAAAATGCTTGTCCTCGTCCAGCCGATGATGCCACGACTTGTCAAAAAAAACGCTCTTGCAATCGGAACATAAAATATAACCGCTTCCAGCCAAACCAAACTCCTGCTCGTCTTTTGGAGCGCGTTTCCGACGGGGCGCTATGGAACCCCTGCGAACCGCCTGAGTTTTGGACACATTTTGATATTTAGTCATCAATCAAATAACAATTAACAATCATCAATTTACTTAATAAATATGGCATACACCGAACCGGCAATAAACATACCGATTAAACCGAACAAAAGCCACTTGGGAACTCGCAGACTGTATTCCGGTTCGCGGTCGCCTTTTGATTTCGCTTTCATGAACAGAAAAACCAAAATCGCCCCTTCCAGCCCTATGCCGACCGAACCGGCCAAACTCACAACATCGATGAATGTCCGCATTCCGCCCAAAAAAAGAACAAACGGCGGCAAAACCGTCAAAAACCAGGAAGCCGTTTTTGAGAGTTTGAAATCCAAATGAAAAATTTCCGTAAAGGCGGTGCCAAGCATCAAATACGAAGTACTGACGGCCAGAAGACCGAAAACCGAACCCAAGAAGACTATGGCGCCGCCCAGCGGACCAAAAAGCCCCGAAATTGCATCCGGCGTGGTAGTGTCCCCGGAAATTCCCAGTACCGTAAAAGCAAAGACGAAATACAGCGCCGCCGCCAAAATCACCGCCGCAAAAATAGATTTTTTAAAAAGCCGTTCCGAACCGCTGCCCAATATTTCCCTTTGGAGCGGAACGGCCGGCAGGCCGGCAAAAGCAAACAATAAAATTCCATACGGCAAAAACCAAAATTCCAAAGCGCCGCCTTTAAAATTTGAGAAATTCAGTTTATCCAAACTAAGAAAAAAAATGCCCAGGACAACCGCAAAAAATAGAGCGGTCAGCAAAAGCTCCGCCCAAGAAACAGTTTTAAGACCTCTTAAAATCAGCAAGGACAAGACGACAAAAAAAATTATGCTGTAAGATTCCGGCGAAACATAAAAAACCCAAGAAAAAACATTATTCATAAAATCGCCGGAAATGATGATGTAAGCCAACAGAGCCGAATAAGTGCTTAAGGCGGCCGTAAAAAAAAGGGCTTTTTTAAAAAACGGGCCGAGATAAAACTGGGTATAACCGACCAATTGGTGTTTGGCCCGAGTCCGCAGAACCACTTCTCCATACATTAAATCTGCCAAAAGCGTGATAGCGGCTATCAAAATTAAAAATAAAAAACCGGTCCAAAAACCGGCTTTTGAAAAAGCAAAAGGAATGCCGAAAATCCCAACACCAACCATTGTGCCGACCAAGGCGGCGGTCGCCCGTAAAAAATTTTTATTCTTCAGTAGATTCATCCGGTTCTTCACCGTCCATGTGCCTAAGTTTGCTTATTATTTTTTCTTCCGTCGCCCGCAAAAAACGCAGAATTAAAAAAATAACGGCGGCCACAACAGCGGCTTCCCTGAAAAAACCCAGCCCCACGGTAATGCCGACAGCGGCAACGGCCCAAAGACTGGCGGCGGTGGTAGTCCCCTGCACCCGCGAACCCTGCCGTAAAATAGCGCCGGCTCCGATGAAACCGATGCCGACAATAATATTGGAAACGATTCGAGACGGGTCATAAGGCGTCGTTCCCAGATATTCAATGAATCCGTCAATGGCAAGCGAGGTTAAAAGAGCCGAAGCCATGCACACCAAAGTATGCGTCCTCAAGCCCGCCACTTTGTGGGACATCTCCCTTTCAAAACCGATAACCGCCCCCAGCCCCGCCGCAATAAAAGTTTTGAGAAGAATGACGTATTCCATTCCAAGAGTATAGCATGTTAAAAAATCAAGACAAACAAAGAACCGACTTTTTTATTTGAGCGCCGCCTTGAGCACGTCCTCCATCGTTTTCACGAAAACGAATTTGAGGTCTTTTTTGACTTCTTTGGGAATGTCGCCCATATCTTTTTTGTTTTCCGCCGGAACGATAACAATCTTAAGTCCGGCGCGATGGGCCGCCAAAATTTTCTCTTTGACTCCTCCTATTTCCAATACTTTGCCTCTTAAGGTTACCTCCCCGGTCATGCAAACTTCTTTATGAACCGCTTTTTTAAGAAACAAAGAAACCAGCGCCGTGGTAATGGCCGTACCGGCGGAGGGCCCGTCTTTCTTAATCGCTCCCGAAGGAACATGAATATGGATGTCGTCTTTGATGAAATTTTCCTTGACGCCGAGTTTGGAAACATAAGCCCGGGCATAACTTAAAGCCGCCTGGGCTGATTCCTTCATAACATTTCCCAATTGGCCGGTTAGAATCAACTTGCCGTGGCCCGGCATTTTAGCGACTTCAATAGAAAAAACTTCGCCGCCAACCGGCGTCCAACCCAGACCGGTAACTACGCCGATTTCGTCTTTGGTTTCGGCAATCTGGTGGGTGTATTTGGCCGGCCCCAGATATTTATGAAGCTCATTTTGGGTGATGACAAATTGACGGCTCGACGGCAGTTCGACAAGTTTTTTGGTCACTTTTCGTATTATCGCCGCTAATTGCCTTTCCAGGTCTCTTACGCCGGCTTCGCGGGTATGTTGTCTGATAATGTCGGCCAAGGCCGCATCGTTAAAAACGAGAGTTTTTTTCTTCAGACCGTGGTCCCGGAAAAGCTTGGGCAGAAGAAAATTTTTGGCAATATGCAGTTTTTCGTCCTCCGAATAACCCGGAAATTCTATTATTTCCAACCGGTCGCGCAGAGCCGGAGGAACGGTATCCAAAATGTTTGCCGTAGTAATAAACATCACATCCGACAAATCATAAGGCACTTCCAGATAATGGTCGGAAAAAGAGTGGTTCTGCTGAGGGTCAAGGGCTTCCAAAAGAGCCGCTGACGGGTCACCGCGGAAATCCATACCGACTTTATCTATTTCATCAAGCATGAAAACCGGATTGACGGTTTTGGCGCTGTGAATACCCTGGATAATTCTGCCGGGCATCGCTCCGACATAGGTCCGGCGGTGACCCCGGATTTCCGCTTCGTCGCGCAAACCGCCGAGCGATACGCGTATAAATTTTCTTCCCAACGCCCGGGCAATGGACTGACCGACTGATGTTTTGCCGGTACCCGGCGGACCGACTAAGCACAAAATCGGGCCCTTGAGCTTGCCGACCTGTTTTTGAACCGCCAAATATTCCAAGACTCTCTCCTTTACTTTGTTCAGACCATAATGGTCTTCGTCCAGAATTTTTTCTGCCTCCTTAAGATTGATGTCTTCTTTGTCCTTTCGTGACCAGGGCAACTCCACCAGCCAGTCGAGGTATGTCCGCAAATAAGAAACTTCGGGATTGAAAGCCGGCATTTTTGCCAACCGGTTCAACTCTTTCAGCGCTTTTTCTTTCACCTCTTTGGGCATACCGGCCGCTATAATTTTACCCCTCAATAAATCCGCCTCACCCTTTTCGTCGTCAACACCAAGTTCTTTTTCAATGCTTTTAAGCTGTTCCCGCAGAAAAATTTCTTTCTGCATTTTTCCGATTTGTTTTTTTGTTTCTTTGGCGACGCTTCTTTCGGCTTCAAGGATTTCAATCTCCCGCGCCAAAAGGTCATTTAATTTTCTCAAGGCGTCAGCCGCGCTTTCCAATTCCAATATTTTTTGCTGATTTTCGGTTTCCAGGTTCAGATTAATGGAAATAAGGCTGATTATCTGCTCGATATCCCGAATCTGCGACATCATGTAAACCACCGCCGGCATAATCGCGGGAAAGGTTTTTATTTCGGAAACGTGGCCAAATTGGTCAAGCACCCTCCTAAGCATGGCTTTTTCTTCCAGATTATTCCTAACCAGAAGAAGCGACGGCTCTATTTTTACTTTAAAAAACGGTTCTTCGGTTAAAAAATCGCTTATGCGCGCCCTAACCAACCCCTCCACGTCGACTTTTGACGAGCCGTCGGGGAGTTTGAAGACGGAAACTATCCGACCGACAGTTCCGATTTGAAATAAGTCTTTCTGTTCAACGGCATCTTCTATATTTTTTTGAGTGACAAAAAACACCAGCCGGTCGGCCAATAGAGCTTGTTCAAGAGAAGCCGTTGATTTCGGCCGCTGAATTACAATCGGAGTGATTGCTTTGGGGAATAAGACCGTGTTCTTAAGCGCAATCAGGGGCAGTTCTTCCGGTATTAAAATATTGTTGAGCCTAAAATCGTTCATAAATAAAAAATTTATGGTCTATGGTAAATAGACTATGGCAGAGAGAAAAAAATGATAATGCCGAGCCGAGAATCAATAGAAAAAATCTTCCCGAGATGGAGCGTTCTTAACTATTTCAAACGCGTCTTCAGCGTTATCGACAATAGTGTACAACTTTAAGTCTTCTTCGTCAATAGAGTGCAGTTTCTGGCACATTTCCTCCTGCATCAATTTCTGTATCGGCTCCCAAAATTCCTTCCCGACCAAAACAACGGGAATTTTGTTGGATATTTTTTTTGTTTGAATAAGGGTTAAAATCTCAAAAACCTCATCAAGGGTGCCGAGACCGCCGGGAAAAAACACGTAAGCCCTGGCTGCGTAAGAAAGCATCACCTTCCTAACAAAAAAATAATGAAAAGCGGAACTTTGATTAACGTACGGATTTATTCTTTGTTCTGACAACAATTTAATGTTCAGCCCGACAGATTTTCCTCCGGCTTCCGCGGCGCCGCGGTTGCCCGCTTCCATAATCCCCGGCCCTCCGCCGGTGATTATCGCAAAGCCGTCTTTCGCGGCCAGTTCTCCAAGCTTCCGAGCTTCCTCATACCATTGGCTTCCTTCCGGAAATCTTGCCGAACCGAAAAAAGTTACGGTCTTTTTAAAATCGGCCAGGAACTGCCAGCCTTCTATGAATTCCGATAAAATTCTGAAAACCCGCCAGTGAAGGGACGAACGGAAATCTGTGGGTTCTTTCGCCTTCGGCAGTTTATGAGCCGGTACGTTCAGGTTGCCTTTTTTGTTTGTATTGTCCATGGATATGTTTGAATCTTTTAAAATTTTTACCAAAACAATGTTATTTTAAGTTTATCCGATTCCCGCTTCAAGGTCAAAACTCGCACCGATATCGGGCACAGTGGAGTTGACGCCAAGCTCTTTTTTGATTCTGTCCGCCAGAGCCCGGGCGGAATCTTCTTCGCCCTGAACGATGAAAACGTTTTTTAACTTTCCGCCGACAGCCGCGCTTTTAATCCACTCCGTAAGCATATTTTGGTCGGCATGGGCGGAATATCCGCCGATTGCTTTTACCTGACAATTAACCGGCACCATTTGTCCGAATATGGAAACTTCTTTTTGACCATCCAGAATCTTTCTGCCCAAAGTTCCTTCCACCTGATAGCCGATAAACAGAATGGTTGATTTCGGGTCCGGCAGATATCTTTGCTCGTGATGTAAAATCCGTCCGCCGTTGGACATGCCGGAACCGGCGATAATCACCTTCGGCCCGACAATGTCGTTAATGGTTTTCGACTCGTTAACTGTCCTGGTAAATTTCAATCCCGGAAAATTAAATATGTCATCCCCGGAATTAATAAGGTAAGCGGCAGTTTTATTAAAATAATCCGGATATTTTTTATAAACTTCGGTAAGATTGATGGCCAAAGGCGAGTCTACGAAAATCGGCACTCGCGGAATTCGATTATGGTTGATGAGCTCGTTCAATTCATACAAAAGCTCCTGGGTTCTTTCCATTGCAAACGAAGGCACCATCAATGTACCGCCGTTGGTGATGGTTTCTTCAATGACTTTTTCCAGTATTTCCTTTCTTTCTCTTTTGTCTTCGTGAATCCTCGCGCCGTAGGCCGATTCCACAATCGCATAATCGGCGTTTTTAACAAAAACTGTGGGCTTAAGGAGCGGCGTCGGCGGATTGCCAAGGTCGCCGGAAAAATAAATTTTCTTGTCTCCAAAAGAAATTTCTACAATCGACGACCCCAAAATATGACCGGCGTCCAAAAGACGGGCCGTCAGACCGTTTCCCAGTTTAATTTCTTCTTCATAATTAAAACCTTCCGCCAGTTTTAAAACTTCTGCCAAATCATCGGCGGTGAAAAGAGGTTCATGGCCATCCTTGGCCGCTTCTTCTTTTATCAAAGTAAGGTTGTCCGGCAGCGCCGTTTTTATCATATCAAGGGTTGGTCTGGTGGCGATTATCCTGCCCCGAAAACCTTCTTTATAAAGTTTGGGCAAGCGTCCCGAGTGGTCGGTGTGGCTGTGAGTGACAAAAACAAAATCAATCTCCGCCGGGTTGAAAGCAAATTTTTCGTAATTCAATTCCTCGGCATAGCGCGAGCCCTGGAACAAGCCGCAGTCAACAAGAATTTTTTTATCGCCGTGAGCCAGCAGATAATTGGCGCCGGTTACAATTTTTGCTCCTCCGTGAAAAGTAAGAATCACGTTAAAATATTTAAAGATTTAAAAAGGCCGCCAAAAGATATCCGATTATCGCAAAAGTGGCAATGGGCGGAAGGGCGGCCATCGGTTTTCGTTCTTTTTGATTGATAAAAATCAAGTGGGTGACGAAAAGGCCGCCAATCGCGAACAGGCCCACTAAAATCGCCTGCCCTAATGAAATTTTAACAAGAGATGCGGCCAGAAACAAGGGCACAACGCTGTCGCCGGAACCCAAAATCATGAATTTTTCCCCGGCGCGCGCCTGGGCCTCCTTTTTGCCGTAAAAAAATCCCTTCCACTCAAAAGGAATTATGAAACCGAAAATAGCGCCGCTTTCCAGCATGGCCTTGGCCATTCGGACCATATGTTTGGTTTTGTATACGGCCAGAATGTCGTAAACCGATAAAATTACCAGAAGCCAAATCGCCGTTTGGGGATGGATGCCGACGCCTACGGCCGCTCCCAAGCCGGCAATTCCCAAAAGCACGCCGGCATTGTGCATCAAAACATTGCGAACGATTAAAAACGCCGCCAGCAGAATAACCGCCGCCAAAAAATCCCAAGGAGCGTTCAGAAAAACTCCGGCAACAACCTGCGCTCCGCCCAAGATTATGAAAACCAAAATACCTTGAAATAAAAAGCTGCCGATTTTCCTGTATTTTAAAGCCAAAACAAAAACAAGAATGGCGACGGCTAAGGCAATAATATCCCATAAGGAAAATGCGAACGTTTCAAAAGCCGTTCCGGTAAAAGCGGAAACCGCCAGACGTTCGGCGGACAAAATGCCAACCGCCAAAGTGGCGGCAAAAATAACGCACTCCTTAATGAATAATCTGAAATTGAAAATCATTTTCTTGTTTCTTGCCCATTAGCCATAGTCTATTCGCTGTTCATTCTTGTCATTTCAGCCACGGCCGCGAAGGATACTGCGGAATAAGATAGCGCAGATTTTTACCTTCGGGAAAAGAAATTTGGTTTTCTTTCATCCACGATTCCATTAAAAATCTTTCAGTTGCGGAAACGACCTTAATCCTGGTTTCCTGGGCGTCTAAAATTTCGGTATCGCTTCGGAAATTTTTCAAGGCGATAAAAAACAGCCCCACGAAAAAAGCCGCCAAAAGAACGATAAAAACCGCCCCCATCGAAGATTCCACCCGCATTGTCAGAGGATTCTTCATCGGCTTATCTTATTATTATCGTTCCCGCTTCGTTTATATTTTTTTCGTTGTGATATCCAAAAATTCCCTTAGCCGCGAAAGTGAATGAGAAATAACTTCCCTGCGGAATATCGCCGATACTGTCAAAACCGACAAGGTTGTTGTGTTCCGGATGAGGGTCGGAAACCACTCGTATCGACAAAAGGCCGTCATTTTTGAACCGCACCGTGTCGCCGGAGTGTATTTTCAAATTGGTGGGGCTAAACACGCCAGCCCGGTAAGAAACGGTGTAAAGTCTCGGCTGTCTGGTCTCGCCTGGAGTTTCGTCGATTGACGGCGGGATGGAGGCCAAACCGTCCCCGCCTCCGGGATTGCCAAGCAAATTTATGGCAACCGCCGTTAAAACCAGAACAATGATAATAAACACCCAAAAAATTCCGGGTCCGCTAAGAGTCGGGATTTTCTTTTCCCTTCTGGCGGTTAGCTCCGCCTGCGGTTGTTGAGGGTATGATTCCACATTAAAAATAATACCACCAATCGGAATAACAAAAAAGCCCTTAAGGGGCTAAGCGAATCTGCGTGTAAGCTCGTTTGCGGTTCTTTCCAGAAGCCGAATATCCAAAACACCCAGACATTCCAACGCTCTGACGTCAACCGAAATTATGTTTCTCATCATCCCTGAAAAATCTTCATTATTTTCCGGCAGAGCCATCTCCGCCACTTTTCTGCCGAAGATAATGAACAGCATTTTGTACGCCACAAAGTTAACGGCATCATCCAGTTTTGTACTTTTAAAACAACACAGCCAATTTTTCTTAAGAACGTTAACGTCCGTGGGATTAGCGATGACTTTTATTTTAAGACCTTTAAATGCCAATCTTTTGTTCACACCGCCTTTTTCCAATTTGCAAACGTCAAACCACACCGGTCTGATTCTGCTTGTCGGCGAATTGAATATCAAATTATGAATTTCGCCCAGTCGTTCCCAGACTTCAAAGACGGTCATGTTCCAAAAAAGAGCATGCCAGGCCTGATGCCTGTTTTTGTCGAAAGGGAACAAATTAAATTCTTTATGGGGACCGTTGCGGCTTTTGGGGATAATATGGTCGAGCGTGCACCGGTCTCCGAAAATCGAATAATAATACTTCTGAAGCTCCCGAATGGATGAACGCCCCGGCATAGTTCACCTTCCTGCAATTGTAAAGAAACACTTGGATGAAAAAATAATAAACCTATCGGCTGGCTGCGTCAATCAGCTCCCGGACGATTTGAGCGTCAGACCAGGGAATTCTTCTGCCACCTGACACGGCTATGGACGTTTCCGAACCTTTGCCGGTAATAATCACCGTGTCACCCGTTTCCGCGTTGTTTATCGCCTTTTTTATCGCCTCCCGCCGGTCAAGAATTATTTCATAATTTGGTAATTGGTAATTGGTAATTGGTAATTGCGAGAACCCGCTTTCAATTTCTTTTAAAATTGAAAGCGGGTTCTCGTCGTACGGGTCTTCATTTGTTAATATTATTTCATCACAATATTTTTTCGCGATTCTGCCGAACTCCGGCCTTTTCCACTTATCCCTCCCGCCTCCCGCCGCCCCCAAAACGCAAATCAACCTTTGAGGTTTTGGACTTGAAAGCGCTTTATAGACGCTTTCCAGCGAGTCCGGCGTATGGGCATAATCCACCACTACCGCAAACGGCTCTTTTTGCACAAACTGCATTCGGCCGGGAATTTCCTCGATTCTTTCAATCGCCGGTTTCATCGCCGGCAAATCAAGACCGTAAACCGCCCCGACGGAAAGCGCCGCCAAACAATTATAAACATTGAATTCGCCGAAGAGCTTGGTTTTAAACATGGTGCCGTAAATTTCAAATTCCACGCCCATTTTGCCGCTGACAATGCAGCTTGCTTTCATATCGCCGCCTTTTATTCCAAAGAGTATTTTTTTATCGGCGGAGTACTTGCTGAAATGTTCAACCGATGCGTCATCGGCATTCAATACATGATTGTTTGGGGTGAGCCTGAACAGTTCTTCTTTTGCTTTCCTGTAATTTTCAAAGGAGCCGTGGTTTTCTATATGTTCCTTATGCAAATTCGTAAAAACGGCGCAGTCAAATTTAATTCCAAGATGTCTTTTCTGTTTGATGCCCTCGGAGGTGACTTCCAACACGACATATTTGCAGCCGGCCTTTCGGGCTTCCCGAAGAAATTTCTGCAATTTAAAACGGCCCGGCATGGTCATTTTCAAAGTATTGGGCCATTCCCGTTCTTTTATTTTAAATCCGAGCGAACCGATAGCGGCAACTTTCTTGCCGGAATTTTCCAAAATTTTTGCTATTAAAAACACCGTCGTTGATTTGCCTTTGGTTCCCGTAACGCCGATTACTTTCATTTTACGGGACGGAAACCCGTAAATTACCGCTCCGGCATAAGCTAAGCCGGCATGATAAAGCGGTGCAAAAAAATTAAAAACCGATTTCGGAATCAGCTTTTTAACTTTATATAAAATTTTATCCAATAGACCTTCTTTGAACATTAAAATGTTTTTTTGGCTATTTTATATATCCAATACCAAATTTTGGAAATCGGCAGGTCAAATGAGCCGGGGTATTCAACCGTTTCTCCGCCCCAGCCCAGTTTAAATCGTGTCACCCCGGGCCATTTGTTGGCATCAATTCCCCAAAAATCGTAATATTTACACCTTGTCCCTTGTCCCTGGTCGCTTGCCTGCCCCGTAGGGTTGCGAAGCAACTCCTTCGGGGTCTCTTTTAATAATTTAATAATCTCCCAATGCATAAAATAAGGCGCCATTAAACTGCGGTAATCGCGGTCGGAAGCGCCGTGCAAATAATACGCTATGTCTCCGTACAGCATAACTATTGCTCCCGCAATCGGTTTATTTTCGTAATTAACAATAAATAATTTGGCGGTAATTTCACCATCCTTAAAAAAATTAAGCAACCCTTCGTAATATTCAAAATTATGGGTGGTAAAACGGTCGGCCTTCGCCGTTTTTTTCAACAATTTCCAAAAAGATTTTACATCATCGCTTTCAATTAGTTTTAATTCTTTTTTCTCCGCAAGATTGATGTTATATCTTGTTTTGTGGTGCATTCGCGATAAAAGCTCATTTTCTTCCAAGCCAAGATTCAACACCACTGTTTTTTGAGGCTGGACCTTTTTGGAAGATTTCTTGATTTTTATGCCGGCTTGATGCAAAAGCTCCGGAACCATATCCAAAAGTGGTTCCATTTTTATAAAAATAGCTCTTTCCTCTTTGCCTGTTTTTTTGAGATAACCGATAAAATTTTTGAGTTCGTTTGATAAGCCGGATTTAATTTCGTCAAAAATAATTTCCGGCCCGTGGGGTATATAAAGATAGCTTTTTTTTAAGGGCAAATCGTGCTTGATAATATTGGCCCTTATTTTCCCGTCGTCAAAATGCCAGACCTTGCGGCCCAATGATTTCTGAAAATCCAGCCACTCCGCAGTTTGTAAAAATGTTCTGCTCATTTCTTCCCTAAAATTTTTAACGCATCTCGCACCCGATTCTCCAGCGTCTCTCCTTTTGCTTCTTTGAGAACATCTTTCGCCTGATTTGCGCTGTAACCAAGGGCAAGCAAAGCCTCCATGGCATGGCCCTCCTGTCCCAAATCAAGTCCGTCAATATCTTCCAAATAATCAACTTTATTTTTCAATTCCAAAATTAATCTTTGGGCGGTTTTTGGGCCAAGGCCGGAAACTTTTTTCAAAAAATCGGCATCATCATTGACCACCGCCGCCTTAAGATGCCTCGGTTCCACCGATGACATGATGTTAAGAGCGTTTTTGGGTCCGATGCCGGAAACGGAAATTAGAGTATTAAACAGGTCCAAATCTTCTTTTTTATCAAACCCATACAAATCAAAGGTGCCTTCCCGCATATTTAGCTGGGAATGGATAAACATTTTAACGGTATTGACCCCGTACGAAGTAGAGGCGCGCTGCGTGCCCTCGCGACTTCGTTCGGGGTTGACCCCGGCTTGACTTTTTGATAGAATATTCAGCAGATTGGGGACTATACTCACCTTATATCCTATGCCCCCCGCGCTTAAAATGACGAATTTGTCCCCCAAGTATTCAATTTTGCCCTCAAGAAAGCTAATCATAGTATGCGAACAGCGCGCTACAAATGCGCACACCCGAATTATTATTCGTAGCATTCGGATATCATTTGTAGATTAGCATTATAAAGCTCAATGTTCAAACTTTCATCAAAATATCAACCTACTGGCGACCAACCAGCCGCGATAACTAAACTGGCCGAGGGTTTGAAATCCGGAAAAAAACACCAGGTGCTTTTGGGCGTAACCGGTTCCGGTAAAACATTCACCTTGGCAAAAGTAATAGAAAATTACGGCCGGCCGACATTGGTCATTTCCCACAACAAAACTCTTGCCGCCCAGCTCTACAAAGAACTAAAAGAATTTTTTCCCAAAAACAAAAAATTGCATAAAAAAGCCGAGTATGATAAGATAAACCCGTTGTTTTTATATCTTTATACTATTAGGACCTTGCGCGTTTGGCCAAGTTTAAGGCGAAACTGAGCATCGAGCGAGCCATATTATAAATATGGCGAGTAAGACGCGGAAGTTTTAACGCAGAAATTGGACAAACCTGAAAGACCAGAAACAGAATGAGCCCAATAATTTCGGGCTCCCTGTTTCTGGCGCGCAGGTTATAAAAATGCCAATAACAAAATCGGCCGAAAAGGCCTTAAGACAATCAAAAAAGAGAAGAGTGGAAAATCTGCGCAAAATTAACGCTTATAAAATGGTTGCGAAAGAATTTAAGAAACTTGCCGCTTCCGGCAAAAAAGACGATATGCAGAAACTTTTGCCAAAACTCTATAAAAAACTGGACAAGGCGACCAAAGGCGGAGTCATAAAAAAAAACAAGGCCTCGCGCCTCAAGTCCAAAGCCGCCAAGTTGCTAAAATAATATAAAACCGCCGGAGGGCGGTTTTAAGTTTGATCATCCGAGTTTTAGAGCAGTATTTTCGCAACAAGCCGGTCAACCCGTTCATCCAGTTCTTCTTTTGAACCGTTATTTTCCATTTCTCCCAGCAGGTTCGGAATATCCGCCGAGTTAAGCTTCCTGTGCAGCTCAACGCGGTCATCAATGTTTTTCAGCATTTTTTCAGTTGTGTTGACTCTGAACCGTTCGAATCCGGAAACCCAGGAGGGATTTTCATATTGAGCACGCTTTCTTTCTTTTGCCATTTCGGGATTACTGTTTATTCGAACATAGAAAACTTTAGCTCCGGTTTGGTTGGCTATTTCCGCAATGTTTTTCCTATCGTCTTCGTCTGCGGCATTGCCGTCAAAAACAACACCATATCCTTTTTTCAATAAATCAACGGCAACCATTTTTAAAATTTGCCTTACGTTTTCTCCCCAGGGCAAACCGGTTTCTTTCAACAAGTACCTGGCCGAGTCGGAACTGATTAAAACAGCACCCGGCAATTTACCGGCAATCATTTGGGCTACTGTCGTCCTTCCTGAACCCGGCAAACCAATTGTGGCTAAAATAAACGGTTTTACCGCTTGTGCGGCCGACAATTGCACCTGGGAAAGAAAATTCTGAGAAATTTGTTCTAATGTTTTTTCCATATTTTTACCTCCAAACTAACACGATTTAACAAAAAAATCTAATGCGCCTTTGCCTCTTAATTTACGGCTTCGGTTCTCCCCTTTTTCATTTTCCACAATCCGAATCACCTCACAATTTAATAGGATTGTATTATGTGTGAAAAATAAAAGGGGGAGCGAAGCTAACTCCTCTTCGCCACGCTTAACACAATCCCCAATCCGCCCAAGAGAGAAATTATGGCCGTTCCGCCGTAACTCACGAAGGGCAGAGGAATGCCGGTAAGAGGCGCCAGGCCCGATATGGCGGCAATGTTTACGAAGGCCTGAGACATAATCCACATATTTATCCCCATCACCAAAAGTGAGGAGAATTTATCGGGCGCATTTTTGGCGATTTTAATTAAAATCAGACATAAAATTACAAACAACCCGATGGTAAATGCCGAACCGATAAAACCAAGTTCTTCGGCTATAACCGCAAATATGGAATCCCCCGCCACTTCAGGCAAAAAACCGAATTTTTGCCGGCTATTGCCGAAACCAAGCCCAAATACTCCGCCCGACCCTATGGAAATGAACGACTGGTTGATTTGGTATGAAATTCCCCTCGGGTCGACCGACGGATTGATAAAGGCCTTAATGCGATTGAACCGGTACGGTTCAAGAACAACCAAGGCGGTCAAAATCGCGGATACTGCAAGCATAATTATTAAAAATTGCTTGAATTTTATTCCGGCGAAAAAATAAACTCCTCCGGCGATAAGCATTACGACTATCAACGTGCCGATATCGGGCTGAAGAACCAAAAGCAGCGTCACAAAAGCCATAATGATGAAAAACGGAGCCATTCCGTAAACCCAGTTTTTTATTCTTTCGTCCCGCCCGCCGAACCAAGCCGCCAGATATATTACCATCGCCAATTTTAAAAACTCCGACGGCTGGAAAGTAATTCCACCCATATTCAGCCACCGAGTCGCGCCTTTCAATCCCTGGCCCAAGGACGGCACAAAAACAAGAATCATTAAAAAAAGAGCGAGAAACAGCAATAAAAGAGAAATTTTGCGAAAATGTTTGTAATTAAGCCGCGAGAGGGCAAACATAAAAACCAATCCCGGCAGAACGCCGAATTCCAGCTGGTGGAAAAGATAATAATAGGAGGAATTAAATTTTTTTTGCCCGTCAATAAGACCGGCCGATGATAAAATAATCAGACCGAAAGCAAGCAGGATAAATATAAGCCAAAGAAGTTTTTTGTGCATACAACAAGAACTAATCGGCCGCCTATCTCCACAGCGGAGGAATTTTGCTGTCCACCAAAAAGATAATCAAGCCGACAATGGCACCGATGGCGGAAATCATCCAAAACCTCATCGTCACCTGGGTTTCCGGCCAGCCGAGAGCTTCGAAAGTGTGGTGAATGGGCGTAGAAATGAATATTTTCTTTTTGCGAAGTTTTTTGGAAATCGTCTGAATAATCACCGACAATGATTCAACCAAGGGAATTACGGCTATGACCGGTAAAAGCAGGGCCGTATTGGTCAAAAGAGCGACTACCCCAAGAACAAATCCGAGAGCCATAACGCCGGTATCACCCATAAAAAATTTGGCCGGATAAATATTAAACCATAAAAATGCGGTCAGCGCCCCCATAATGGTCGCCAGAAAAACGGCCAAATCCATACGGCCTTGGTCAAAAGCTATAACTGCTAAGGCGGCGAAAATGGTCATAAAAACCCCGCCCGACAAACCGTCCAGACCGTCGGTTTCGTTCATGGAAAACGCCGTGGCGATAATCACGACCACCGCAAAAATCAAATACCACCAACCAACCGCAAAATCACCCAAAAAAGGAACAGTAATCATGTCCCGGTCAAGTTTAAAATAAAACCACCACGCTCCGATTCCGGCCACCGCCGTATAAACGGCTAAACGTATTTTCAAACTCAACCCTCCTCGTTTAAAAATACCGAGCACGTCATCAGCCATGCCGACCAATCCGGCAAAAATTAAAAATCCGAGCGGAAGCAGGGTCTGACCTCGGGAAAGAAAATTAAGCTGCGGCCAGAAACCGTCGAAAATATTCGACAAAAAATAAAAAATGACGGTCAGAAAAACCACCGTCACCCATACCGGCAGCCCGCCCATTGTCGGTGTTCCTTCCTTTTTTTTGTGCAAACTGCTGAAAACCGGCGCATCTTTCCGTTCTATTTCTTTGCCCGGTTTAAAATATTTCAGTAAAATTTTGGTCCAAAAATATGTAATCAGCAAGTTAACGAAAAAGGCCAGCGCTGCAAGCGCAAATATTCTGACAACGTTGACTACTGTGAAAATTTGTTCGTTCATGTTTCTATTCCCAACGCCAGGCGGCCTTAGCCCAATTGATTAATTTGGCCGTATCTCCAAACCGGTCGGAAGAACCAAGCACCACGCTGATAATTTTATCATTTTCTCCGGGAATATCCACCACTAAAATCATGCATCCGAGGGCCCCGTCGGTATAGCCGGTTTTACCGCCGAAAATATCCGGCAGTACTCCAAAAAGATGATTGGTATTTTTAACTTGATGTTCTATCCGGCCGTCTTCTGATTTGATAATGACATTTTTTTTCGCCAAAATGTCCCAAATTAATTCATACTTCAAAGCATATTTCACCAATTTAACCAAATCTTCAACCGTTGAATAAGCTTCGTCGTTTAATCCGGCCGTATCCAAAAAAAATGAATCAACCATTCCGAGGGCAAATGCTTTTTCGTTCATCTTGGCCGTAAAATCAATTCCCTTTTCGCCGGCGTATAAAGCTAAGGCTTTTGCGGAATCATTGGATGATTCTATAAGCATTAATTTCAGCAAATTTTCCACGGTCAGGCGTTCGTCCAAATATAGAGTCTGTTTTTCCTCATCAACCCGCAAGGCCTCCTGCGGAATAATTACAATGTCGGCCAAATCAAGATTTTCAAGAGCAATGACTGCGCTTAATATTTTAGTAAGCGAGGCGACAGGAAGTTTTTGTTTCGTGTTGTTTTCATAGAGCGCTCTTTCCGCCCGCAAATCATAAAGAACGGCTGATTTGGCGTTAATAATCGGCCGGGCAAAACCGGAATTTAAAAGGGGCATATAATTTGATTCGGCCAGCGGAAACACATAAGCCTGGCTCGCGCTGAAAACATTTTTGTTTAAACCGGCCGCATTACTTAAGGGGGAATCACCAGAGTCGTCAGAATTAAAAATAAATAAAAAATTAATGACAATTAAAAAAGCTATGAGAATCATCAGTAAAAGCGTTTTGGACATTCTATTTGGATATTTTTAAATGCAGCTCTTTCAACTGTTTTTCTTCCAGTTCCGAAGGTGAACTCATCATCAAGTCCCTGGCGTCGCCGGTTTTAGGAAAAGCCATCACTTCTCTGATATTGGGCTCATTGTTTAAAAGAGCCACCAGTCGGTCAAACCCCCAGGCAATCCCGCCGTGAGGCGGAGTGCCGTTTTTAAAAGCCGTCAGCATGTGCCCAAAATTATTTGCGATTCTTCCTTCTTCAAAACCCATTATTTCAAAAACTTTCCCTAACGCTTCCGATTGGTGGTTGCGAATACTGCCGCCGCCTATTTCCCAGCCGTTTAGGACAACGTCGTATTGGGTAGTTAAAATATCGCCGATGTTTTTCTTTGTCATTAAATCTTCCATAAATTCCGGCTTGGGAGCCGAGAAGGGATTGTGAGTAAATGTATATTTACCTTCGTCATTTTTTTCGAAAAATGGAAAGTCAACCACCCAGCAAAATGCTAATAGGTTAAGGTCGTTTTTATCCTTTCTAACGTCGGGGCGGTCGGTTTGATATTTTTCCATCGCCTCCTTATAACTAATCCGCGGAAACGGTATTTCCTGAATTCTTTTTTGCGGATAAATCGTTTTCACCATTTCTATGAGTAATTGTTCGTTCAATTGCATTACATCTTCGCGTTCAACAAAACTCATCTCCATATCAAGCTGGGTGAATTCCGGCTGGCGGTCGCCTCTGGTATCTTCGTCCCTGAAACATCTGGCCAACTGAAAATATTTTTCAACTCCGCCAGCCATTAACAGCTGTTTATACTGCTGGGGTGATTGGGGTAAAGCGTAAAATGCGCCCGGATAAAGACGGGACGGGACCACAAAATCGCGCGCGCCCTCGGGAGTGGATTTGGTGAGAATCGGCGTCTCCACTTCAAGGAATCCTTTTTCCGACAGCCAATTGCGGATAAATAAAGCTGCCGCATGACGGACAGCCAAATTGTTTGCCATTCTTTGACGGCGCAAATCAACGAAACGATAAGACATCCGCGATTCTTCCCCGATATCATAACCGTCGGTATCTATAGGAAACGGAGGGGTCTCCGCCCGGTTTAATATTTCCAGCTCAATTGGTTCTATTTCAACCCGGCCGGTGGGAATTTCATCGTTAAACATTTTCTCCGGACGGGCTTTGACCACACCCTTCAAGCGCACTACCCATTCCGCCCTCAACCGGCTGGCCATTTCATAATCAGCTCCGCTTGGAACAAAAACGACTTGCGCTATCCCGCTTCTATCCCGCAAATCAATAAAAATAAGTTTGCCGTGGTCTCGGCGATTATGCACCCAACCGCATAACATGACTTCTTGTCCGACGAGGTCTTTTGTTTCTAAAATTGAGGTTCGCGTCATTTTAAGTTTATATTTCTATTTATAAGTTCATCTTAACATAAAAACTTGCGTGAGCAAGTTTTTAACTTTTTATTATTATTTAAAATCCCCATCTAATATGTTTTCCAATAATTCCGCTCCGACCGCATACCGCTTTTCAGAACCGACAGTCCGCAACTTCCAGCGAGTTGCGTCTAATTGACAAAAACCACAGACAAGTGTATCTTTTTTATAGAACATCTTTTGGGAGGTTGTTATGTCCAAAAATGTGATTGTTTCGGTTCGGATGTCCGTGTTGGACCTTCAGCGTTTACAAGCTCTTGCAATCGTATTTGATGAAACATTGGCAAGTTTGATACAAAAGGCTGTTATTGCTTATATTGAAGAACGAAAGTCGGAACCAAATTTCCAGAAAGAACTTGAGGCGGCCAAGAAAAGACAAACTGCTTTGTTGGATCAGTTTCACATGATATAAACTAACTCCCAAATCAAATCCCAGCCGACTAACAATCGGCTTTTTGTTTTCTACAAAGCATGTATAAACCTATCTATCGGAGGGCGTGTCTCTCTTTCTGGATTGCGTTTCTTCTCGCAAACAGAAAGAGAGGCACCCCGAAGCCGTTAGGGAGGTTGTGGGGTGATTTGGAGTATGAGAAGAGGAGCAGAGGCGGAAATTGTTTCTACGTCAACGCATTCTCAATAATTTTATCTATGAGTTGAGAAAGGGTTATGCCGGCGTATTGAGCGGCTTTGGGAAGAAGCGAATTTGGAGTCAGCCCCGGAAGGGTGTTTGTTTCCAAAACATAAATCGCGGCGCCCGCCAAAATCATGTCCGTTCTTGAATAACCACGGCAATTTAAAATTTGATGCGTCCGAACGGCAATGTCTTGCACTTTTTTATAGGATGCTTCATCAACTAAAGTTTAGACATAACAATATTATTTGCCTAAATAAACAGTCCGCCCCCCGAGAATCGAACTCGGAACCTTCTCCTTAAAAGGGAGCTGCTCTGCCAATTGAGCTAGGGGCGGTTTATCAAACTAAAATAGCATAAATTTTTAGTTTTAACAAATAAAAAAAGAGCTATCCCGACAAAAATTCCAGTTTTAGCTGGAATTTTTGTTTGGGGTTTATTTTTTCAACGCCTCGTTCAGAATCTTTTTGAGTTCGGCGGTGTCAACTTCTTTCTTGGGAACCGACTGACCGCCGCCGAATTTCCTACCCTTAAAATCCACCGCTCCCCCGCCAAAAGCGCTTTTAAGGGAAACGGGGGCTGGTGTTTCTCTTTTTGGAAGCTGGCTTTGACGCGGACGAAAATCGCGGCGAGCCGGTTCAACGGATTCACGGCGAGGCGGAGGAAAGTTTCCGCTCCGCGGTCTTCCGCTAAATTCTTTGCCGCGTCTTTCATCTCTCGACGCCGGTCTGGTTGTTGTTTCTTCCCCGCTCTCTTCTCTGGCCGCTCCGGCCCATTCGGCTATATCTTTCTCCACTTCGCTCTTGGGAGTGGCGTAAGTTTTTCTCGAGAACTCTATAATTTCATCCTTAAAAGTCCGCTCCGATTTTTCAAACCTCTGTAAAGTTGCCGCCGAAAAACCCCGCGAAGAAACGCCGTCTATCATCAGCTTAAGATAAATATTTTGTTTGCCGAGATTGACGATGTCGGACATCATAAAGTCCGGCGCGAACCATTTTTCAAGAAACTCGGCGTCTTCGGCGCCAACCCTGAAAGAGATAATCGTGCCGACATTGCCGAATACGGCGTCGCAAACTGGTTCTTCCATTTGTTTGATGTACTGATGAGCCATAATTAAACTTAGATGGTATTTCCTCGCCTCCGATAAAATATTGGCGAACGATTCAGTCGCAAAGTGCTGAAACTCGTCCACATAAAGAAAGAAGTCTTTTCTTTCCGGCTCCGGAACATCTACCCGCGACATAGCCGCCAATTGTATTTTGGTGACCAAAAGCGCACCGAGCAGGCGTGAGGCGTCTTCTCCGATTCTGCCCCGCGAAATATTGACCAGCAGAATTTTCCCCTCGTCCATTATTTTCCTGACATCCAGGGTGGATTTCGGCTGGCCGATGATGTTTCTGATAAGATTGTTGGAAATAAACTGGCCGATTTTGTTCTGAATGGCCGCTGTCGCTTCAGTGGCAAATTTGTCGGCATATTTGGCGAACTCTTCAACCCAAAATGATTTAACGATGGGGTCGGTTATATTGGCAACAACTTTTTTCCGATATTCCTTGCTGGCAAGCATTTTATTGATGCCAAGCAGAGTGGAGCCGGGATATTCCAAAAGCGCCAAGATAGTGTTGTTGAGAATGTATTCCATTCTCGCCGACCAGGCGTCAACCCAGATTTTTTTAAAAACTCCCAAAAGACCGGCGGCAATCAAGTGACGATAATCAAAATCAACGCTTTCCATCACATTAAACGCAATCGGAAAGGCCAAATCGCCCGGGTCGATATAAATTACGTCTTTGATTCTTTCTTTCGGAATAAACTCCAATAAATCAACCACCGGGTCGCCGTGCGGGTCAATGAAAGCGAGACCGTGGCCGGCTTCAATGTCCTGAATGGCCATGGTCTTCAAAAATTCTGATTTTCCCATGCCGGTTGAGCCAACCACATACATGTGCCGTCTCCGGTCGTCGGTTTTAATTCCAAACCGAATTTTATCATTCCTGAAATTGGTCTCTCCAAGAAGCAATATATCGTTGTCTGGCGGAGTAATCATAAAAAGCAATTAACCATTGACTATAGTCCATAGACAATAGCCAAAATTACGATATCGGCAATCCGACCGGCGGTTCGCCTTTTTTAGTTTCCACTCTCGGCAAAAGCGGCGCCTCAACACCAAAGTCGGGGAAGTGGAATATGGTCGCCAGTTCTTCCACGTTCAGAACAAACGGTCTTACGGTCATCATTCTTTTCCTGAATTTTTTCCACAAAATTCTTTTCTTGTTAAAAATTTTCTGTTTTTTAAACGGCCACCTGGCCAAAGGAGCGGTCTTGATATTCATTCTGAAGCCGTTAAGCGATTGGGATGTAAATTGTTTGTAAGCGCCCATGACTCCGGAAATATGAGCGCGATGAAAAACTTCTTTAGACGCCGTATAAACAAACCGAATGCCGCTTTCAAAACCAAGCTTGGCAAAACTTTTTTCCATCGCCTTCAAAATATCCTGTTTGCCGGGCGTAAGCTGGGACGATTCTCTTTTTTCTTCTTTTTGGGTCGAAGGAACATGGCCGGGAATAAATTCATCCAAAGCAAAAATCAGTTTGGACATAAAATCCGGCTTTGATTTGACCTCCTTGCCCATTATTTTATCAACTGCCGCCTGGCCTTTTTTAATCCAGGCATCTCCCGTTGGCCTTATTAAAAGCTGAATGCCGATAAATTCCCCGTATTGGAGACTGCTTAAAACTTCAGCCAAGGAGGCCATCGGGTCAACCCTTTTAACGTCCTCCCGACCGACCGCCACTTCTTCAAATTCCGGATAAGTTCTGATTGGAAAAGCGTCTTCTTTGCTCAAAACAAGTTCCGCGCCCCAAATATCGTTTTTATCATTGGGAAGAAAAGAGGATAAATTTGTTATGTAATCATTTTCTTCAGCCACTTCTTTAATTTCCGTGTCCGGATACTGGGCATATACTTGGGACTGGACAAGCTTTTTATAGGCTTCAGGGGTCCTTATGTAAAAATGTATTTCTCCGCCGGAACCGATAATTTCAAAAGAAAACCAGTCGATTACCCTGCCCTGAAAAAATTTCTCGTGCCATTTGAGAGGGATGAAAACCCCGTGCAAGGCATTAAAAATCTGCTCGGTTGATTTGGGGCTTTTGCGTATTTCTTTGGGAATTCGAAACTCCAATAGCGTCCACTTGAGCGATTGGATGTATTTCGTTCTGGTATAGGTCTGGAATGCGGCAGTCAAACCGAAAAAAAGCAAAAAGGGGGAATAAATCCACCAAAAAGACGCGAGAATGTCGAGAGCCGAATTCAGGCTCTCAAAAGTAAAACTTAGTTGCTCCACGGTAAATTAAGCCTTTTTAAGAGTATAGGTTCCGTCTTCTCTTTTCGCGAAAATTTTTGAATCTTGAAGATTGAGCAGAACCGTATTCTCTTTTACCATTCTCGCATTCATTACGCTTGTTAGCAAGGCCGTCCTGGAAAGTGGTTTGGGAGAATTCTTTAAAATGTCCACCAGCACGTCTTTCACGGTTCCGGATTTATAACCCCATTCAGCCAAGGCGTACATCCCTCTTCCGACAAGAACAAACCGTCCGTCTTTTATCAATTCATTGTGGACCGTCTGGACGTTGGCTTTTTTACCGAAAAAGCCGGCGACATTGATTGATTTGGCGATATCGGCAAAATGCTTGGGAATATTCGCTTTTCTTAGAATTAAATATGCCTTATCTTTCACGCCCCTCGGCTTGATTTCTGCACAGTTCAAAAGACCAACTTCGCCATAAATGTTTCTGCCGATATTTTTACTTATGGAAAGAAGGGTGTCGAGATGGACAGACGACAATTCTCCGCCGTCGAAACCGGTGACATTTTTAACCATAGAAACAAAGGCCGCTTCGGCAACGGGTTTTTTATTGGCGGCTAAAATATTTTCAACGGAGGCGGCGGCATTTTTAAAAGCCGCGAGGCGCCGTTCATCAAGCGCCCAAAAAATCCTTAAACCGTCGCTTTCGGAAATTCTCAACGGAGCCGTTCCGAAAGAAAGAAGCAGGACCAAAGAAGCGTTCACTGAAGATTCTTTTTCATGACCGCTGAAATTCCTGAACAATTCGCTTTCTTTTATTACGCCTCCGGCGCCGTCAATGATTCGGTTCGCCAGGGAAACGTATTCTTCAGCCTCGCTGCTGTTTTTGGCTGACCCGGCAAGCTGCTTAAGTATGAATTCTTCAATCTGTCTGACCCGTTCTCTGGTAATCCCGTAACTTTTACCGATAGAATCAAGAGTTTCTTTTTTGCCGTTTTTAAGCCCAAAACGGCGGGAAATAATGTCCTTATTGCGAGGAGACAAATTCTTCACCAGACTTGCGACTATTTTGTTTATTGAAACGGATAAGTTTTGGGCCATAGTTTGTTGTTATTTTATAATACTACAGAATAAAATTTAGGTCAACAAGAAGCGCTTACCGGCGGCCAGTCCGCCTGTTCCACCAAATCAAGAGCGGAGAAGCCACAAAGATTGACGAATAGGCACCCAGGAAAATTCCCATAATCAAGGCAAGGGCAAAAAACCTTATACTCTCGCCGCCGAACAGATAAATGGCTACCAAGGAAAGCAAAGTGGTAAAGGTCGTATTGAGAGAACGGGTGAGGGTTTGAAGTATGCTCTTGTGAACCACCGCTCCGAATCCCTCGCCTCTCTCGCCCACACCCTGTTTTATAATATTCTCTCTGACCCTGTCAAATACCACCACGGTATCGGAAACCGAATAGCCTAAAATCGTTAAAACCGCCGCCACGAATACGGCGCTTATTTCCACTCCGTAATACTGGCCGAGAAAAGCGAAAACCCCGACCGGAATAAGCATGTCGTGAAGCAGGGCAACCACCGCCGCCAGTCCCATCGCCCAGCCGGAGATTGTTCGCGAAAGTTTTCTGAACACAATCGCAATGTAAACAATAATCGCCGCAAGGACCAGAAAAATGGCGGATACGCTTTTGCGTTTAAGCTCGGAACCGATTACCGGACCGACCGAATCAAACTTCTGCTCTTCCAAACCGGCTGAAGGAAACGCGGCTGCAATTTTTTGAATGACTTCCTGGTGGGTTTGCTCTGATATTTCGCCTCCCTTGATAAGTAATCCGTTTTCTCCGGCCGGACTGAAAACCGCATCTTTAAACGCCGTCCAATCCGATATTGCTTTCCGCAAGTCTTCGATGTCCGGTCTTTCATTTCTAAAATTAAGCTCCATGACGCTGCCGCCCTTGAAATCCACACCGAGATTCAATCCGAAAACGACAACCGCCGAAACAGCCGCTATCGTCAGGGCCAGAGAAAAGAAAAACATAATTTTATAAATTGCTTTCATGTTGATATTTCTAAAATAGCCTTCTTATTTTTTCGAATCTCTGCCCGATGAACAAATTTAAAAAGTTTCTCGTTACCACCGTGGCAGTCAACAGGCTGGTAAGAACGCCTATGCCCAAAGTGAGAGCAAATCCTTTTACGATTGAGGTGGTGAACAAATACAAAACCAGGGCGCCGATGAAAGTCGTAATGTGGCTGTCGCGGATTGAGAGCCAAGCTCTGGAAAATCCTTCGTGGGTCGCCTGGTTAAGACTTTTCCCGGCCTTCAGCTCTTCCCGCATGCGGGCGAAAATCAGAACATTGGCGTCAACGGCCATGCCCAAAGACAAAATGAAACCGGCAATGCCGGCCAGAGTAAGCGTGACGGGTACCAATTTATAAATCGTCAAAACTATCAACACATAGACAATGAGGGCAATCACCGAAACAATTCCGGGCAGACGATAGAAAAAAATCATGAACGCGCCGACCAAAATCAAACCCCAAACGCCGGCCTTAAGGCTTTTGGTCAGAGAAGCGGCTCCGAGCGAAGCGCCGATAGTCTGCTGACTTATTAATTTTATCGGCACCGGCAGGGCGCCGGAATTCAGGCGAGTGGCAAGGAGTTTGGCTTCCGCCGGAGTAAACTTGCCAGAGATAATCGCCTTTCCGTTGGGAATTTCCGATTGGACAACCGGCGTTGAAATCGGAAGGCCGTCAAGATAGATGGCTATGATTTTATTCAGGTTTCTTTTGGTCAGTTCCGCGAACAGCTTAGCCCCTTCTTCATTCAAATCAAGACTGACTTCCGGCGCGTAAGTCTGGGGGTCAAAAACAAGCTGGGCTTTGGCCAAATGGCGGCCGTTTAAACCGGTGTTTTGAAAAGGTTCCTCGTTCAGCCGTTCTCCTTTCTGTTGGGCCTCCAGAATCGCCTGGGTATCGGGCTTTTCTTCTTTGAATTCCAGGAACGGCGTCTCGCCGATAAGCCGGATTGCCTGATTGACGTTTTTTATGCCGGCCAATTCGACCGCCAAGCGGTCGTCTCCCTGGATTTGGACAACCGGTTCGGCCACGCCGAAAAAATTCACCCTTCGTTCTATCACATCCCGTATCCCCTGCATGGCTTCTGATTTTTGCTCGATGGCCGAAAGGTCGGCCTGGTACAAAAGATGCGTTCCGCCAAGCAAATCGAGACCGAAACGGAACGGCATATTCCAAAAATGGGGCAAACCGAGGGACGTTTTGCCATTAACGAAATCGGCCCCCTTGTTTACGGCCTGGGGAAAAACAAAACCGAAAAGAAAAAGAGATATGATTATTATTCCGATTAGCAACCGGGAATTTATCATTGTCGAGATGATAACACGCCTGAAAATATGTTCAAGGGGCCGAACCTTGGGCGATTTTTATTTTTTTAAAATATTATTCTTCCAATTTTTCTCTGGATTTTTTGGGCGCCTGCGTTTCCAGCCATTCTTTAATACGCAGAGTCGCCCTGACGTCGTCTTCGTTGTATTTGAGAATTTTTTTCAAAACGGCGTTATTGTGTTTGTCCAACCAATCATTATACCAAACTACCGACTCGGCGCCGCCGGCTTCCGGGTCGTTCCATTGATAGCCCAAATATTTGGCCGCGTCTTTGAGGCTGTAAAAATACAGGGGCAAAACCGCCGATTCAACCAGTTTCAAGTGGATATCAATCGTATTCTCCCTAAACTTGGCGACCAAGCTTTCCGGAGCGCCATAGCGAGATGCCAAGCGGTCAAAAACCCGCCTCTCGTAAAACGCGTAATGATAGATAACGAAGTCGTCGAGTTCGGCGAGAAAATCCAGAAACTTTTTCCACATTTCCGGTTCCTCCTCTTTGTTGTGGGCTAGAAAATAATGATACTCACCGTTTCCCTTGCCACCGGATTTGACCAAAATACCAAGCAGATAATCTATGTCTCTGGTCGGGTCGCTCTCAATGTCAAAATATATTTCATTCTTAACGGACGGAAATTCGCCCTTTTTTAATATAAGCGGTTCCCGCGAAACAAGCACTTTGGCCTGATTGTTTAATCGCACGATTTTGTCGAACGGCCAATCTTCGAGTTTTATCCTTAAATCATTGACATCGGCCTCAGCCAAATTAAAAATAGTTTTTATGCCGATATCGTAAAGGTGGCGTTGGTCCGCCTGGCTCAAGCGGTAAACCAGCGACACGTCGCTGCAGCCTTCCGTTTCGGAAACGCAAAGAGAATACCAGGGAGTACGCCGACAGCCGCTCTTCAAAAACGGCAGTGGTTTTTCGCCTTCCAGAATTTTTTCAATCTGGGCAAGAGACAGATGGAATTGCTCCACATAATCGTCAATTAAAAAGGCCCGCTCGTTGCCTTCGGGGTCTATGATATAAGCGTGGCTCGGGCGCACGCCTTGTATCCGTTCCAGTATCAGGCTGTAAAAAACAAGCTGGAAACGAAATTCATCCCGCAATTCAAGCGACTGCTGAACGTCATAAACGACATAATGCCAAGCGCCCAAATCCGACTTGCCCGGTCTGGCTTCCAATAAATCCGGCATTCCCACCCAGTCCTCATTCATCAAAACGCCGTGATAGATATTCTTGCCCTGTTTCATCAGCTCAAGCGTTGCCAAAAAACCTTCCTCTATGTCGCGCATCAGCTCCGGCCTTACCTGTTCAAATTGTTTGCGCTGGCTTAGAATTTTTTCAGCTTCGGACACTTTGCCTTTGTAAATAATATCCAAAAGGGGCGGGGTGTGTTTTTTTTGTTTGGCGTCGCCGTAAATGTCATACCAAATCCAGTGCGGACACTGGAAAAATTTATAAAAATGCTCGGCGGTGATTTTGGGTTTTTGATTCATGCAAGTAATAATAACAGGTGTATTAAATTAAAAAAGGAGTGTGTGCGGCCTTATGCCGTGTGTGGCCTTATGCAGAGTAAAGATTCTGCTGCTGTTGGCCATTTTGTCCACAATGTCCTATTATTTCTCTTTCGTACGAAAGAGAAATAATAGGACATTGTGTTACGCTATAAACCAAATTTTTTAAGAAATCCCGATTCGCAGAAACCAATCGATTCGGCAACAATCCTGTCAACATAATCAGTTATACCAAGCTTTTCACATATGTCCCCCAATTCCTTATCGCATGGATAAGGAAAAACAAAAACGCTCTTTTGCAACGCGCTGAAGCCTAAGCTCAATAATTTTGTCCGAAATTTTATTCTTTGTTTGTGTAATTCTTGGGGAATGTCAAAAATCACAACTCGCCACTTGCCGTCCCATTTTCCGTTGTTTTTGTTTTTAAAATATCGCGCATGCGATTCTTGAAACCACTTTTGCCCGTTTTTTGTAAAAATAAACTCATCGCCGTTTTTTCTTCTTATAATGCCGCGCCGTTCCAGATTTTTAAAACCGGAGTATCGTTTACCATGGTCAAGCAAGTTCGTATTAAAATCGCTATACCTGAATCCCTTATAAGAAATCCTGCTCAAAGAACGACTCAACTCCCCAAGCGCACTTACCAATTCTTCTAAAAATTGAATAATAAATTTTTCTTTCATGAATTTTTAAACATTTATTGTTTCCGCAAGCATTGTTTGAATGTCAGAATATTTGAACAGTCGCTTCCGCTTTTTCTATTATTTACCGTTCGTACGAACGGTAAATAATAGAAAAAGAGTTGAATGGAACAAACGGGGAAAATTAAATGTTTAAATCTGGCGTAATTTTGTGCTGGGAAGCCATTTCAACCGGGTAGTGAAAGTTCGAGTTTTTAAATATTGCTATCCCAAGGAATCGCCCCTCTAACTTCTACCACCCGGTCAACATAATGACAGTGGTCACAATGGTCGGAATTTACCGGCGCAGTTTCCTGGCGCGCGGTTTCTATCGCTCTTTCAAATGTATCGCCGACCCAATCAGGTTTAACGTCAACACGCCTTAATTCTTCCCTGAACGGCAAAACATTGGTAAACCCGCCGCCGTCTTTCTGGACGACATAAAAAACAAAATACGCGTGGGGCTGGGTTTGATAGCCGTTTCTCTGCAACAACCAGGAATAAATCTCCATCTGTTTTTGGTAATCGTCGTAAATTGTTATCTCTTTTGAACCGGATGATTTATAATCAACTACCGCCAAAGAGCCGTCGGAAAATTCAAGCACATCATCAACGGCGCCGTACAATATTGCGTTCAGGTTTTCATCAAAATATGAAACGCCCCGAAAATTATTTCTCCAATCCGCCAGTTTGTCTCCGGAAAATAATTTTGCGTCCAGTTCTTCTTTCGCAAAAACAGGCGGCAGCTTGCCGTCCACCCGATATTTGTCAAATTCCTGTTTCACCAAATAATCCACCGCCGCCGATAAAGTATACGGATATCCCGGCGGGCGTTTTATCTTGTGATGGACATCCAGCCAAAAACACCTCGGGCAATCAAGAAATAATTTTAGTCCACTTCTGGATATTTTTATCGTGTTTTGGATTTTTGCTGTCATGTTCAATTAATCTTAACCTAACAAAATAAAAATTAAAAGCATTCCGCCCCCCTGCCCCTTGTTCAACAGACGCAAGCGGATGCAATCTTTTCGCTTTTCTCGCCCGTCCCAAAAGAAAAATATTCCACGGCGCCGTTGATGATATTGCTTAAAAAACAATAGTTTGTTA
This sequence comes from Candidatus Yanofskybacteria bacterium RIFCSPHIGHO2_01_FULL_44_22, assembly GCA_001794205.1. GTDB lineage: Bacteria > Patescibacteriota > Minisyncoccia > 2-02-FULL-40-12 > GWA2-44-9 > 2-01-FULL-44-22. The sequence continues at coordinate 11,743 of MGJJ01000019.1, read as the reverse complement.
CCATTACCGCAAGCAAGGTCCTATGAAGTTCTTTATAAGAGGAGGGGTTCGTGGCCAAACAGTTAAATCGTAAAAATAATTGTGCAAGAGAAAGCCTTGTCGGCCGGCAGATTGTATTTCACTGGTTTGAACCGGACGATTCCATTGACTTGAATGTACCTGAAGACATGGTAGCAATAAAAGGACTTGCGCGCGACGGAGGTTGCTATCTAAAGTTTTCCGTCAAAGAATCGCACACTGGCGGCCGGAAAGAAAGATTTTCATTTTATCTTTATCCGAGACAGATTGAACAAATTACTTTAGCAATCTGGAGAGCATATTTTAAAACGCAGCCGCAATATTCGTACAATCACTTCCAGGAGGTTCTTCGCAAATTGAAGCTTTTTCTCAAGGGAAAAAGATTGAAGTGCTCAAAGTGCGCACAAACTCTCCAACGCTCCGCCCCATAATTGGTCGGGGCTTTTTCATTTTTCACTTCCCATGACACCTTTTATATTTCTTCCCCGACCCACAGGGACAAAGTTCATTTCTGCCGATTTTAGATTCAGTTTCTACCGGTTGCTGGTCTAAGTTTAATCTGGATTCTTGTTCAATCATGTTTTCTTCGCCGGAAATTATATTTGGACGGCCTTCTTCTGTTTTTACCTGTTTGGGCTTATTAAAAAATCCGACTTTGAATATCAAATTCGCCACTTCCGCTTCAATCGCGCCGGTTAATTGCTGAAACATCTTGTGGCCTTCTGTTTTATATTCAACCAGCGGGTCCCTCTGGCCATAAGCCCTCAAACGCACCGAGTCGCGCATATATTCCATCGCGTCAATGTGGTCCATCCACAACTCGTCAATCGTTCTCAATAAAACTAGTTTCTCAAGCTGACGCATCCCGTACGAAGCAGAAGCACGCTGCGTGCCCTCGCGGCTTCGTTCGGGACGCATATTTTCCGCGTTAAGTTCTTTCTCTTTTGCTTCATAAAGTTTTGAAATTTGAGTTTTGAGATATTCGCCCACTTTTTCCGAACTGCCGGTTTTCGCGATTTCAACAAGTTCGGAATGCAATTCAAGACCAGACAGCGCTTTAACCGATTCAGCGATTTCTTCCACGTTCCACTGATACTCCTGTCCTTGGGTGTGGAAATTTACTATATTTTCAATCTGTTTATCCAAATATTCCAATATTTTTTCTTTATTGCCCACCGACGATAAAACATCTTTGCGCAGACGGTAAATCGCCTCGCGATGCTTGTTCATTACATCGTCGTATTCCAAGACATATTTGCGAATATCAAAATTGTGGCCTTCAATCCGCGACTGGGCCTGACCAATGGCATTGGAAACAAATCTGTTTTCTATAACATCGTCCTCGCCTACCCCCAAGGTTTCCATAATTCTTTTCAAACGGTCTCCGCCGAATATTCTTGCCAAATCATCTTCGGTTGAAATGAAAAACTGGGACGAACCCGGGTCGCCCTGCCGGCCGGCGCGTCCGCGCAACTGGTCGTCTATCCGCCTGGCCTCGTGGCGTTCGGTGCCGATGACATGCAGACCTCCGGCTTCACGAACCTTTTTGGCCTCGCCAGCATCAGGAGGAGTGCCTCCAAGAATTATATCCACGCCCCGGCCGGCCATGTTAGTCGCCACCGTTACCGAATATAATCTTCCGGCTTGGGCGATAAATTCAGCTTCTTTCTCGTGGTTTTTCGCGTTTAAAATATTATGAGGAACCCCCTCACGGCCCAAAAGAGCTGAAAGCAATTCGTTTTTCTCTATTGACACGGTGCCGACAAGAACCGGTTGGCCTTTTTCGTGCCGTTCTTTTATTTCCCTGACAATGGCGCGAAATTTTCCGGTCTCGGTTTTATAAATCCTGTCGGGCGCGTTTTTTCTTATCATCAATTTATTCGTGGGAACTTCCACCACGCCGAGATTATAAACTTTGTGAAACTCTTCGGCCGAAGTCCGGGCGGTTCCGGTCATGCCCGCCAATTTATCGTACAAGCGGAAATAATTCTGAAAAGTAATGGTGGCAAGAGTGCGGGATTCTCTTTCTATTTTTACCCCCTCTTTGGCTTCAACCGCCTGATGAAGGCCTTCCGACCAGCGCCGGCCGGGCATCAACCGGCCGGTAAACTCATCCACAATAACCACCTCTCCATCTTTTACGACGTAATCCCTGTCGCGTTTGAATAAAATTTCCGCCTTTAGAGCTTGCTCCAAATGATGGACGTTTCTGACGCCTCCTTCTTCGTAAATATTTTTCAAGCCAAGCATTTTTTCCACTTTTTCAATCCCGTTTTCGGTAATTGAGACAGCTTTTAATTTTTCATCAATATTATAATCGTCATTTTCAACCAATCTCGGCACAACTTTGGCAAATGTCTCGTACATTTTGGTTGATTCCGTGTCCGGCGCCGAAATAATCAAGGGCGTGCGAGCCTCGTCAATAAGGATGGAATCAACTTCGTCAACGATGGCAAAATGGTGGCCCTTTGATTGACTTATGCCCGCCAATTCATAGGCCATATTGTCCCTTAAATAATCAAAACCGTATTCGTTGTTGGTGCCATAAGTAATGTCTGCCTCATAAGCGTCTCTCCTCGTTGCCGGTCTTAAAAATTCGTGAACGACGTGAAAGGAGCCGGCCAAATCTCTTTCTTTGTCCAACAGCGCTTCTTCCGATTCGGGGCTTGGAACAGGCGCGTCGGATTTATTATTTTCCAATTCATGTATTTTCTCGCTGTGCCGGGGGTCGTATAAAAAACTGGAATCGTGGTTGATACAACCCACCGACAAACCGAGAGCGTGGTAAATCTGACCCATCCAAACGGCGTCGCGACGAGAAAGATAATCGTTCACTGTAACAATATGGACACCCTTGCCGGTAATAGCATTCAGGTAAGCCGGGAGCGTCGCCACAAGGGTTTTGCCTTCGCCGGTTTTCATTTCGGCAATTTTGCCTTGATGCAGGACGATTCCGCCGAACAGTTGGACGTCAAAATGGCGCTGATTCAGCGTACGCTTTGACGCCTCGCGGACGGCCGCAAACGCTTCGGGCAAGAGAGCGTCAAGAGTTTTGCCGTCCGCTAATTGTTTGCGAAATTCCGCCGTTTTATTTTTTAGTTCTTCGCCGGAAAGTTTTTCAAAATCTTTCTCAAGTCCGTTTATTCGAACGACAATCGGCTGAAGCGATTTGATATATCTCTCATTGGCGTCTCCAAATATTTTGCTTAGAAAATTCATAAGTAAAAACGAGGGGCAAGCCCCTCGCAATTATTTCTTAGGCTGTCTGGCTGCATCTTTTCTTTTTTCTTTAAATTTCTTTATCTGCGCCTGAAGCTCGTCTTTCACGTCGACAATGGCGTTGCGCAAATCTTCATGTGAGCAGGAGGCGCGCAGAAGATTGCCGCCAAGTCGCAGATTCACTTCGGCGTAAAACACCGGCCCGCTGCGATGATGGCGGGACGGTTTGCCTATTTCAACCTTGGCCTCGGATTTGTCATTTCCGATTACCTTATCCAAATTCCCTATTTTTTCACGAATAAACACATTTAGGGCATCGTCCAAAGCAATGTTTTTGGCAGAAATAATTAATCGCATAGTGTAATCATTTTACAATATCCGGGCCGGTTTTGTAAAACTGAAATTCGGCGTCGTTAATCGTAAAAATGGAGCCCCAATCGCGGCCGGATTGAGTAAAATATTCGCCGCTCATGTTAAGCCAGTGTTTAGTCCCGTCGGGCCACACCGCATAAACTTTTTTGTCGTTCAGCGCGCGAACATAATTCGCGGTTGTGTAAGAATTGAGCGTTCCTTCGTCAACCTCGATAGCCTTGGTCGGGTCAAGATGGCCGTATGATGCAAGCGCACCGGCGCTTAAGTATCTTTTATATTTTCCTTCAATCACATACAATTCACCCTCTCTCGGTTTTTTAATCAGAGAGCCGTTCTCAATAATCGACAGCCGACGGCCCAAACCGCTTTCCACAAAATTAATACTGAAAGTAATCGGCGCCGCTTGTTCATTTTTACTAAAGTCAGATGTTTTGCTTTGGTTGACGGGAATAAGCGTAAAATCAGCCAGTCCGCCGGGGTCGTCAATATAAGCCGGATTAGCCAAGGCGCCCGTCCGTCCCAAATTATCGACATAATAAAACTTAAACGGCGCACCGGCGGCAAAATCAATTTTGATTGCTTTAGAATCCATAATCGACGAGGCAACGTTGAATTTATGCCAGTTCGCCTGCCAAGGCTTTAAGGTTTCATAAAAATTATACGAAGCGCCCGACAAATAAACGTTGCTGGCCGGATTTACTTTTACTCTTTGAAGACCCGATAAGGTGTAGGCGTATTTTTTATCGACCGAGGCGCTGTTCAAATAATTGGCAATTGCCCAATTACCGAACACGTCGCCAAACCGTTCTTTATAATTTTTATCCGCCAAAAACTGATTGATGGAAACAATGCCCGCAGCGGAACTGCGCAAAGTATCTTTTAATATTTCCGACCCATATTGCTCCACCAGATATTCTCCGAACAAAGCCGCTTGGGCATAATCAAGCGAAGAGTTGGGCCATTCCGTCAGGCTGTCTGACGGCTGCGACATGAAAAGTTCAGCTCGTCTTTCAAGACCGGAACCGGCATAAGGCTCATTAAAACCCGCTATGGTGACTGAATATTCCGAGCGCAATTCGTTCAGCCACACATCCTCGGAAATATTCCGCATAATATCTTTCTGGTTAAAAGAAACAAGATGCTGAAATTCGTGGGCCAAAAATATTTTGGCGTTTCGGAGGTTATCCTGCACGGCGGCGGCGCTCACGAAGAACATTTCTCTTTTGTTGGATTCGGGGGCGTCATAACCGTTCAGAGTATCAAAATACCCACCGTTGCCGCTTACCAATTGTTCCACGACAATCGTAATTTTGGAGTCGCCATCCACCCCTGGGTTCGGTTCCGACCCCCAAAATTCCCTTTCTTTTGGATAAATGTCATTATCAAACGCGCCGGCAAGAGGGGCAATGTTGGAAATCAGGGCCTCTTTTCGCTCAAAACTTAAACCATTCCAATAAATATCCTCGATGAAAAAATAGGCTTGTTCCGAAACGGCCGCCAATGTGGCTGAAATTTGCGTCCGATTGAATTTGTCGTATTCGGAGTTCACGAAAAAATTCTTATTTTGGCCGAGAATATCGCCCGCCTGCGCAGGCAAAACTTGAATGTTTGCCGACAAAAAAAGAGCCGCCAAAAATATTGCCGCTCCGATAAATATTCTGATTTTTTTGTGACGCAACAACATTCAGACCATTATATCATATCAGGCCCTCTTCGCGAAGAAGTTGTTTTATGCCGTTTTCGGTTTTAATTTGCGGTTTCCACCCCAACAATTTAAAAGCCAACGAGGTGCCGGCAAGAGTATTTTTGGGTTCAAGGCGGAACGCAATGTGCTTACTTTGACCGCCGATTAATTTTGCCAACTTGTTGATTGTGGTGTTGCTTCCAGCGCCTATATTCATCACTTCACCATGGCCGACTTTTTTACTTTCCATCGCCAACAGATTCGCCAGCACCACATCGGAAACATGAGTAAAATCGCGGGTCTGTTTGCCGTCGCCCGTAATCGTTAACGGCTGGCCCAATTTGCGCTGGAGGATAAACTTGCCGATTACCAAAGCATACGGCCCTTCGGGATTGAATCTCGGACCGTAAACATTGAAATAGCGCAAAGAAACGGTTGGCAGGCCGTAAACCTCCGAAAAAAGCCTGCAATATAATTCTCCGATATATTTTTGGAGACCGTAGGGACTTTTAGGAGCGGCGGGCATATTTTCAAGTAAGGGCATTCTTTTTTGGTCGCCGTAAGCCGAACTTGAAGCGGAATAAATAACTCTTTTGACACCGCCGTCCTTAGCCGCCAAAAGAACGTTCAATGTGCCGCTGACATTTACATCGTGGGTTTCTTCTGGATTTTCTATGGAATATTGAACGCGCGGCAAGGCGGCAAGATGAAAAACATAATCGGCGCCCCTGATGATAGGTTTAATTTCTTTGAGATTGCGGATGTCGGCGATATGGAGAACGGCTTTCTTGTTCACATTTTCTTTTTTCCCGCCGGAAAGATTGTCAATTACATGAACCTTAAACCCTCGCTCAACGAGAGCATCTACGAGATGAGAACCGATAAACCCCGCTCCGCCGGTAACTACGATTTTCATATTCGTATCTTTTTTCTTTTTTCCGTGATTATTTCCTTATTGTGCCTTGAAACTTCTTCCGCGGTCAAACCCTGATGTTTTAACAATTCTTTGTTGTAATCGCGTATCGTTTGCAAAACGGCAATCCCCTTTTTAAAAACTTTGAGAAATTCTTTATCGAACTTTCTCTTTTCCAGCTTTTCGGCAAGTTCGCCGGCAAAAGAAATAAAAGCATTCATGTCTTTGGGAAAACAATAACCGCCGGCCCCGCAATAATTGCCGTGTTCCACATCAAGCCAAGCCGGACCGATACGCAAATCGGCGCCGATAAGTTCTTTTAAATTATCGTATCGGACTTCTGAATTTATTTTTTCCTTTTTATATTTTTGATTTACCGCATAACAGGTATCGGCCAAAATATTGCCGTAGATAACTTTAATAAATCCAAACACATTGGAAGCGTACTTGCCCAATTCCGCTTCGGTGGCGTTGACTGATTTTTTCACATAATCGGAGGTCCACGGCCGGATAAAATTTTTCTTCGGCAAAAGATTTAAAATTTCAACGGAGTCAGTCGCGCTTTTTGCCGTAGAGCCGATAATTTGCCGGTCGGGAGAAATAAAATCTTCCCACGCCTGGGTTTCGGTCAAAAATTCGGGATTAAAAATGAACCTCTTTTGGGGATATTTTTTTTGAAGTTCTTCCACCGTGCCGGGAGCAACAGTTGATTTTATCACCACAATTTTTCCGTTTTTAATTTTCCCGACTGCGTTTTTAACAAAAGACAAATTACAGCTTCCGTCCAGGTTTGAGGGCGTCGGTACGGCTACAAAAATAACATCGGCCCTGTTTACATCGTCAAAATAACCTTTTTGGGGGGCTATATCATAACAAAACAAGTCTCTGCCTCTTTTACAGCCGTTAATTTCCTCAAACCATTTTCGCAAAGGTTCACCGACCATTCCCAAGCCAATTATGCCAATTTTGATTTTATTTGTTTTCTCGGTCATTTTTAGTTTATGACTGATAAATAATAATATATTATGATGGTAAGTAGCGCCAGTTTATAATTTTACAACACAAAAGTCAACATTTGACAATTATTCACGAATAATGCACAATTAAATAAATGCGCAAAATTACTCTTTTTATTTTAGATATTATAGTTTTTTATGCCGCTCTTCTTGTTACTTTGGCGATAAGATATCGCGACTATGATGAAAAGTTCGGTTATTGGCTGAATCTTCATTTGGTCTCTTTCAGTATAATTTTTACCGTCTGGCTTCTGGTATTTTATATAGCCGGCCTCTACGAACCGAGGCATTTCCGCAATAACGCCCAATTTTATTCGGTTTTTTTTCGCTCCATAACCATTGCCGGAAGCATTTCGGTGTTTTTTTTCTACCTGATTCCTTTTCTTGGAATAACCCCCAAAACAAATCTGGTTCTCCTCATTGCGATTTTCACTTTATTGGAATTGGGCAACCGCCGCCTTTTTAACGGGATTGCCGAAAAAAAGTTTAAAAGGCCGACCCTGATTGCAAGCGACAACCAACAGACCTCCGAGCTGGCTCAATTTATCAAAGACAACCCCCAGCTTGGATACGATTTAAAACAGGTTGTGGATGTGGAAAAAATAAGAACCGGCGAATTGGAACGGCTGATTTTGCAGGATAAAATCAATACGGTGGTCATCGGGCCGGAAGCGTATCAATCACCGGAAATAATAAATATCTTTTACAAATCCCTGGGGCAGAAAATAACATTTTATAGTTTGGCGTCTTTTTACGAGCGGCTTACCGGAAGGGTGCCTCTCGGAGCAATTGACCAAGTTTGGTTTTTGGAAAATTTAAGCGAGGGCAACAAGATGGCATATGAAACGGCCAAGAGATTTATGGACGCGGTTTTTGCCGCAATTTTGGGAACGATTTCTCTGGTCTTTTATCCGTTTTTAATTCTCGCCGTCAAGCTTAATTCAAGGGGTCCGGTTTTTTACAAACAAAAAAGAATCGGGCAAATCGGCAAAACGTTTGAAATGCTGAAATTCCGTACCATGCGGCAAGACGCGGAACAACTTACCGGCGCTGTTTGGGCGGCGGATAACGACCCGCGAGCCACCCGGGTCGGCGGATTTTTAAGAAAAACGCGGCTCGATGAACTGCCCCAGCTTTGGAATATAATCAAAGGGGAAATGTCATTTGTCGGTCCCCGGGCCGAGAGGCCGGAATTCCACGAAATCCTTAAAAAAGAAATTCCTTTTTATGAAGAGAGGTATCTGATAAAGCCGGGCTTGTCCGGCTGGGCCCAGATAAATTTCCGCTATGGCTCGTCGGTCAAGGATGCCGCCGAAAAACTCCAATACGACCTTTACTACATCAAGAATCGTTCGTTGTTTTTGGATTTGGGCATCGCCCTTAAAACCGCCCGCATCGCTCTTCAGCAATCGGGGAAGTAGGAATTCCGATTATTTTTTCCCCCGCCCTAACCCGCTTTTCGGAATCGGCTGTCGGCTCGTTCCGGCGGCTCGCCGCAGCCTCGTCTCTCATCCGCCCAAAAGGCGGAAACCAAGCTGGGACTGGTTCCGAGGCGTTCCTCAAAACGGGTCGGGGCAGGGTAAAATAGTGGAATTTGGACAAAATTCACAAATCTTATTTAAATCTTTTTGGCGTTTTTCCTTTGACTTTTCTCAACCAAATGCCAATTACCAATCAAGGCTAAGTAGCGGAGAACGCGCTCTTTTTCCCCCTAAGTCCGACATGGGGGTAGGACAGAGAACCCTTGCCGCCAAGAAAAGCGTCTCGGAGGGCGAGCGGGCACGGTTCGAGCAAAGCGAGAGAGCGAGCCCGAGAGCCGAGCGGCGGTTTTCCCGCCGGGGAAACCGACCGGTGTCTTTTCGTGCGGCAAGGGTTCTCAAAACACTTTCGTTAAATTGTTGGGGTACCGAAAAACAAAGAAATCAGAATTCCCTGCCTAAACTTCGAATAAAACTGCGGGCTTCGGCCTCAAACATTTTATCCAGCCGGGCTGCTTCGCGGGCTTCCTTGACGGCATCGTCAATCCGGCCCACTTTGACATAAGCTGCCGCTAAGGAAGCATGATATTGAGCATTATTGGGTTTTAAGGCAACAAGCTTTTCCTGGGCCCAGATGATTTTTTTGTAATCGTTTTGTCTCAAATAAACGGCTATCAAGCGGAGATAGTCGGACTCGGCGACGTTAAATTCTTTATCAATGGCCTGCTCAATGGCTTCCAAACCGATTTTGGTGTTGCCGAGGTCGTATTCCACGATTCCCCAATACCAAAGCGACAGGCCCACATCCGGATTCAAATCAACCGCCTTTTTAAAATACTCTGCCGCCCTGGCTATGTTTTTTTTATTCAGATGGGCTTGAGCGACTTCATAATAAGTTCTGACAAAGGTGGGAGAAAGTTCCAGAGCTTTTGTGGAATGCTTTAATGATTCGTCGTTATACGGAGAATCGGGCTGGTCTCGGCCAAGCAAAATATTCAGCCGCGCCAGATATAACTGCGGCAGATAATCAAGCGGGTTTTCGTCGGCGTTTTTTTGAATTGCATCAATGACTATCTGGAGCGCTTCCGGCGACGCGCTTACTCCCCGTTCCAGAAGATATTGGCCGAACCGGTGTCTGATTTCATATTTTCCGGGAACATCGTAAGCTACAGCTTCCTGATATTTCTTGACGGCGCCGTTAAAATCTCCGCTCCATCCGATAATAATGGCGCGCGTGGTCGTATAATTCGCTTTGGCCGGCAAAATGTTGGTTTTATAAATTAAGGCCGAAACGGCAATAAATAAAACAACCGCAGAAAATGAATACAGGCTACCTAAACCGCGCTGTCCGGCGGGCTGAACGGCCGGTTTATTATTTCCGGCCGGCGGCTCCAATAACGATGGAAGGGCCGAAACAAAACCGAGAATGCCGAAAAAAACAATAAAATTCCCCGAGGTATCAAAAATAAAAGAATTGTGAATGACATAAACAACCATAAGCGATATAAAACCAATAGAATAAACAGCAGAATTTGGCAATTTTTTTATTTTTTTCAATGTTTGCGCCATTGCCAAAAAGAGCAAAATATAAGCAAAAAACCCCGTCAAACCCATCGTTACCAAAATTTCAACAAACATGTTGTGGGCACGGTCAAATAATGTTTCCGAACCCGGACCTTTGAAAAATTTGGGATTGAAGTGTTTGGAAAAAGGAATATTGAAATTCTCCGGTCCCCAACCCACAAGAACAGTCCGGGGGGTTTCATCCCATCCTTCAAAACCGGCCCGCCAAGCCCAAAGCCTGGTTTTAACGGTGGCATCCCCGAAAGAAAGACTGGAAATTTTCGAAAGATAGTTGGAGTTTTTAACAAAAGCCGTGTTTTTAAAAATAAAAGCGGAAGCGACCGTTACCGTAGCAAGCAACAGTAACACCAAAAGAATTTTTAAGGCGCCGGCTGACTTAAACTGCCGCCAATATAAAAAAGTAAATAGCAAGAACCCGATTCCCAAAGCAAGAATGGAGCCGCGAACAACCGTCAGCATTATTGCCAGCGCCGTCAACAAAACAGCCGACCCAAAGAAATATTTTTCCCGTTTGGTGTTTCCTCCTACGAAAAACAGCGTCAGCGATAAGAAAAGAACCAACAGCTGATAGCCGGCAAATAAGGCCGGATTACCGAGAGTGCCGAAAATTCTCATTCTGTTGCCGCTGCCAATAAAGAATTTTATATCCGTCTTTTGGCCAAATCCATAAATAGCCGAGAGAATGCCGGCGGCAATTATCAATTTCAAAAACACGAACCAGTGTTGCTTAGTCTTTAAAACGGAGGTCAAGACCACAAAAAACGCAAAATAGTGCCAAAAAGTCCACAGACCGCCCATCCTTTCAAGCGTTCCCCAAAAACTTTGATAGGGCTGAATGCTCGTTATGGTTGTAACGGTAAAAGCCAGCGTAAAAAGCAAAAATGCCCAGAAAATTTTATTGGTTTTCGGCAAATACGACCAGTCCCGCCAGATTAACAGCAGGTAAAACACGACCATTATCTCAACGAGACTCCGGAACACAACCACCTTCCCGAAATGAAAGGGCGACATAAATTGCGAAAAAATAATCAGCGGCGTGAAAGCCGCGGCGTAAATTAAATAACGAAGAATTTTAGCCAAAATAGATTCTTTTGTCATAACCGTTAAATACTACTAAAAAACTAAACTTTTGCCAATTATAGACAAATAATAATTTGTAAATTCAGATTATGTTCTTAGTTTTTTCAATAAATAAGAAAAGGAGGCAAGGTGGGACACAGTAAACCAAATCGTCACCATCATTACCGCGCCCCAAAGACCGTATGATTTTATCAGCCAAAGACCCAGCGGAATACCCAATCCTAAAATAATTAGATTTATTATAATGGAAATTTTGACTTGGCCAATCGCCCTCCACATTGGCCCCAAACCCACGCCGATGCCAAATAACGCGCCATAGATAAATAATCCTGAAATATATTTTACGCTTGGCATAAAGTTGACTCCGTAAAAAAATTTA
>MGJJ01000018.1 GCA_001794205.1 Candidatus Yanofskybacteria bacterium RIFCSPHIGHO2_01_FULL_44_22 | reverse complement strand
TTGCCCAGTATGATTCAGCGGTGTTTGATAAACCGTCATGGTCGGCGTCTTCTTCAAGAGCGGAAGGCAAATTAACGGAAAGCGCCCTGGGTATGGTTGCGTTAATGTTTGATTTTAAAGAATTGGTCAGCGAATAAACCGAAAATAACGCGCCAAGCGCCAAAAGAGTCGCGAAAACTTTAAATTTAATCGGCATTCGTTTTTTGAGACCGGCTCCAAAAGTTCTTTAAAATTGCCGACAATATCAACAGAAAAGATAAAACTAAAACAGGCCAGTCTCCAAATTTATTATACCATGTCTGGCCGGTAAGCGGCACAATCTCCCCTGTTAACATCTCATAGCCGGTATCATCAGCCATTTTTATAACTTTTCCTGACGAATTTATTAAATAAGAGCGTCCAAAATTTGAGGCAAAAATTAAATCTTTGGAATTTTCTACGGCTCTTGCCTTGGCCATGGCCATCATTTGATTAGCTAATTGCCGGCTTCCGCCCAAAACTCCAAATCCATTCTGGACAATAATGAAATCAAAATTACCCTTTCTGGCTAAATTTGGAGAAAGCGTATCGGAACAAATTAGGATTTTTGCCCAGAGATTGCCGTATCTTAAAATATTTGAGCCATCTCCTTTTGCGAATTCCCGATAGATTGCCAGTTTTTGTTTTAGTGCAAAAAGAGGCCATTTAATTAAATAAGGCAAAAATTCAGTGCCGGGCATCAAAAGTGTTTTGTCATAAGAACCGATTACTCCCTTTTTAGAGTTAATAAAAATGGTTTTGAGTTTTGAGTTGTCCGATTCCTGCAATTTATCGCTGTCTATGATAAGAAGTTCCTTTTTTGAAAGACCGGTGAAAAAGTTTTTAACTGAAACCGGATCCAGAAAAAAAGATAATGATTTTGAAAAATCCGCCCCTTCGGCAAAAATAATTATTCCGTCCTTTTCAGCCATATTTTTAGCCGCTTCTTTAAGCATTATCAATTCTTGTCTAAAATGGTCTAATGTTTCTTCGGTTTCGGGAAATAATTTCGTAAGATACTTGGTTTGGATTATTGAGACGGGTATCCTTGGCGTTGATTTGTTTAGTTCTTCTTTTTGAATAAGATTAAGCGCCGGGATAATCGCCAGCGCAATAGCCAGCTCTGCTAAAAATATTTTCCTTCTCAGTAATAAAAAAAGAAGCAGCGTCGTAGCGGTAAGAACAACCCAAAAATCTAATCCGTAGATTCCCCAAACAGACAATGTTTTGTAAATTGGCCTTAGGCCGCTAAATAAATAAGCCGGATTACCAAATGTCCAATGCGGACCGAACAAACTGCCGCTGCCCCACCATAGAATCCCCAAAAAATAAGATCTAAGATATTCAATTACCGCAAAAAGTCCGCCGGCTAAAAAAGGAATAAAATAAGCGTGCCGGTTATTTTTTATTTTTTGAATTAACCATAGAAAACCGCCCCAAAAACAGGCAAAACCAAGTGTTGTTAAGGCAAACGGAAAAAAGATTAATAAAATTTTCCAAAGCCAAAACATCGGGGCGAGAAAATTAAGAGGATAGGCGCTCCACATCCAGAACAAGCCATATCCGAAATAAATAACGCCCATTGCAAAACCAAGCCAAAACCACTGCGGCTTTTTTGTTTGGAAGTTCAACTTCCAAACAAGGCGAGCTAATTTGTTAACAATTCCGCTAATTTTTCCCATTCTTGAAGAGATAAATTTTCCGCCCGGGCTTTTTCTTTTATGCCGGCGGAGGAGAAAATATTTTTAATTTTTTCTTTGGTGGTGTCAAAATTTTTGGCAAGGTTATTGAGTAATTGTTTTCTTTTTTCAGAAAACCCCGCCCGAATTACTTTGAAAAAATGACCATTGTCTATCGTCAATAATCTATTGTTGTTCTTTGGCGTCAGTTTGATTATCGCCGAATCAACTTTTGGCATCGGCTGAAAACTGCCGCGGCTGACCGAACTGATAATCTGCGGATTTGCAAAAAACTGAACGGACAAGGCGAGTAAATTCATATCCGGCGGTTTGGCCATAATTCTCTGCGCCACCTCTTTTTGAATCATTAAAACTATAAGTTTCGGCTGCAGCCACTTTGTGAAAACCGTTTTTAAAAAATGCGAGGTAATATAATACGGGATGTTGGCGACGATTTTATATCCCCCGTTTTTCAAGGAGTATTGCTCGGGATTAAATTTCAGAATATCTTTTTCAATTATTTCAATATTCCCGTTTTTCTCAAATTTAATTTTTAATTGACCAATCAGCCGCCTGTCTTTTTCAACAGCAATAACTTTTTTTGCAACGGAAGCAAGTTTTTCGGTTAGATTGCCGGTGCCAGGCCCCACTTCTAAAATTATATCATCTTTTTGGATTTCCGCGGCGGCAACAATTTTATCCAAAACACCGCGATTGACGAGAAAATTTTGACCAAGGGATTTTTTAGGAGCAACGCTCAATTTACATTTTACAATTTTCAACATTTTATTTGTATTGATTTGTAAATTAGTAGTAAATTTTTTCTTCATAGTCATCATCAATGCCGGTGGCGGCGTATTTTATAGTGTTTTGGGGGATTTCTCCTATAAATCGGGAGGGCAGGTTCATTTGAGTTGAGCCGAAAATATTTCTTCGTTGGGCGTAGCTTAAAATCAGTTTCTCTTTGGCCCTGGTTACGGCCACATAGCAAAGACGTCTTTCCTCCTCAAGTTCTTGAGGGTCAAGGACAGAACGGCTGTGCGGGAATAACCCCTCCTCCATTCCGGCGATAAAAACAACGGGAAATTCGAGACCCTTGGAGGAATGAATGGTCATCAAAGTCACTTTTTTATTTGCACCATTTTGACTTTTTACGCCCGTTTTGAGGGTGTCGGTGTTTTGCATCAACGCTATCTCGGCCAAGAAATTTTCCACTCCCCCGCCTCCTTCAATATTGTCATATTTTTTAGCCACCGTCAGCAGTTCTTTTAAGTTTTCCATTCTTTCTTCAAAATTGGCGTAAGCATCGTTTTTGGAGGCGCTCAATCCTTTCAGATACTCTTCGTATCCGGTGGTTTTTATGATGTTTTGGATTAATGAGGCTATTCCGGCATTGATTTGTTTTTTCAAACCGCGCAGGGTCTTATAAAACTTTCTTAATGATTGTCCTTGTTTTGATTTTTCGTCTTTGTCAGCCAGAGTACCGACGGCTTCAATGAGGTCCTTTTCTCCGGAGTTTAATATTTTTTCAAAGACGGTCTTGCCTAAACCGCGGGCGGGAATATTGTATATTCTTTCAAAACTTACCATATCGCTTGGATTAACCAGGACTTTTATGTAAGCCAAAATATCTTTTATCTCTTTTCTTTCGTAAAATTTTATTCCGCCGACTATCTGGTAAGGCAAACTGTGAATTATAAAAAATTCTTCTATCGCTCTTGATTGGGCGTGGGTTCGGTATAATACGGCGAAATCGTTAAAATCATATCCCCTTCCGGCGAATTCACTTATTTTCTCGGCAATAAAACCGGCCTCGGCGCGCTCATTTAAGGCCTCTTTGATAAAAATTTCCTCTCCCTTCTCGTTGTCGGTCCAAAGCGTTTTTGGCACCTGGTTCTGGTTGTTGGAAATAATATTTTGAGCGGCAGCCAGAATATTTTTTGTTGAACGGTAATTTTGTTCAAGAAAAATAACTTTCGTTTCGGGATAATCCTTCTGAAAATTTAATATATTGCGAATATCCGCTTCCCGGAAAGCGTAAATTGACTGAGCGTCGTCGCCGATGGCAAAAATATTCTTATATTTTTGGGACAGCAGTTTGGTCAAACTGTATTGGTCGAAACTCGTGTCCTGGTACTCGTCTATCAGGACGTATTTCCAACGGTCTTGATAGTGGTCTAAAACCTCGGGATGATTCTTGAATATTCTTACGGTTAAAGCGATAAGGTCATCAAAATCAAGAGCATTGGCCGTTCTCAAGTCCTGCTGATAGGCGGCATAAATTTTGGCCAAAAGGCGGGTAAAAAAATCGTTTGGTTTGTAATTTTCCGGGTAAATGAGCTCGGTTTTTAATTTTGATATTCTTCTGACGAATATTTGGGGGTTGTATCTTTTGGCATCTACCTCAAGCCTTGCCATCACTTTTTTTATTAAAGAAAGGCGGTCGTCCTCGTCAAAAACGGTAAAACTTGATTTATATCCCAACAAAGGCGCTTCTCTCCGTAAAATTCTTAAACAAATGGAGTGAAAGGTGCCTATTGTCGGCGAAGCCGACTGAATTTTCAGTTTATAATTTTCAATTTTTAATAATTGTTGAATGCGTTCTTTTATTTCGTCGGCGGCTTTATTGGTGAAGGTGACCGCCAAAATATCATTCGGGTCTATTCCGGAAGATATTAAATAAGCAACTCTGTGGGTGAGGCATCTTGTTTTGCCGGAACCCGGTCCGGAAATAACAAGCACCGGCCCGTTGATTATTTTAACGGCTTCAACTTGTTTCGGGTTTAAGTTTTTGAATATGTCGCTCATAAAGTACGACCCCGCTTTGGCGGGGCCGCGTTGTTTGCTGTAAGTTTAGAACATTATTTTTCAAGTTCGCCGTCTATCGCTTGCGCGAATGTGCCTATTGGTTGGGCCCCCACAATAAGCTGTTTTCCGATTACAAATCCGGGAGTACCGTTTATGCCGAATTTTTCGGCCTCGGCTTTATCGGCTTCCATTTCTTGCTGGTATTCGGTCTTTTTCTCTTCCATCAATCGAGAAACATTTTCTGCGTCTATTCCGGGAATTGTTTTGGTTAAGGCGATAATGTCTTTTTTAGTTCCCCATCCCCCGTTCTCGGCATCTTGTTTTTCAAACATTACTTGATGCCATTTGAAATAGTTTTCGGGGGAGGTCTCCCAGACTGCGTGGGCGGCCAATCCGGCGCTTATTGAATCCGGCCCCAAAAATTGAAAATCCTTGAAAACAACTTTTAATTTGCCGGTTTTTATATATTGTTCGTTAAGGGCGGAGAGAGTGTTTAAATCAAATCTTTGGCAGAACGGACACTGGAAATCAAACCAATAGGCCAATGCCACGGGCGCATCTTTTGCGCCAAGATACGGCTCATTTTTTATGTCTATTTTTTTAATGTCAACGGCAACCTGTTTTTCTTCGCCGCCTGGGGCCGCTTTCTGGGAGCTAAAACCGCCATTGGAATAAATTACGGCGACGGATATTAAAATGCCGGCGATAATAATTGCCAAAGGCACGGCAAATTGGTTTAACTTTGATTTAATATTCTCACTGAACATATTTATTTTTGTTGAGTTTTGCCTTGGGTCTTTTTATCGGTCGGCCTCAAATCCTTCTCGCTGCCATATATTTTTTCCCAAACGTTTGGTCTGATTTCTTTATATTCTACTTCAACTTTTCTTTTTCCGCCATTACCCACGGGATTGGATATTGATATTTCCTTTTTATATGTCGGTTGAAAATTTTTATCCTCTTCTTTTGGACTGAAATCGCGGCTCATAATTAAGGTTTTAAAGTTTTTTGGCCGGGTGTCCATTCTACCGGACAAAGTCCGCCAGTTTGCAACGCTTTAAGCGCCCGCAGGATTTCTTTGACGGAACGGCCGACTGAATTGTCCGAGACAGCCATCCAGCGCAGAATACCCTCCGGGTCAACGATAAATGTTCCTCTCTGCGCGGCTCCGTCGCTTCCAAGAACGTTATAGGCCGATGATATTTCGTGGGTCGTATCGGCCAAAACGGGGTATTTAACCTCCGCTAAATCTTTTTCAAACCAATTTTTATGAGACCACTCGCTGTCGGTGGAGCAAGCCAATATCGCGCATTTGCAAGTTTCAAATTCTTTTTCCAATTTTGCGAATTCTCTAATTTCGGTCGGGCAGACAAACGTGAAATCTCTGGGGTAGAAAAATAAAACCAGCCATTTGTCTTGATAATCCTTGAGCGATATTTTTACAAAATTGTTTTTATGGTATGCCGTCGCGCCGTAAAATTCCGGCGCCTTTTCCGCTACTTTTATCATAATATTTTAAATTATCCCGTTAACTTGAGAGAATAAATAATCTTACACGGTAAGCCAACTGCCGTCAACATAGAATGTTGCGCCGGTAATTAGTGCAACTTTATTTTTTATAAATTAATTATGGTTTAATTTTTTTCAAGCGCAAAGAATTTAGAACTACCGAAACCGAGCTGAAAGCCATGGCGGCGCCGGCCAATATCGGATTTAGAAGTATGCCGAATGGCGGCCAAAGCGCGCCGGCGGCAACAGGAATTAAAATTAAATTATAAATGGATGCCCAGAAAAGATTTTGTTTGATGTTGGATAATGTTTTGCGGCTTATTTTTATCGCCTCATAAATTCCAAAGGGGTCGCCGGAGATTAAAGTGATATCACCTGATTCTATGGCAATATCCGTACCCGTTCCTATGGCAATGCCGATATCGGCCTGGGTCAGGG
>MGJJ01000017.1 GCA_001794205.1 Candidatus Yanofskybacteria bacterium RIFCSPHIGHO2_01_FULL_44_22 | reverse complement strand
TTTCCTATATTTTTTCTATTTGTACTGATTTTATTCTTCTTATAATAAATATGATTAAATTCTTTTAACGGAAAACTTGTTTGTTTGACCCAATAGTTTAAAACATTGTTAATTCTGTGTTTATGATTTTCGTGTATGAATAAATCAAATCCAATCATTTTTTTATCTATGAGGCATATTTCGGTCAGCCATTTAATGAAGAGTCGAATCATATATGCATCTGAATTGCAAAATTGGACTCCCGAACCCGGTTTTCCTTCTTTTTCCTTAGAACCCTCAGCCCAATAAAGCATTATTCCCATAAGCCATAATTCTTTTATGGAAATCTCTTTTATGTCTTTAATGGCTTGTTCTTGAATTTTTGCCGTTAATTCTATGCGTTGCGTTTTTCTGGATGCAGCCCCTCTTAACGCCGCGAGTCTTTTTTTCTCGGTTAAAATATGCTTTATTTTTCTTGAAAGCCCTACGGATTGAAGCCAGGAAGATAAAGTAGATTTTGCAACCGGAATTTTTCTTAAAATTTCTGAATACGAAAGACCTTTCCGTCTTAAATTTATAGCTTGGTTTTTAAAATTTATATTATGGACCATGAATGTGACTAATATTATTATATCATCATGGTTCACACAATGCAATTTTTGTCTAATTGTTAAAATGCATAATGGTATGATATCTTAAAGTTTACTCCCCAAACGCCTTTTTTTCAAATTAAAAACCGCCTTATTTTTCGGGCGGTTTACAGATTTTATAATAAAGACTTTGCGCGGCTTGGGGAGAAATAACCAACTCCGCGAACATTGCGATGCGGGGATATTGAAATTTAAAGGCAAGGAAAGTTATCGCTCGTCAATTGCCGTTTTAAGCCAAAAGGCTGCCAACAGAGACACCGCCAAACCGAAGCCAAAGGTATAAGCGGAATTAAAATCCCAGAACAAGCCGGCAATTAAACCGGCCGGAATCGCCGCCAGACCGGTGGCGGTTTCAAAAGTGCCCAGAGCCGTTCCCCGGATTTCCTCTTCGGATAAATCAGACACAAAAGCTCTCTGCGAAGCGTCTATAAACGCTTTAAACAATCCATAGAGGGCGAATAAGACAAGCAGAATTCCGAAATCGGCCAAATTGGAAAATTGAAGCGCTGTCACGATTAAAAATCCGGCGGACACCGCGCTAAACATCAAATATCCGATGAGAATGACGCGGCGCCGGCCAATTTTGTCGGAAAGCGAACCGGCCGGCGCCGAAAATACCGCGTCAAAAATATTTAAAAAGATATAAAGCAGTAACGCCAAAGAAAGCGTTTGTTTCTCGTCCAGACCGGTAAAAGAAGATTGAGCTCTTAGGATTAAAAAAGCATAGCTAAAATTCCCAAAAGCAAACAGGGTCGCGATTAAAATGAATTTTTTGACTTTGACGCTCAATTTCCCGAAAGAAACTCTTTTGACCGCCAATTGAAGTTTTTCAGGCACTTTTACGAAAAGAACGGGAATAACCGCACCCAAAGCGATGAAGGCCGAAATCCAGAACAGGGTCCGAAATGAAAATGAAAAATAAACAAAAAGAACAAGCACGAACACGGAACCGATAATCGCTCCGACGCTGTCCATGGCCCGCTGAACGCCGAAACCGAATCCCCTTTTCCCGCCCGAAAGAGATTCGGAAACAATGGCGTCACGGGGCGCGTCCCGGAATCCCTTGCCCATCCTTTCAACCGGCCTGACGGCGCCGACCTGTCTCCAGTTTGAAGCAAGCGGATAAAGAAATTTCGCCGCCGCCGAAAACAGATATCCTCCGAAGATAAAAAGTTTGTATTTTTTAGTTTTATCGGCCCAATAACCCGAGACCACCCTTAAAACGGCCGCCACGGCATCGCCAAGGCCAAAAATTAATCCGACAGCCACGCCTCCGCCCCCAAGCGATTCAATGAAAAAAGGTAAAATCGGAACAATCATTTCGCTGGAAAAATCAGCCAGCAAAGATGTGAGGCCGAGAAGAAATATATTTAGCATTATTCCGGAATCAGTTCCATAACGGCCAATTCAAGAGGAAGCTGGGGAACCGGCGAAGTTTTAATTTCCGTTTTGGCGAAAGAAAAAATGTTAAGCATTCTGACAAGCTGCTGTCCGGCAACATTGACGGGTGGAGGGGCGTCAATTTCTTCTCCGCTCGCCGCCAGTACAGCCGGACTGACTTTTCCAAGCAGAAGTTTTCTCAAATATTCTATGAAATTCTTCGTGAAATGTTCGGGGTCGATTCCGGCGTTGTAAACTTCGTGGATTAGGCCGATGGCCGCCGGCTTATCGCCGTTTGCCAAAAAAGAAAAAAAATCGCGGAAATAATTGGACGGAATCAAACCGAGAATTTCATTGACTTCATCGACGGAAACGGCTCTGCCCGGCGGCGTGGCGGCCTGGATTTTTGACAGCGCCACTTCGGCATCGCGCAAGGCGCCGTCGCAGGATAAAGCAATGGCCCGTAGGCCCTCGGCGCTGATTCTGATTTTTTCTTTGTCGGCCACCCGATTTAATTTTTTAAATACCTGCCCCGGATTGAGGCGCTTGAAATCAAATTTCTGAACTCGGGATAATACCGTCGGCGGTATTTTATGGGCTTCGGTAGTCGCCAAAATAAAAACTACATGGGCCGGCGGTTCTTCCAAAATTTTTAAAAGAGCGTTAAAGGCGTCTTTGGTAAGCATGTGGACCTCGTCAATGATAAATATTTTGTATCCGCCGCCAGGAGCCGCCACCAGCGCCGATTCTTTGAGATTCCGGATGTCTTCAATGCCGCGGTTGGAAGCGGCGTCTATTTCTATCAAATCAAGCGAGCGATTTTCGTTGACGGCAAGGCAGGCCGGGCACTTGTTGCAGGGGATGGAAATGGTTAAATTTTTCGAAAAGATTTTGGAAAAATCGGCGCAATTCAACGCTTTGGCGAAAATTCGGGCAATCGTGGTTTTGCCGGTTCCTTTCGGACCGCTGAATAAATAAGCATGGCCTGCGCGGCCAGTCATTAAAGCGCCTTTTAAAGTTGTGACCACGTGTTCCTGACCCACTACCTGGGAAAAATCATGCGGCCGGTATTTGCGATATAACATAAAGAAAACAACAAGCTACTTTTTGAACACTATCAATTTAAGTCCGCTAAAATTAAACAGCAAGGCAACGGCCGCACCGGCTACCGCTCCCGCGTTCGCCCATGCTTCCGGCTCTAAATTATAAATTGGGGGCATGAAATTAACAATCAACGATGCGGTGCCGGCATTAATAGCCAAAGAAAACATGCTAACCGTAAAAAATTTCACCACTTCCATCCCGCTGGCCTGTTTTTGTCCGGCTCCGAAAACCCAATATTTATTCCACAAATAACTTAATGACACCGCCGCCACGAACGAAACGGATTTAAAAACCGGATAAAAAATTCCGGCGCTGATGCCGGTCAAAAAAATCAAAATATTTAAAACATCAAAATCAACGGCGGCATTGGTAAATCCGACGGCGGCAAATCTGCCAAACTGGTTGAAAAATGGCAGCCATTTCCCCAAAAAATAGCCGAGATTCACCCCCAAAATCCAAAGAACCGGAACTAAAATAATCAGCCAGGCAAACGACCAGCCGTACAATTCCGGAACCTTCAAAAAACTAAAAATCCGCCAGGCCGAAAAACCAGTAATAAAACCGGTTGCCAAAGAAAAAAACAGGTCTTTTTTTGTGAATTTCATGTTCAGTTGGTTTTTTAAACGCCGTATTTTGCCGTTAATTCCTTTTCAACTTCTTCTCTTGGCCGGCTGTATTTGGCATAAGACAATTCCTTGACGGCCTGCGCCGTTTCGGCTGAACCGGCGCCGAACACCCTCTCGGTTTCCACTTTGATATTGAACGGCCGGGTTGTCTGCCCGTTAACCAGCAAATTAACATAAGCGTTGAGATTGTCTATGTTCATCAAATCTTGGGGGCTGAAAACCGGTTCAAATTTGTTTTTCATAAATTCGGCGTCATCGGGACTGATGCGGAAAGCGACAATGGAACCGACATTGCCGAAAACGGCATCGCGGATATTCTCTTTAAGTTGTTTGATGAACTGGTGGGCGATAATCATGTCCAGCCGGTATTTTCTTGCTTCCGACAAAATGACGGCAATGCTGTCGGTGGTAAAATTCTGAAACTCGTCCATAAAAAGATAAAAATCCGAACGGGCCTTTTCGTCCAGAACATCTATCCGCGACAGCGCCGCCATCATCAGTTTGCCCACAATAATCATGCCCAGAAGATTGGCGTTGATTTCGCCTATTTTCCCTTTGGAAAGATTGACGATTAAGATTTTCCGGCTGTCCATCGCCTCTCTGAAATTAAAGGCGCTTTTTTTCTGGTTGATTATCGGCCTTAGAAATTCGTTGAAGATGAAAGCGTTGAGTTTGGAGGTGATGTACGGCGCGATGTTGGCCAAACTTTGTTCGCCGCCGGCCTTTTCCGCTTCCAACTGCCAGAATTCTTTAATCAAAGGATTGGCTTCGCGGCTTAATTTTTCCGCCCGGTAAGCGTCATTTACCAAAACTCTGCCGACATCGGCCAAAACGGGAATTTCATTGGCATAATCGTCCAACAGGAGCAGAACGGCGTTTTTAAAATATTTTTCAAACATCGGACCGCCGACTTCCTTTAAGTTGTACAATTTATCAAAAATCCCGAACATTTCGTCAATAACCATCGTCTTTTGTTCCGGATGGGCCGGGTCGATTTCAAGCATATTCAAACCCATCGGCCGGGCAATGTCGCCCGGGTCGAAATAAATTACGTCATCGGCCCGCTCTTTGGGAATTACGGAAAGAGCAAATTCGGCGAATTCTCCGTGAGGGTCGATAAGACAAACGCCCTGGCCGTTTTCAATGTCCTGCCTTAAAAGCGCTTTCATCAAAGTGGATTTGCCGGTGCCAGTTTGGCCGATAATATACAGGTGTCTTCGGCGGTCTTCATCCGACATTTTTATCTGAACTTCCTGCCCGCGAAAAATGTTTTTACCGAGAACGATTCCCTGCCGGGGCAGATTCGAAGGCGGTTCGGCCGGTTTCGCTTTTAAAAATCTGACGCGCGGCGCGGCGGTGAAAAAAAGCGGAAAATGGTAAAAACTGGCGATTTCTTCCGTGGACATGGTAATCGCCTGTTTACCGTCAAAGAGGCGAAAAGAAAAATTATAAAGCAGTTTGGACAGCGCCGAACCGGAAAGACCGTTTAATTTCAATCCGTTCAAATCCGGCGACGAAAATTGGACGAAGGCGCCCTGAAAATCCTGGAGAATCTGGCCGGCTCTGGCCGGTGAAAGCGCGGAAGCGATAAGCCGAATGTTGACGTCAAAATTCTGCTTGCCGGTTTTGTCGGCAATGGCTTTGATTATTTCAGTATCCGCCGGCGTCACCGTTTTTGGAGGTTCGGGCGCTTGGTTGGGCTGCGGCGGTTTTGGCTTTTGAGGATGCAATGCCCGCTGGAAAGCTTGTTTGAACGGATAACCGACTTGCATTTCGCGGGAGGTTTTAACGCCGAGCGATTTAAGATTTCCGGCGTGGCTCGGCCTTATTAAAAGCTGAAGCGCCGCGCCTTCGCCTTCCGATTGAAGTTTTGACATTGCCGTCAACACGGCTCCCAGTGGGTCCGTTTCGAGTTTCTGGTAAGTTTTAATCGGCAATATCGGATTTGCAGAATAACGCAGAAATCCTCCGGCATTAGCGCCTTCGGGATTAAAAATATTATAATCCGTCACCCGGGTTATTTCAGCCGCCGGATAGTACCCGTAAATCTGCTTTTCAATGATATCTTCGCTGCTTTTGGGAACGGCAATGTAAAAATGCGTTTCTTCGCCGATGTGGTGGACGGCGATTTCCAAAGCAAGATACGGCTCGCCGTACAAAAACTTGTTCCATCCTTTTGAATGAAGATTGGCAAAACTGGAAAGAAGCTGTTCTCCCACGCTAATAAGTTCTTTTTCGCTCTTAGCCGCACTACCCTCTCGGGGCGCTTCTCGAGGCACGCGGACCAGAAACAAGGTCATATTGAGAGCGCGGTCTAAACTGCCCTTGGTTTTCCAGGAGCCGACGACAACCAAGCCGGCGATAAAAACAATCGCCAGAACAAGAAGATAAATTATAAGCGGTAAAAAAGGCAATGATTAATTGCTAATTACTAATGGCTAACTGACCTTTTCCAATTTTTTCCTTTCCACCAGAGCGTTATACAGTTCATCCACGATTACGTCGTGAAAAGCGTCTATAAGGGCGGCATTATTGGTTTTTGAAACTTCTTGTATCGCCTGAACAAGACTACCGCTGAACGCCAAATCAACCAATTGCTGAATTTTATCTTTTAATTCAGGCGTAAGGTAGCTGGGCGGCTCTACGGCGGGAGCTTGTTGGGTGGCGGCATTATCGTCCGACGGTGTCGCTTGCTGTGCGGGGACGCTTTTTTGTATTTTTTCTCCGACTATTTCATGCAAAATT
>MGJJ01000016.1 GCA_001794205.1 Candidatus Yanofskybacteria bacterium RIFCSPHIGHO2_01_FULL_44_22 | reverse complement strand
TCAGGGTTTTGCTCAAAAAAAGTTCGAACATCAATCAAAAAACACCGCCAATTTTCAGAATTGGCGGTGAGGGTGGGATTCGAACCCACGAAAGGATTTCTCCTTTACGGCTTTTCGAGAACCGCGCCTTCAACCACTCGGCCACCTCACCCTTTAAAATTAAAAATTATCATTTTATAAACCAAATTAAAAGCCCCCTCAATATAGAAAGCCGGAGGTTATGCGCCGTTGGCGGGGTTTTGGTTAAAGAATTTATGTCAGTTCGCGCAATGAAATGAATCCGGGGGTTATGAACAAGTGCTTTTCTGCGGATTTAACCGCAATGGTATAATGAGTTTAGTTAATCGCTTTTTTGTTTTCGGGTGATTAGCCCGGCGTAAAAAAGTATTTTTAAATGAAAAAAATTGTTTGGATTGTCGTTGTTGCGGCAATTGCTCTGGCGGCGTTTATTTTAACCAAAAGGCCGGCGGATGAAGAGGGGATTTTGGGAGGGAATCAAGAAACCGTTTCTCCGACTCCGACTCCCAGCGCCAAGATTTCTAAAAAAGCGGCGCCCAAAACCGGCGGGGAAATCGCCGGCCAGTCGATGCCCTACAGCCAGCTGGTTGCCGAATACGCCACCCGCAGAATTCAGTTTGACGAGCGGTGCCAGTCGATTCCGGGCAGTCCGACTTTTAAAAACGGCACGAGCGTAATGTTTGACAACCGTTCCGGCGACGCCAGGTATATAAGGGTGGGGGAGACGACCTACTTGTTCGGAGGATATGATTACAAGATATTGACACTATCCAGTGAAGCGTTGCCCAAAACGCTGTCAATGGACTGCGGTGCGGCGATAAATGTGGGACAAATATTACTGCAGAAATAAGACGACACCGAAATCAATTAACACAAAGCCGAGCTTAGCTCGGCTTTGTGTTAATTGATTTGAATGCTTTCTAAGCATTTGCGTAAATTAAGAAATTAGTATATAATAAATTTGTTAAATTGGTTTAAATCTTTGGGCCCCCGTGCAGATGGGGGCTGATTTTTTCAACATCAAACCGCCAAAATTTATGAAAGAGAAAATTACAAATTTAAGAAATGTCGCCATTATTGCCCACGTTGACCACGGTAAAACCACTTTGGTTGATTTTTTATTGAAACAATCCAATACTTTTCATGCCAAGGCCGAAGAATTAAGCAAGGACTTGATTATGGATTCAAACGACTTGGAACGCGAGAGGGGTATTACGATTTTGGCCAAAAACGCTTCGGTAAATTACGGCGGGATAAAAATAAACATTATTGATACTCCGGGCCACGCCGATTTCGGCGGTGAAGTTGAACGCACATTAAATATGGCCGACGGAGCCCTGCTTTTGGTTGATGCCCAAGAAGGGCCGATGCCTCAAACCAAATTTGTACTCAAAAAAGCCATTGAGCTTAATTTAAAAATAATCGTTGTGATAAATAAAATAGACAAACCCGGCGCGGATATCAAAAGAACAACCGATGAGGTGGCCAGTCTTTTTTTAAACTTAGCTCAAGAGGCGCATCATTTGGATTTTCCGATGGTGTACGCCATCGGCCGAGAGGGAAAGGCATGGAATCATATTCCGTCTCAAGAAGAAAAAACCCAGCCAGCCGACCTCAAGCCCCTGTTTGGAAAAATTATTGAATATATTCCGGCGCCGGAAGTTGACATTAACGCCCCGTTCCAAATGTTGGTGTCCAATCTTGATTATGACAGCTACCAGGGAAAATACACAATCGGGCGGATTGCGAGGGGGAAAATTAAAAAAGACCAGCCGATTGCGGTCATAGACGGCGAGGGCAATAAACAAAACGGCAAAATTGAGAAAATTTTTACGTATCAAGGATTGCAAAGGACAGAAAACGAAGAAGGGTTTGCCGGTGATATTGTCGCTTTGACCGGAATTCCCGATGCGCGCATCGGAACAACTGTTGCCGACCCCAATAATCCGGAAATGATACCGCCGGTTGTAATAGAAGAGCCGACTTTAAGAATAAGAGTCGGTCCCAATACTTCGCCTTTTAAGGGGCAGGAAGGCTCTCGCTTTACCTCAAGGCAAATTGCCGAAAGATTGCGCCGCGAACTGGAAACTAACGTGAGCATGCGGTTGGCCGAGCTTGGCGGAACTGATTTTGTGGTTTCCGGCAGGGGAGAATTGCACTTATCTATTTTAATTGAAACATTGCGGCGCGAAGGGTTTGAGCTGGAGGTTTCAAAGCCGGAAGTTATTATCAAAGAGATTGATAGTGTGCAAATGGAGCCGTTTGAAGAAATAACGGTTGATGTTCCCGAAGAATATGTCGGCATTATTACGACTGAATTTGGCAAAAGAAAAGCAACTTTGGTTGATTTGATAAATCACAAGAACGGTTATTCCCGGTTTGTTTATCACATCAGCACCAGGGGATTTCTGGGTTTGAGAAATATTTTAGTCACCAACACAAAGGGCACTGCGGTTATAAACAGCGTTTTGCTGGGCCACAAAGAGATGGCGGAACAGCCGCCAAGAATCAGAAACGGCGCTTTAATTGCTTCCGAAACCGGCAAGGCGGTAGCGTTCGGTTTAGAAGTTGCGCAGGGGAGAGGAATTGTTTTTATCGTTCCGATAACACAAGTTTATGAAGGAATGATTATCGGTCTTAACAGCCGCAAAGAAGATATCGAAATTAATGTTTGCAAGGGCAAGGAACTTACCAATATGCGCTCAAAATCTTCTGACGGAACCATAATTCTTGCTCCGCCGGTTATTCTTACCCTTGAACAGGCGCTGGATTTTATTGAAGACGATGAGCTTCTTGAAGTGACGCCGCAATCTCTGCGACTAAGAAAAAAATTTCTCAAGAAAAGCGAGAGGGATAAAAACAAGAGAAAGGAATAGGGATAAAAACAAAAACTGCCGATATCGGCAGTTTTTGTTGAATGTTGCGGGGGTGGGATTCGACTACAGATAAAATTTTCTTCCGAAAATTTTTCCGCAGTCCCGCCTCACGGTTGAAAATCGCCGATTGCGATTTTCAACATCGTTCCGGCATTCTCATCCCAACGCGAATGCCTCAATGGCATTCGCCTCCTCCGCAATCAAGTGGAAAATGAAAAAGCCCCCTTGTAAGGACCTTTTCATTTTCTGTAGTTGCGGGGGTGGGATTCGAACCCACGACCTCAAGGTTATGAGCCTTGCGAGCTGCCAGACTGCTCTACCCCGCGATTACTTTTAATAGAAGCATAACATACTAATAAACATTAAGGCAATAATTTAGCGGCATATCGTGTTTAACGATGTCGAACATCGTTAAACACGATATGCGAAAATCGCATCGTTCCGGTATTCGATCCCTCGCGCAAATCAAGCAGTTTGATTTGCTTCACCGGATAAAACACAAAACCCGCAGAAGTGGGTTTGGTGTTTTATCAAGTGTCGGTGGCAGGGATCGAACCTGCGACAACTGCTTTATGAGGGCAGTGCTCTACCACTGAGCTACACCGACCAAATTTGGACGGGGAGGGGGTGGGACTCTCCCAGCCCTTGGCGGTGAGGGTGAGATTCGAACTCACGGTACGGTTTCCCGTACAACGGTTTTCAAGACCGTCTCCTTAAACCACTCGGACACCTCACCGCCAAGGGCTGGATTCAAGACTGGTGTCTGGACCTTGTCCCGCATTCAACAAGATTGAAGTGCGGGAATTCGGCGCAACCCTCCCCCTCATCGCATTATTTGTCTTGTTCTTTTCCGCCAACTCTATCTCTTCGATAGGCGTTGAGATTTTTGGAAATTTCGCTCAAAAGAAACGCTCCCAAAACCTCATAGCTTAAAAATCTTATCGGGGAAGAAACTTCCAGGCGCAGAAAAGAGCCGAGCAGAGACATGGCCAACAATGAAATCCACCAGACGTAAACGAACAATTCGCCGGGCCGGATGTTTAGTTTCACGCCGGTCCATCGGGAAGTTTCCTTGTGGATGATATAGACGCCGAGAAACACCAGATAACTTGTTACCAGAGTATCGGGAAGTTCAAAATCGGGAATCAGGAAATCCAGCCAGCTTAAAACCAGCAAAATCGCCGTCCAAAGCAGAAGAAAATGAAAAAGAAGGTCTTTTACCGAGGATAATTCAACTCTGTATCGGCTGGCTATTTTCTGGTCATCCATAATTTTATTTTAGCACAAAAACTAATAAAAAAGAAGCGCTTACGCTTCTTTTTTATCTCCGGCTTCAATGAGCAGTCGCTGGTGTTGCGCCGCATACTTTTCCTTTAATATCCTTAAGGTGTTGTTTATCACTTCTTCTCGTCGGAGAATCGGGTCAGGCTCCTGTATTCCGAGGGATTCGGCTATGCGGTCAAGCTCATCAGGGTTTTCCAAAAAAACTAAAATCATGCCGTCCCGGCCGATTTCCTCATTTCTCCATATCTGGATAAGTTCCGGGTTTTTTTCAAGAAGGCGCTGAATGAAATAAAAGCCGTTGATTACCGCTTCTTTGATTCTTTGGTCCGTATCAATTTTCTGAAGCCGTTCTTTGTCTTCTTTCCGTTTGCAGAAACATAAAGCCAGATTATCAATAATTTCTATTTCTTTTTCGGAAAGAAACAACCAAAAGCCGTAGACCGGACCAGTCATAATCGCCTCCGCCGTTTTATCGACAAGGTGCTTTTAGAATCAGTTTGCTCCATTACGGGAGAAAATCAAGAGGAAGATGTTTTGTGCGGGCGCATGGAATCGGACCATGAACCTCTGTCTTATCAGGACAGCGTTCTACCATTGAACTACGCCCGCAATTTTTTTAAATAA
Source organism: Candidatus Yanofskybacteria bacterium RIFCSPHIGHO2_01_FULL_44_22 (assembly GCA_001794205.1). Taxonomy (GTDB): domain Bacteria; phylum Patescibacteriota; class Minisyncoccia; order 2-02-FULL-40-12; family GWA2-44-9; genus 2-01-FULL-44-22. Next base: position 1,920 of record MGJJ01000016.1, on the reverse strand, counting down.
TATCAAATAAAAAAGGTTTTGTAAATTGAATAAAAGCCTGTTATTTGGTATTTATACATCATGAAAGTTTTGCACAAATCTGAAATTTTATTTTTTCTGTTGTTGGCTTTTTCAGGAGGAATTTTTATGGCGTCTTTTGCGCCCGTTTCATATAGTTTTATTTTGGTTTTAATAATTATAAGTATCGGAATTATTGGCATTTCGGCATATCACAAAACATTTTCCCGCGCCGGAATTTTGACTGGAGCTCTTTTATTAGTTTTTGCGCTGGGAATCGTCAGGTTTAATTATGTCAGTTTATCAAAAAATATTTTGAGTCAATTTAGCGACATTGAGGCTGGCGGCCCGCTTCGCCACGGTTTGGGTGAGGCAAGCAGGGGAGTGGCGGTTATTTTGAAAGGATATGTTGACGATGAGACGGTTTATCAAAACGGCAGGGCGCAGTTTGTTTTTAGGGTGAAACAAATTATCGTGCCGGATAAAATTATTGAAGTTGATGAACGAACCCAGATTTTCGCCAATGTTTTTCCGAAATATCAATACGGAGATTTTTTGGAGATAAACGGCGCGCTCAAGACCCCGCAAAATTTTGATCCCGTACGAAGCAGAGGCACGCTGCGAGCCCTCGCGGCTTCGTACGGGATTGATTATGTAAATTATTTAAAGAAAGAGGGCGTAGCAACGACGATGTCTTTTCCGAAGATTAAAACAAGCAAGACCGCCGGATTGGGGTTGTTTGAGAAAATGAAGCTTGGTTTTTATAAAAAAATATTTATCGTTAAGGATAAATTTGAATTGGCGGTGAGTCGTTCTCTGGCCGAGCCGAACGCATCGTTTATAAACGGCATTTTACTGGGAAGCCGGCAGGAAATCCCTGACAAACTGAAAGAGGCGTTCAATAAAACCGGCACTTCGCATATTCTCGCCGTTTCCGGATATAACATCACCATAATCGCCGAAGCGGTTCTGTGGGCGCTGGTTTGGTTTTTTAAAAGGCGAAAAGCGTTCTGGCTCTCGGCGGGGTTGATTATTTTGTTTTCCGTTTTGACCGGCGCTTCGGCCTCGGTGGTGAGGGCGGCAATAATGGGGCTCTTGCTGTTGTTCGCTTCCGGCTACGGGCGCTTGTCCGACGCGAAAAATTCGATTGTTCTCGCCGGCGCGGCAATGGTATTTTTAAGCCCGATGATTTTAGCTTTTGACGTCGGTTTTCAGCTGTCATTTATGGCGGTGCTGGGGCTGGCTTATGTTTATCCGCTGTTAAATTATAAAACGGAAAAAATTTCAAAAATTGCCGGCCAGCTTGGAGAATTTGTTAAGAGTTTGAAAGAAATTATTTTGATGACCTTGTCGGCGCAATTTTTTGTATTCCCGTTGCTCATCTATTATTTTAAAAATTTGTCTTTGGTGTCGGTTGTTGCCAATGTTTTAGTTTTGCCTTTTGTTCCCGCGGCGATGCTGCTCGGATTTTTGTCGGGTTTAGCGGGGATAATTTTTGTTCCTCTCGGCCGCCTTGTCGGTTTCGCGGCTTGGGCGATTACGGCGTATCAAATTAAAATTATAGAATTTTTCGCGTCTCTGCCGTTTGCTTCGGTGGCGGTTTCTTTCACCCGGGTGGCGCTTATCATAATTTATCCGATATTGTTTTTCGGATTGTGGCGGATGAGGAGAAAAATAATCGGTAAAATTTGACAAAATTTCAGGTTTCTTTTTGCCAATTTTTATGATATTAAACTTTGATGTTGTTTAAACGATTTTCAATTATTCATCTCGTGGTTTTTCTCTGTCTTTCTATTTTTGCGTGGACGACTTATTCCACCGCTTCCCAGAAAGACGGACTGCTCAAGGTGTATTTTCTTGATGTGGGACAGGGAGACGCGATGTTTATTGAAGCGCCGAATGGCAATCAGGTCTTGATTGACG
>MGJJ01000015.1 GCA_001794205.1 Candidatus Yanofskybacteria bacterium RIFCSPHIGHO2_01_FULL_44_22 | reverse complement strand
AATGCTTATCCTTTTGAATTTTCATCCGCAACCGTCGGCGATTTTTGCTCAAAAAATCTCTCATGGTTTGGTTTTGATAACCCACGAAATTTACCGACTGATGCAACTTCTTGCAGCGCTTTAAATCCCCTCGCAAACGGTTACATAGGCGGAGGAGCCACAGAATCATTCACCGCCACAGCCGATGACCCGCTCGCCAAATGCGCTTCTCAAATCGTCGCGCCCCAGCCTTAATTATAAAATTTCCCAAAACGTTCCTCCGTATGAAACCCCTTATTTCCCGTAAACCACTTGTTTATTAGATGAGAAACTCCGCCAAACAATCCAAAAAATACAAGCTTGTTTTCGCAATCCTGTTTTTGGTTGTTTCGTTTTGGATTCCCCTTCATTCGGCGCAGGCATGGAATTTGATGAGTTTTGGAATTGATACCGTTGTTGAACTGGCCGCAAGTTTCGTTTTCCTGCTTCTCACCCTTATAGGAAAAATAATAGCCGCTTTGGCCGGAGCGTTGTCGGCGGTAATTAAAATGCGCATTTACACCGATAGCGCGAACGCGCCGGTTGTTTATCAGAGTTGGAAAATAATGCGCGATTTCGCCAACATGTTTTTTATTATTGCTCTGATAGTAATGGCCTTCGCCACCATTTTTGACGTCGCCAAATACAATGTCCGCACGCTTATAGCCAAATTCCTTATTGCCGCTCTTCTGATAAATTTCAGTTTAACCCTCGGGGGGTTGGTGATAAACGGAGCGCAGATAATCAACAACACTTTTCTTATCGCCATAGGAGACGCGGCAACCCGCTTGGGACAAGACTTGAACCCGTCAAACTTGTTGCCCGCCGAAGCGACAAGCGGCAGTGCGAGTTCCGCCAACATACAAGGTCTGGCCTTGAATGTTTTAGTCCAGCTTACATTTTCCGTCGTGCTTTTGGGTGTATTTCTGTTCGCCATTCTGGCGGGATTGGTTTTTACTTTGATAAGAATACCCATTATCTGGGCGCTGTTGATTGTTTCTCCGTTTGCCTGGGTTATGAGCGTTTTTCCGCAGACAAGCGAATATTACAAAAAATGGTGGCATTATTTTATCGGCTGGTGCGTTGCCCTTCCCGTTTTTCTGTTTTTTCTTTATTTCGGCCTATATTTTGCCGCCAATATCGGGACAGTGGTCGGCGCGGTGGGAAAAGAATTCGCCCAGGAGAAAATCGGGGGGGCTAATTTTACTTTTCAAACTCTTTTCACCTATGTTTTGGCCGCGATGTTTCTAATCGGCGGTTTAATCGCCTCGGCGAAAATTTCAATGTTCGCCGGAGTAAGCGTAACGGGCATAGCCGGAGCGGCTAAAAAAAGAGCTCTCGGTTACGTGGGCGGCACGGCCATCGGCAAGGCCGCCGGACAAAGACTTAAACAGTTCCAGGAAGAGAAATTGCCGAGCTGGCTGGGCAGCGAGGCCGCTTTTAAACGGAAAGAGGCTCTTTGGGGCCAGAGATTCGGCGTCCATGGAATGGAATTCCAACGCCAGAAGGATTTCGTTTCCCGAGCCGATAAAACTTACGAAGCCGTCCAGCAGGATTACAATTCCGGCAAAATCGACGCCGCCGGAATCGAATCAAGAGCAAAACAATTTAAGGCATCAGACCCGCAGGGTTACGCCTATCACAAGATGCTGGCCAAGATGGGAAAGCTTGACGCGGAAAGCTTTACCAAGACCGTTACCGAACTTAAAGATAATCCTTATGCCATGCAGGACTTCATCAAAACAGCTAAAGATTCCAATTTCTCTAATATTGGTGCGCCGACTCTTATGGCTGCGGCAAAAGGAGAAGGGAAATTTTCCAATCTTGGTTCTGGAGCACAACGGGAAATTTATAAACACATTCAATCAAATAATAAGATTTTATCAAGTACAGCTTTCACTTATGATCATTTTGAAAAAGGTATCGGAATGTTTGGTGGCGATTCTTCAACAGAGGGATCAGCATTTATAAAGGAAGCAGGGGGCATCAGACCAGATATGCTTATAACTTATAAGATGTCTCAGGAACGCCTTGCCAAGACTAGAAAAGATTACAAAGACAAAATTAAGGACTTACCAGTTGATATTTCTGATGAGGAATTAGATAAAAAAATACGCATAAGAATGTTTGAAGAATCGCTCACTGATACAAAGGATATAGCCAATATGCCGCTTACTGTCTGGAGAAACTCAGATTTCATAGAAGCTCTTGAAAATCGTTTATCACTTGGCAGTTTCAAATCTCGCCAGTCTTTCTTCAACAATTTGGAAAATGCTTTGCGAATTGTTCGAGACGGCGAGGACAAAAATGATATTCTCAAAGAAAGAGGATCGGCTAAAGAGTTGTCCAAAAAAGAAGGCACGGAAGAAAAATCTCAAAAACCAAACATTGTATTAACTCCCGGTGCTAATTTTGAAATCGAAAATCCCGAGAAAGCAAATATAGTTGACTTAAGAAATAGATAAAGGCGCCTTTCGACGCCTTTTACCTTCCGAAGAATATCTTTTTGCAATCTTGCTCTTGTTGCTGATATTTTTGGTTTCTTTCTTTTTCTGCTATTTGCTGTTCCTCGGTTTTCGCTTTATACAAAGCCGCATCTACGGCCTCGACATATTTTCTTAAAAATTGATACTCCTCTGATGGGTTCTTTATCAACCGCTTTCCCATATATTTAATATATCCCTTCCAAAAAGTCCTTTTTTTAAACAAAACATATTTCGCCCCACCATAACATTCCGAGAAAAAACATATAAATTTATCCGGATCCGAGTGTTTGGCAAGCGAAACTTTAACAGTTGCATTATGACTAAAAATTTCATCTCCCTCACGCCCATCACCCCAAAGATTATCTTCAGAAGCGCCCGTTGGTCCAACCTTGATTTCACAACGAATTATTCCTTCGGCTATTTGTTTTTCAAGGCATATTTTATATCTAAGATCCGAAAATTCTTGTTCAGCGGAAAGTATTGCTCCTTGAGCCAATTTCCATTCCGGCTTAAGACTCTCAATCTTTTCCATTACTTCCCGCAATTCTTGAGATATCATCAGATTTTCTCCTTGTTTGTTTTATTTTTTGCTATAATTGTAAAGGAGACTTAGCTTGGCATGATTATACATCGCTATACGCAATAAGTCAAATATTTATTTCGTATTAATTCGTAAATTCGCACACTATTTGTAGATTGGCGTCGCGATACGAACGAGAAAAGAGTATGCGTTTTCAACTGCCACAATTCATAGAGACGGAAACAAAAATAGTGGGGCCGTTCACCCTGAAGCAATTTCTTTGGGTTGCCGGCGGGGCGGCCGTTTTAACCCTGCTCTATATGACCCTGCGCGGAATTTTATTTTTCGTCTTTGCTCTTCCGATTGGGGGCATGTTCTTGGCTTTGGCCTTTTTGAAAATAAATGACATTCCCCTGCTTAATTATGTCTCCTACGGCTTGTCGTATTTTTTGAACCCCAAAAAATATATTTTCAAGAAAGAAGCTGCAAATAACATGCCTCAACTGGAGCCGTCGCAACAAAATAACAAGACAACGAACTAACAAATTTTTGTCCATTCAATCAACCAAACAATTAGTGGAAGTGGCGGACATAAAGGACAATGTCGTTTTTCTGAAAAACGGCTCTTTGCGCGCCGTGATTGAGATAACCGCCGTCAACTTTGAGCTTAAATCGGAGGCCGAGCAGGTGGCTATTCTTCAGAATTTCCAGAAAGTTCTGAATTCGGTGGATTTTCCGCTTCAAATAGCGATTACTTCCCGGCGGCTGGACATAGGAGATTATCTCGGCGTCGTTGATGCGGCCGCCGCGTCTCTGTCCAACGAACTTCTTAAAATCCAGGCCGGTGAGTATTCCAAATTCGTGAAAGAGCTTTCTGATTTGGCCAACATTATGGCCAAGAAATTTTATGTTGTCGTGCCTTTTTACATATTTGAAGCGCCCGGCAAGGCCGGTTTGCTGAAAAGTCTTAAGAGTATTTTTAAGCCGTCCGCGACGGTCAAAGAGGCTGTCTTAGACGACGACCGGTTCAAAACTTACCAAACCCAACTGCTTCAGCGAGTGGAGCTTGTTCTCGACAGCCTTATCGGTTTGGGTGTCAGGACGCGCGTCCTTGAAAAAGACGAGCTGTTGAAAATGTTTTATGAATTGTATAATCCTTCTTCCAAATTTCAGACGAAAAATTTAGAAACCTAAATCATATAATTTTGCCATGCCCGAAGAACAAATAAAAAAAATAGGCGACTTGCTGGCCCCTTCGGCGTTCAGCGTTTCTCCGAATTACATTCAAATCGGCGGTAAATTCGCCCGCACGGTTTTTCTGGCCACTTATCCGAGATACTTGCACACCAGCTGGTTTTCGCCGATTATCAATCTCGACCAGGTTTTCGACATTTCCATTTTCGTCCTTCCCAAAAACACAGCCGCCGTTTTAAAACAATTGCGCGACCAGCTGGCCCGTCTTCAGTCCCAGGCAATGGAAGAATCGGCCCAGAGCAAAGTCCGGGACCCCATTCTTGAAACCGCCATGGAAGATATTGAACTGCTTAGAGACCGCCTTCAGCAGGGGACAGACAAGTTTTTTGAACTTGGAGTCTATATTACCTTCTACGCGGACAGCGCAAAAGAACTCGATGAAACGGAAAACAAGCTCAAGGGCTTGCTTGAATATCAGCTCGTGTTCGCCAAGCCGGCCACTTTCAGAATGGGCGAGGGTTTTAATTCCACTTTGCCTTTTAACGATGACCGCTTAAACGTTCACACCTCTTTGAACACCGAGCCTCTTTCTTCGCTGTTTCCCTTCGTTTCTTTTGACCTGACCTCCAATTCGGGCATTCTATACGGTATCAACACCCATAATAATTCGCTGGTTTTATTCGACAGATTCAGTTTGGAAAATGCCAATGCCGTCGTGTTCGGAAAATCCGGCGGCGGCAAGAGCTATACCGTAAAACTTGAAATACTCCGAAGTCTTATTTTCGGGACGCAAATTATTGTCATTGACCCCGAAAACGAGTACAAATACCTTTCGGACACGGTCGGCGGTTCTTCAATCAAGATATCCATAAATTCCGACCAGCACATTAATCCTTTAGATTTGCCGACACCGAGACCCGACGAAAATCCGGCCGATGTGTTCAAGTCTCATATTCTTGACCTGACCGGCTTCCTGCGATTGCTGTTTGGAGATTTGACCCCCGAGGAAACGGCCATTTTGGACGAGGCCCTGATTCAAACCTACGCCCTGAAAGATATTTCTCCCGATTCCGATTTCGCCAATGCCGAGCCGCCTCTGCTTTCTGATTTTCAAAATATCCTGAACGGGCTGGCCGGAGCCGAATCTCTGGCCATTCGCCTGAAAAAGTACACCCAAGGCACATTTGCCGGATTTTTGAACCGGCCGACCAATGTCGCTCTGGATAATCAGCTGGTCGTGTTCGGAATCAGAGACATGGAGGACGAACTAAGACCGATAGCGATGTATTTGATTCTTAACCACATCTGGACAAGAATAAGAAGGGAATTGAAAAAGAGAATCCTCATCGTAGATGAGGCTTGGTGGCTTATGAAATATCCCATCGGAGCGGAATTTTTGTTCGGAATAGCAAAAAGGGGCAGAAAATATTACTTGGGCCTTACGACTATTTCTCAAGATATTCCCGATTTTTTGGGCGCTTCGCAGGGTAAGGCGATTTTAAGCAATTCTTCCGTTCAAATACTTATGCGGCAATCCACTTCGGCCATAGATATCCTCCAGGAGACATTCAAACTTACCGATGCCGAGAAATATTATCTTCTGGAAGCGCGGGTGGGTTTCGGGCTTTTTTTCCTCGGTCAAAGCCATATCGGTATTCGGGTGCTTGCTTCTTACGCCGAAGACCAGATAATCACTTCCGACCCCCGCCAGCTCCTGGAAATAGAAAAGGCCAAGGATGAATGGGCTAAATTGGCAAGTTAAAGATTTTTTGCGAAAAAATATTTTAACGACATTATCGGCGTTGATTATTTTTTTGGCCGCTTTTTTGGGCGGTTATGTTTTAAGTTCGCAAAAAGACGACAGTTCGGCTGGCGGTTACTACGGCGGCAATCTGCTTGAAAAATTTATTTCCGGCAATAAGAACGGCAAAATGGACGATTCCGCAAATCAACCCCCTTCGGAATCTGAAATTACCGCCGTAAGCGGCGGCCTGGTTTTGCCGGGAATTGCTTTTTTTGAAAACAATTCCACGGCGGTTTTTTATGAACAGGGGAGCGGCCGGCTGATTGCCGCCGACCTCTCAACAAAAGAAGCGCGCCCCCTTTCCGCTCAAATTCCGGCTGACCTTATAAATATACTCTGGCCCGCCGGTCCGGCCGGTTCGCGACCGGTAAATGGCGAAGAGATTATCGGTGAATTCCATCTCCGCGCCAAAGAAGGGACCGCATTTAAATATTTTAATTTCCCCGGCGGAAAAATTTCAGTTTTACCGGGTGTGAAATCGGCGGTTTTTTCGCCGAGCGGAAGACAAATCGCGAGTTTTCAGTCAGGTTTATCGGGTGATTCAAACAAAATTACCGTTTCCAGTCCGGACGGCGGCGTTTCAAAGAATATTTTAAACACCCGACTGGATAATTTTAAACTGTATTGGCCTCAAGAAAACCTTCTTTTTTTAAAAATTTCTGACAATTTCGGTTTTGCGAAACTTTTTTCTCTAAATAAAGACGGGGCCATTACTGAAGTCTTACGCGACAAAAAAGACCTGGAGATAAAGTGGTCGCCGGCAGGCAATCTTCTGATGTTTTCCGTTTTGAGCGCCGATAAAAAGGCCGAGCTGTTTTACAAAGCGTTGCCGGATGGCGAAGAGAAGAGGTTGGCAGGTGACGCTCCAGCTTCAAAATGCGCCTGGGGCGTTGACAGCGCGCATATCTTTTGCGTTGAATCAATTGCCGACGGTTCCGAAACAATCTTTCGTCTCAACATTGCCGAAAATGAAAAACAGCCGGTATCTCTTTTGGGCTCAAACATAAAGACTAAGGAGTTCCTGATTTCCAATTTGGAGGACTACGCCATTATTTTAAACGCTTACGACCAGCGGGTTTATTCCGTAAAATTGACCGAGAAACGCCGATGAGGATTTTTCGAGATTAAAAATTCAGAGGCTTTATTACCACTCTCCTTTGAGGTTCATCGCCTATGCTTTCAGTGGATACGTCAGGATGAGAAGCCAGTTCCGCATGGACAAGCCTCCGTTCGTAAGCTGACATTGGGTATAAGGCTTCCGCTTTTTTCGTATTTCTGACTCTAACAGCCGCTTCTCTGGCTAAATTAATCACCTCCGAGGACTTTGCTTTTCGGTAATCGTTAACGTCAACGGACAGGCTGGCAATTTCTTTATCGTTTCTTAACAACATTGCTCTAAGAATGTGCTCCAGGGCTTTTAAATTTTCACCGTTTTTCCCGATTAAAAATCTGGCATTTTCGGGCATATAAATAGAGACGGCAACAACATTCCTGTTTGAATCGGCTTGTTCTGAACCCTGTTGAGGGACCTGCCCTAAACCACCCTGAAAAGTCTCCTCTTTTACTTCAACCTGACATTCCATATTCATAAAATCGCCGATTTTTTTCACGGTTTCAATGATTCTGTCTTTATTTGGGCCTTGAAATTCGCTCATTGTCTTTTTTACGTTTAATTGTTCGCCGTGAGCTACTGGCGGTTTTTTATGTATCTTTGCTCAAATATGGAAAAAGCCGTTGCCGTTATCCAATAAAGCATAAGGCCGGCTGGCAAGTTCCAACCAATTATTATAATCATTATCGGGAAAAAATACAACATTTGGCTGCCAAAAGCCGTTGTTCCGGCAAAACCGGCATTCTTCTTGTCAGCAAGACGCGGACTTGCTTCTTTTGCCTGGATAAACTGTAAAACTCCGGCCAGAATCGCCAAAAGAGGATTTTTCGAAGTTAGGTCCAGAAATCCGGCGAACATTTTGTTTATACTTCCCGGGTTGGAAATAAAACCGTAAAGCCAGGCCGAGTTTTCCGCGTTAAAAGCGGCCACATTCATAAAGACTTTATACAGAGCAAACAAGATTGGAATCTGGATTAGCATCGGCAGACAACCGGCAGCCGGGTTTATGCCGTTTTCTTTGTAAAGCTTCATTATTGCCGCTGATTGAGAAGTTTGGTCGTTTTTAAATTTTTCTTTTATCTCTTGGATTTTAGGCGCCAGTTCACTAAGGGCTTTTTGTGAACGTATGGTTTTTTTGGTAAGGGGAAAAAAGGCAATTCTAACCAGTACGGTCAAAACGATAATCGCTACTCCCAAGTCATTACCCGGCAAAATATTGTAAAAGAATACAGCCAGATTGAAGAGGGGCTTATAAATCAATTCGTTGTATAAAGCAATCATAAATTTAAATTATGCGTTATCGACGCCCCCTTTGGAAAACGGATTGCATCTTAAAATCCTCCAGGCCGTCTTGATTGTTCCCATCATCAGACCGTACTTTTTAAGAGCCGTTGTCCCGTATTCCGAACAGGAAGGAAAAAACTTGCATTCCGAATAAAAAAGGACAGGCGGACGGTATTTCCACATAAATCTTATCGTCGTTTTATATGCGCTTAATATCCAAAAAATCATAATATTCCTGCCCTATTCAACACTGTTAGAAAATCCCTTCTTAGCTCGTCCGGTTTTGCCGTCGAAGCTGAAGAAGTTTTCAATACCGTAATAACGTCAAAGACGCCCCTTATTTTCTCCAAATTAAGTCTACTTGTTTCGGAAAGCAGTCTTTTAATCCGGTTTCTGATGACAGCCTTTTTTGAAATCTTAGAAGAAATAATAAAACCGAATCTTGGAAATTCACCCATGCTTTTAATAAACCTGACAAATAAAAAACTGCCGCTGACAGTTTTTCCTCTCTTAAAAACCTCATCAAACTCTTTTTTATTTTTAACTCTGTTTTTTGTGTTTAGGGCCACGCAGTTTAAAAAATTAGGTTAAACCGTCAATCTTTTTCTGCCTTTTCGTCTCCGTCTAGTCAAAACACTTCTTCCTTTCTTGGAATTCATTCGGCTTAAAAAGCCATGTTTTACTTTTCTTTTTTTCTTTTTGGGCCTATAAAGCGTTATTTTCATGTTTTAAGCGCTAAGTGTTGTTTAATGTTTATTTACTTTACGCTTTTATAAAACTTTAGTCAACAGAATTTCAGAAGCGGAGTTGGCTTGGCAGAGCGTTGTTGAACATGTCAAGATTGCTAATATTTTTCCACTTGTTATAAACAGTGTATAAACTTTTTTGGTTTCAAATCGTTAACTTATTAAATTATACTTGAGTTAGGCCTTCTTAAACAGTGTCGGCTACAAACTAAAAAATATTATGACTAACGAGGAACTCTGGAAAGCGGTGTTGGGAGAAATGGAACTTTCGTTGCCGAGAGCTAATTTTACTACTTGGTTTAAAAACACTTCCATTATTAATAAAGCTGACGATTCCGTGGTTGTCAGCGTTCCGAACGGCTTTATCAGGGAATGGCTTGAAAATAAGTTTAATAAGCAGATAATCCAATCCATCAGGAATCTTTCTCCCGAGGTTAGAGACATAAAATATGTGGTCGGCAAACCGAAAATCGACCTGACCCGCCAGGATTTATCAAAAATTATTTTGGATAACGAGCTTGAGAATAAAAACGAGATGGTTCCGGACGCAGACATAGATAAAAATACGAACTTAAACAAGAAATACTCTTTTGGGTCTTACGTGGTTGGCTCAAACAACGAACTTGCTCATGCCGCTTGTCTGGCGGTAACTAAAAATTTAGGTAAACTTTATAACCCCTTATTTCTCTACGGGGGAGTAGGTCTCGGTAAAACTCATCTTCTTCAGGCCATCGGAAATGAAATTCTCAATCTTAATCCTGCAAAAAAAATACTTTACACTCCGGCGGAACGGCTGACCGCCGACATAGTTGAGGCAATCAGGAACAAAACCATAGAAGAACTGAAAAACAAATATTCCCAACTTGACCTTTTTATCGTTGACGACATCCAATTTATAGCCGGAAAAGAAAAAACACAGGACATATTTTTCTCCACCTTCAATGAACTTTATGGCAAAAATAAGCAGATTGTCATTTCTTCGGACAGGCCGCCAAAAGCCATTCCCGCTTTGGAAGAACGGCTTAGTTCAAGATTTGAAGGCGGAATGATAGCCGACATAGGTATGCCTGATTTTGAAACGCGGTTGGCGATTTTAAATGTCAAATTGGCCAATAAGAGCTGTGTTTTGGACAATGAGATTTTAACTTACGTTGCCACGCATATTCAAAAAAATGTCCGGGAGCTGGAGGGGGCGTTGAACAGAATTTTGGCTTTCAATCAGATTTACAATAAAATTCCGGACATAAAAGAAGTTAAAAATATTCTGAATGCTTATCTGAGCACTCCTTACAGAAAAACTTCGCCACCGGTCATCCTAAAGGCCGTAGTCGATTTTTACAATATTTCCTTAAACGACCTTATTAAAAGAAGCAGAAAAAAAGAAGTGGTAAAGCCGAGACAGGTGGCAATGTTTTTATTGAGAGAAGAAACAAAGTTATCTTTTCCTGAAATCGGGCAAAAGTTGGGCGGCCGCGACCATTCCACCGTTATTCATGCTTGCGTAAAAATAAAGGAGGAATCTTCCGTTGATGAGCCGTTGAAACAAGAATTAGTTTTAATTAGAGAGCGGATTTATAATTCTTTTGAAAAATAGGGCCCTGTCTTATCGCTGTAAATTTGAAATGTGCCGTGCCGACGGTGATTGATAACTTGTGTGGTAGCTTGTTTATAATATCCGCGGAAACAGTTTAATATTTTTCCGGCCCGTTTCTTATCCAGATTTTTTGCCGCCAAATCAACAGTCTTACTAACACATTATCCAAATAGAAACGCGCATTTCATCCCGTTAAATAAGCTTATTAATAACATATAAACAAAATTGCCGTCCTTAATAAGAGTAATAAATTTTATATAAGTAATTAATTATTATCTAAATGAAAATAACCGCTAATCAGAAAAATTTAAAAAAGGCTCTGCTTGTCGTAGAGCGGGTTGTTTCCAGAAATACGTCCCTCCCGATTCTTAACAATATTTTATTAAAAACGGAAAACGGCCGTCTTAAGATTTCTGCAACGAATTTAGAAATAGGGATTAACTTTCTTATCGGGGCCAAAATAGATGAAACCGGTGAAATAGCCGTTCCAGCAAGAATAATCTCTGATTTTATTTCCAACATAAGCGACGAAAAGGTGTCCATGAGCACAAAAAATAATATTTTAAGCATTGATTCGGATAAGTACAAAACTCAAATTCTCGGTTTTGACACCAAAGATTTTCCAATTATTCCAAAAATAAAAAGCAGTCCTTTTTGTGAAATCCAGGCAAAATTACTGAGAGACTCTCTTGCTGCGGTTTTTGATTCGGTGGCTGTGTCTGAAGCAAGGCCTGAGTTGGCGGGGGTTTTTACTGGCTTTGATAAGGGTAGTGTTGTGTTTGCGGCAACGGACAGTTTCAGATTGACGGAAAAAATCACCAATCTAAAAAACTCCGACCATAAAATTTTAATTTTACCCAGAAACACCGTTGCGGAGCTGATAAGAACTTTAAGCGACACAGAAGGAGACATCCGTTTATTAATCGGCGACAATCAAATAGCTTTTGCCAACGATGATTTGGAAATCGTTTCGAGGTTAGTCGACGGAAGTTACCCTGATTATAAAAAAGTAATACCGGAGAAATTCATTTCAAGAGTTTTGGTCGACAAAAACGAATTGGAAAAAAACGTCCGCTTAACGGGTATTTTTTCTTCCAATATTTCCGACATTAAAATAAAATGCCAAGAAGGCAAGCTGTGCCTTGTGGCTAAGAATTCTGACAGAGGAGAAATAGAATCTGAAGTGGAAAGTGTTTTAAAGAACGAACCGTTTGAACTTTCTCTAAATTTCCACTACCTTCTGGACGGTCTCAAGGTAATAAATTCACCCAAGGTTATCATAGAATTTACCGGTCAAAACAGCCCTCTGGTTTTAAGACAGGGTGACGGAGGAAAAGATGTCGTGTATCTAATCATGCCCCTAAGAAATTAGAAATTGATGTTTAATTCAATCTCAAAGGAAACCCTGAAGAAATTACTTGCGTTAAAAAAGGAATTTGAAAAAAAATCGGCGGCAAGAAAGGTTTTAATGCAATTTTTTAAAAAAATTTTGCCTGAAAATGTGGCCAATGAAACGATGAACTGGTCTTTCGAATTTAAAAACAGCGACTTGATTGTCAATATGGGCGACAAAATCGTCGCCAATGAAATATTTTTGCAAAGGGGGGCGATAAAAGAACGCCTAACCGCAAGCGGAATTTTCATCGAGAGACTAATTATCAGGTAATAACAAAAGTGCAAAAGTTGCTTTTGTTATTGAGGGTAGTATTTATTAACTGCCCATTCCCAGTTATTAAATTGGGAATCTTTTTGAGGTTCTATTGGAAACGGCCCCAAGGGGTTGCCCCTGTCAACAAAATATAAAATGGAATGAACTTCCGGTTTGGAATCTCCCGTTTTTTTATAAAAGTAGTTTCCGTCCAGCATTATTTTATTATTGATAATGGGCGGCGGATTCACAAAATTTTCATTCGGGAAATCGGACAAAGCTTTGACCATGAACTGATTCCACATCGGACCGGCGGCGCTTATGCCGGCGCCCTGTCTTGTCATTGATTCATTGTCATTGTTGCCCGTCCAAACGCCAACAGCTAAAACGGGGGAGTAACCAACCACCCAAGCATCTCGGTTTTCCTGGGTAGTACCGGTCTTAGCCGCAACACTGAAGCCGGGCAGATACAAGGAGCTTGAATAACCGAACATTGGAGCCCGAGCCGAATTATCCGACAAAATATTATTTATTATGCGGGCTGTTTGTTCCGGTAAAACCCGGACCGGATTATTTCGCTCTTCTTCCAATATTTGGCCGCCGGAGGTTTTTATGGTTTGAATAAAATACCACGGATTTCTTACTCCGTCATTGGCAAAAACTCCATAAGCCGAAACTAAGTCCGTAAGCTTAACCTCGGCTCCGCCCAAAACCAAAGACAAACCAAAACGAGAGCGGTCTCCCAAGGTGCTTATTCCCATTTTTTCGGCTAAATCCATGGTGTTGTCTACTCCGGCTAAATAAAGGGTTTTTACCGACGGAAGATTTAACGATTGGGCCAAAGCTTGTCTTAATGTTACGGGGCCCCTGAAACTGTCGTCATAATTTTTAGGATGATAACAATCAAGGCCGTATTGGTCCTTTTCCTGCGAGCCATCAGGGAGACAGTTTGGATTGAATTCGGTTTTTAGGTCAAAAACCAGGGAGTAATCGGCGTAGTCTTTATTGACGGCTGCCGCGTAAGCGAACGGTTTGAACGCCGAACCGGGCTGTCTGTTGGCGGTCGCAACGTTGAAATTTCCGTCATTCTCAAGGTCATAATAGTCAGCGGAACCGACTAAGGCCAAAACTTCTCCCGTTTTTGGGTCTATGGCGACCAAGGAAGCATTTTTCGCTTTATAGCGCTCTTTGTTTATGGCGGCATATTTCGACACGGTTTCTTCGGCCAATAACTGGAGTTTGGCATCAAGCGTCGTGATAATGTTAAATCCGCCGTTTTGAACCGTTTCTTCGCCATATTTTTTTATAAGATATTCCTTAACCATAATGACAAAGTGGGGAGCGGGTATTTTTTCCGAAGGCGGACTGAAAACGATTTGTTCTTGAACGGCCAACTTGTATTCTTCCTCGTTCAAATAGCCGGATTCTTTCATTTTTTTTAAAATGCCGTCTTTGCGGGTCATCAGCTCGGGAACGTGATTTCCGTAAGGAGAATAATATGTAGTGGCCCGGATTAAAGCCGCCAGCGTCGCGGCTTCCGCCGTCGACAAAGCAGAGGCGTTTTTATTGAAAAAGGCTTCACCGGCGGTTTGAACTCCGTAAGCGTTTGACCCGAAGGGTATCTGGTTTAAATACATCCAAAATATCTGGTCTTTTGAAAATCGGCGCTCTATCTCAACAGCAAGAACAGCTTCTTTTATTTTTCTTGAAAACGTTTTTTCCTGGCCCAAAAGAGCCGTCTTTACCAATTGCTGGGTAATTGTTGAGCCTCCCTGAGAAAGTCTCAAGTGGCGGAAGTCAGCTAAAAAAGCACGGATGATTCCTTTCAAATCAAACCCCTTATGCTCATAAAAATTATCATCTTCGGAAACCAAAACGGCATTTTTCAAATTAAGTGGGACTTCCTCCCAGGCGATAATTGTTCTTTTTTCTTCGCCGTGAATGTCGTAAAGAAGTATTTTGCCGGTCTTATCGAAAATTTTAGTGGATTCGCCGATTTTTCTGGTTATTATCGTTTCCGGCTCCGGAAGAGTCCTTTTCAAAAATAGAAAAGCCGACAGAAAAACAATTGTCGACAAAACAAAAATCCACACGAAAAGAATCAGCGCCTTCTGGAACAAAAATAAAAAAAACGAGCCCTTTTTGCGTTTTTTGGCGAGAATCATCCCCTCGATAATGCCACAAAAAATCAACATTTACAATAACCGACAAAGAAGCTATGCTTAAAGAATGTTTTGGAACAAAATCAATACTGACAGCGGCAAAATAGAAAATCTTCTTTCTTGGGGGGTTGAAGAAATTTTTGAAGCGGACAGCTTAAGAAAGAAACTTTTGAGCGGGGAAAAATTGCGTGTTAAATTCGGCGTTGACCCGACGATGAACACTCTACATCTGGGGCACTCTTTGCCGTTGAAAAAACTGCAGCAATTTCTCGACCTTGGACATCAGGTTGTTTTGCTTATCGGGGATTTTACGGCGACGATAGGCGACCCTTCGGGGAGACTTCGAGAACGTCCGGTTTTGAGCAGGCAGGAAGTGGAACGCAACATGAAAGAATATGTCCGACAGGCCGGAAAAATATTGGATACGCGCAAGGCGGAGATAAGGCACAACAGCGAGTGGTACGAAAAAAAAGACGCCAGATTTTTTATGGAACTGGCCTCACAATTTACTTATGCTCGATTAATGGACCGGGCGGAATTTAAAGAAAGAATCCGTAGCGGCGGAAACGTTACCATGGCGGAGTTGTTTTATCCGCTGTTGCAGGGTTATGATTCCGTCGAGCTTGGGGCTGATGTTGAAATAGGAGGCACCGAACAGAAATTCAATCTGCTTATGGGCAGAAAAGTACAGAAAAGATTCGGCCTTCCGGAACAGGACATAATGACCGTGCCGCTACTGGTTGGCACCGATGGAGAGAAAAAAATGAGCAAGAGCTATGGTAATTTTATTGCCCTGGACGATAAGTCCAATATTATGTTTGCTAAAATAATGTCAATTCCCGATTCTTTAGTTTGGCAATATTTCAGTTTGCTTACCGACGAACAGCCGGAAAGAACGGAAGAACGCCGCAAAACCGCGGGGACAGATATTTTTAACCACAAAAAAGACCTTTCCCAACTTATTGTGGCGAGATTCTACGGAGAAAAGTCGGCGCAAGCGGCCCGGGACGAATTCGCCAAAGTGTTTTCCCAAAAGGGTCTGCCCAGCGAGATTGAAGGAGTGGAAGGGGCGGGGAAACTTATTATTGAAACAGGCCCCGGATTGAATGTTTCTAAATCGGAGATTAAAAGATTGATTGACGAAGGCGCGGTGAGCGTAAACGGAAAAATTATTAAAGATTGGCATTATCAATTGCAAAGCGATGATTTGCTGAAAATAGGTTCGCATAAGTTTGTAAAAATAAAATAACGATTTTAAATTTAAGTAATAGAAACCCCCGCTTAGCGGGGGTTTCTATTACTCTGCCTGTCAATTTTTAGTAAGCATTTTTATCTTCACCCTCTTCTCGAACGTCTTTTCCGTCATCTTCGTTTTCCTCATCAGCGTCCTCAAAATCCTCATCCTCATCCTCTTCCTCTTCATCTTCATCTTCTGTCGATTCTTTGTCGACAACATCGTCTGCAATATCCATGTCATCGTCGGCCTGTAATAAAGTTTCCGAGACATTTATCGCCATAATGGCCTGAACGGTTTTGGGAACCTTCCAGCTCCGTTCGGTTTCTGGGCAGGTTTCCGGTCGCCGCATTATTGATTAAAAGGATTATAGGAATTTGCGCAGCAAATTGCAATAGCTAAGGCGTCAGCCGCGTCATCGGGCCGGATTCTTTCTTTTATGCCCAAAATAAGACGAACCATTTGCTGGACTTGTTCCTTACCGGCCCGGCCGTAGCTTGAAACCCCTTGTTTTACCTGGAGAGGCGTAAATTCGTAAAGCGGAATTTTGTTATTGGCCAGGGTTAAAATTATAATCCCGCGCATTTCGCTTACGGCGATTATCGTTTTCTGGTTTTTAAAGAAAAAAAGTTTTTCCACGGCGGCAAGAGCCGGGGAATGCTTGACGAGCAGTTTGTTAAGTTCCGAAGCGGTATTTTGATAGTCGTAAAGTTTGTCTTTGCCGTTATTTTTTATGATTCCATAATCAAGGCAGGATAGATTGTTCCGTTGTTTTTCAATGACCCCGAAACCTATTTGAGTTGTGCCCGGGTCAATGCCAAGAATTATCATAAATAAGAAGTAAGAATTAAGAAACAAAAGCCGGTTACTCTAAATTTGAAACGACATCTTCAACATCGTCTTGGTCGTCAAGCGCTTCAAAAAGTTTTTCAATTTGCTCCTGCGCGGCCGGGTCTTGCAAAGTAATCGGCGGTTGTCCGAAAAGCCACTGCAGACTGCCGGGCTGGACCATTTTAACTCCGAAATCAGCCAATATTTTTTTAATTTCCGCGAGCGTCCGGTTGCGGTTATCGGTAATGGCCCGTATTTTTAAAGCGATATTGCTGGAAGCGAGAGCTTCTATGGCCAGCTCTTCCAATTGATTCGAGTTTTTCTCGGAAATCTTTTTTACGGCTCTTTCTATGTTTTCATTGGGCACATTTTCAATTCTGGCTTTTTCCATAGCTCTGGCCAATTCAAGATTGGTTTTTGGGTCGGCGCCTTTGCGTGCCGCCAAGGTGATTGCCCGAGATAATTTGGAAAAAATTTGACCCCGCTTTTTGTCGGTCAATGCCTTTTTGCGCTTAATTTGCGACCATTTCGAGTGTCCGGACATAAGAATTAAGAATCAGATATTCAACGTTTCTTCTCTTTTAATGCCGAGATGCTTCATGCCGGCGGAAGTTATCATCCTTCCCTTGGAGGTTCTGGCGAGAAAACCTAACTGCATTAAATAAGGTTCATATACATCTTCAATGGTGCTTTCTTCTTCCGAGACGGTCGCCGCTATGGATTTTAATCCCACCGGTCCTCCGCCGAATTTTTCGGCTATGGCAAGCAAAATTCTCCGGTCGGTTTCTTCAAGACCATGATTGTCTATTTCCAACATTTTCAATCCGTCGCGAGCTAAAACGGCGTTTATTTCCGCAGCGTCTTTTATTTGAGCATAATCGCGCACCCTTTTTAAAAGGCGGTTAGCCACGCGGGGCGTCGCCCGGGATGCCTCGGCGATAACCGTTGCGGCTTCTTTGTTTATTGAGACCTTTAAGAGTGAAGCCGACCGGGCTATGATTTGTTCGATTTCAGCGTGTTCATAAAAATCCAATTTTAAATTTGCCCCGAATCGCGACCTGAACGGAGACGAAAGAAGAGATATTTTTGTGGTGGCGGCAATAAGCGTAAATTTCGGCAAATCTATTTGAAGGGTTTTTGCCGAAATGCCTTTTCCTATAACGATGTCCAGTTTGAAATTTTCCATTGCCGGATAGATTACTTCCTCAATGGTTTTATTCAAACGATGAACTTCGTCGATAAAAAGAACGTCGCCGTCGCTTAACCCGGTTAAAATGGAACCGATATCGCCGGCTTTTTCAAGCGCCGTACCCGAGGTGATTCTTATGTTTGCGCCAAGCTCTTTTGCGATGAGGTAAGCCAAAGTTGTTTTGCCGAGGCCGGAAGGGCCGTGCAGGAGAAGGTGCTCTATCGGCTCGTTTCTTTTCTTGGCCGCCCCGATCATAATTTTCAGCGTTCCTTTTATCTTTTCCTGGCCGACATATTCGTCGAACCTGGTTGGGCGCAAAGCTTGGTCAAGGACCTGGTCATCTTGACCGGATTTGGGAGAGAGGGCGGGCAATTTAGTGGGGTTGACAGACATAGTTATTTAGATTAAAATATCAGAGAATTGGCAGTCTATTATATTTGGCGACAGCCAACCGATAAAACTTCTTTAATCTGCAGGCAAGGGACTAAAGTATTTATACGTAGGTCCGATTTGGGATGTTATCTTAGTTCGGATAGTTCGGTTTCGACTGGTCTACTCCTTGGAAATATCCTGCCCCGTTTTTTTATAAATTCGGGTTTTTGCCTGCAGATTAAAAAAGTTTTAAATTTGTACTATCCGATAATTCGCCCTATCTCTTCCAGTGAAGTCAGTCCCCCAAGCATTTTCAAATAAGCGTCTTGAAGCATGGTAACCATGCCTTCAGAAACTGCCAGATTTTCAATGTCTGAAATTGCGGGCGACTTAAGAATAAGTTTTTCCATGGCCTTGGACATGACAAAAGCTTCATAAATCCCAAGCCGACCGCGGTAACCCATTTCATTGCATTCTTTACATTTGCCCGGGAAAAATATTTTTAATGAGGCATTGAAAGCGGGCAATTTGAATTTAGCCTTAAGCGGCCCCAGAACCGTTTCTATTTTTTTGAGAGTTTCCTGCGGCGGCGTGTCTTGCACGCGACATTTTAGGCACAGTTTTCTGACCAGTCTTTGGGCTATGGCCATACTGATTGCCGGAGCGATAATCTCCGGTTTGACACCAAGGTCAATCAGGCGGGGAATGGTACCGGCGGCATTATTTGTGTGAATGGTTGAAAAAACCAAATGGCCGGTAAGAGCCGCCTGCAGGGCGATATCGGCCGCTTCAGCATCTCTGATTTCACCCACCAAAATAATATCCGGGTCCTGGCGAACTATTGCTCTCAAACCATTGGCAAAGCCGTATCCTTTTTCCGGTTCAACCTGGGTCTGGGAAATTCCCTGAATGTGGTATTCAATCGGGTCCTCAATGGTTATTATCTTGGTTCCGGGATTATTCAAATGGCGGACAAAAGCGTAAAGAGTGGTCGTCTTTCCGGAACCGGTTGGCCCGGTGGTAAGAATCGCGCCAGTCGGCTTGCTTATCTGTTCTTTTATCAGAACGAGCAAGTCTTCTCGTATTCCCAATTGTTCAAGCCCTTCTTTAATGGTTCGCGGGTCTAATAGGCGCATTACAACCGTTTCTCCGAATTCGCTTGGCAGTATGGAGACCCTGACCTCAATGACTGCGTTTTTTTGACTGATGGTGAAGCGGCCGTCTTGAGGCGCGCTGTGGATATTCAATTTTAAATTGGAAACAATCTTGACGCGATTTAATATTTTTTCGTAAGAAAGAACGTCTATGGCGACGATATCGCTCAAAACTCCGTCCAGACGGTAGCGCAGTCTGACCTTTTCTGTTTCCGGTTCGAAATGAATATCCGAGGCGCCGATTTTAAGCGCGCCGGCGATTAAGATTTCCAGCATTTTAGTGGCCGATATTTTGGTCACCTTGTCTCTCAAGTCGGCCACATTTAGGATTTGTTCCTGGAATAACTCCAATTCCTCTTCTCGTATATTGACCGTGCCGGATTCAAAAGTTTTGATTTGTTTTGTGGTGGCGTAGCGGTCCCAAACTTGGGAAAGAGTGGAGGGCGTCACAATTATGAATGAAACACTAAAGCCGCGGTTCTTCAACTGCTCCAGAACCTTTTTCGTTTCAGGCAGTTCCGGATTAACGGCGGCGGCTATAAGCTTGGCGCCTGAACGGGAAATAATTGCCAATTTCGATGAGCGGGCGTCTTCTTCGCTTATCAAAATCAAAACCTCGGTGCTGATTGGCACCGTTTTTAAATCGGAAAACGGCAGATTCAGAGTCTGGGCGATTTTTCGATAGTGTTCTTCTTCTCTTTTCAGCTCAATCTCAATTAGCTTTTTTTCAAGTTCCTCCGATTTTTTGTTTGTTGTTTGCTGGAGCATTGGATAATTCGCCTCGCCTCGCCTTAATATTAACACCTACGGCCCGATGTCTCAATCTATCGGATGTAAACTCTTTGTAAAGAGAAAATTTGTTGATAACCCTGCGGTATTTGACTTTATTTTTACGAGATGCTATCATTAAGCCACCAGATTGATTTTATCTTATAGGACAAGTCCGCTGAATGCGGACTTGTCGTTTAAAAATCAATCCCGTACGAAGTAGCCCTAACGGGTAAAACGCGCGGAATAATAATAAATAACAACAGTAGTCTAACACGCATAAATGGTTGTCCCACAACTGCGCAGCGGCTACTTCGTACGGAATGGATACAAAACAATTTTTATCGGCCATTAAACAAATAGCCGAAGAAAAGGGGATTTCCGAACAAAGCGTTCTGGAAACCATAGAAGCGGCTATTGCCGCCGCCTATAAAAGGGATTACGGCAAGAAGGGACAAATTATAAAGACCAAACTTGACCCGGAAAGCGGGAAGATGGAAATTGCCCAGATTCACTATGTGGTGGAAGGCGTTGACGAAGAAGAAAACATTACCGGCGTTTTGCCTGAAAAAATAATCGAAGAAAAACCAGATTTTCAAGATTTAGAAAGAGGGCGGACAAGGAAAAGAGACGAAGCTGAAGCAAAGGAAGAAACTGTCGAAGACGGAGAATCCAAGATTAAATTCAATCCCGAAAAACATATTATTCTTGAAGAGGCCAAGAAAACAAATAAAAAACTTAAAGTCGGGGACGAACTGATTACCCGGCTCGAACCCCATACGGATTTCGGACGTATTGCCGCTCAAACAGCCAAACAGGTAATTATCCAACGCTTGAGAGAGGCGGAGCGAGAGGCGATTTTTGCCGAATTTAAAGGCCGGGAAGGGGAAATAATCAGCGGTGTGGTGCAAAGAAAAGAAGGTGCGCTGGTTTTTATCGACTTAGGCAAAACCAACGGCCTTTTGATTCCAATCGAACAAATCCCCGGCGACAATTACAAAATAAGCCAAAGATTCCGGTTTATTATTCTGCGGGTGGAAGAGACTCCGCGGGGTCCGGCCGTGCTTCTTTCAAGAGCTCATCCGAAATTGGTTCTTGAACTGTTCCGGATGGAAGTGCCTGAAATAGATACCGGAACGGTGGAGGCCAAAGCCATTGCCAGAGAAGCCGGCTCAAGAACCAAAATCGCCGTTGCGTCCAATCAAGAAGGAGTTGACCCCATCGGTTCTTTGGTCGGACAAAAGGGCGTCCGGGTCCAGACGGTGATAAACGAACTGTCCGGCGAAAAAATCGACATTATTTTGTGGAGCGAAAAAGCGAAGGATTTTATCGCCAATTCTTTTTCTCCCGCCAAGGTACTGAATGTTGAAATCATCGACGACAAAAGAAAGCACGCTTTGGCAGAGGTTTCCGACGACCAATTTTCGTTGGCTATCGGCAAGAGGGGTCAAAATGTCAGACTGGCGGCCAAACTGACCGGCTGGAGAATTGATGTTCGCTCGCCGAAGGAAAATCTGGATTATCGGGACGCCGAATCAGAAGTGAAACCGAAAGACAAAACGGAACCGGAACCGGAACCGGAACCGGAACCGGAAGAACAAATTAAGAAAGACAAAGATTCAGAATAAGATATCCGCCGAAATCCATGAAACACGAATTTAAAAAAGTCGTCCGGGGCCAAACCGAATTATCGGTTGAACTGACGCAAGCCGAACTAAAAAATTATATCGAAGAAGCCGAATCGGAAATAGGCAAAAACGCGGAGCTTGACGGTTTCCGCCGGGGTAAAGTTCCCAAAAGTTTTCTGAAAGAGCATATCGATTCGAGCCAGATTTTGGAATTGGCCATGGAAATGGCCGTTCGCGGTAGCTTAAATAAAATTATCACTGACGAAAAATTGGACGTACTGAATACGAGTGATTTTCGAATGAAAGAAAACAGCGTTGAAAAACTGGCCTATTCCGCAAACTTGGTTTTGTTTCCGGATTTTAATTTGCCCAATGTCTCCAGGTTTAAAATAAAACGAGTTAACACCGAAGTCAGCCAAAAAGAAATAGACGAGACGCTGGAAACCCTAAGAGCGTCCAGAGCCAAGCTTTACGATAAGGCCGAGCCGGCCCAGACGGGGGACAGGCTGGAAGTTGATTTTGAAGTTAAAGCCGACGGAAAGATTATCGAAGGGGGGCTTAGCAAGAATCACCCCCTGATTATCGGCGGGAAAAATTTTATGCCCGGCTTTGAAGAGGAGCTGGTCGGCATGAAAAAGGGAGAAGAAAAAAATTTCTCTCTTATCGCTCCGTCGGATTATTATCAAAAAAGCATAGCCGGAAAAAAATTGGATTTTTTGGTGAAAATCGGCGATGTCAAAAAAGTCCAGCTGCCCGAGCTAAACGATGATTTTGCCGCGAGCGTTGGAAAATTTGGCAGTTTGGAACAACTTTCCCGCAACGCAAAGGAGGGAATCAGGCAGGAAAAAGAATTAAACGAAAAACAGAAAAATCGTCTGGAAATTTTGGAACAAATAATTAAAACGACTGATATCAAAACGCCTGAAGTTTTGGTGGATGTCCGGTTGGATGAGATGGTCGGTAGTCTGGATGACGACCTTCACAAAAACGGATTGGAATTAGGGCCGTATCTCGCCCGTCTCGGAAAAACCCAGGATGATTTGAAAAAAGACTGGCGCAAGGAAGCCGAAAAACAGATAAAGATGAATCTTGTTATTCACAAAATAATAAAAGCCAACGGGATTGAAGTTTCATCGGAAGAAGCGGAAAATGCTTTTAATCTTGCGGTCCAGACCGCTCTGATGCGCGGAGAAATTGAAAATCCCGCCGATTTGAACACGGCGCAGATAAGAGAAAATGTGGCTGAAAAGATTATAAACGAAAAAGCTTTTGATTGGCTGGAAAAAATGTGCGTGGTTTAAAGAGCGGGCGGTGTCGGTTTCAAAAAAGAAAACCCCGTTTTTGCGAGGTTTTCTTTTTTGAAACCGACAGCCCGATTGTTTTTGCGGCTGATAATTTTATGTTAATATAATTATTGTTAAGAACCGCAAGCGGGCAAGCCGTCACGATTTTTATGCCGCCAGAACAACGAAGTTCGCAGTCCCAGGATTTTATAATGATAGCATAGTTTATTATGTTTGTCAATAGTCAATAAATGTTTTATTCTTTGCGTTATTCCAATTTAATTCTCCGTCTTGGTTTGGCTTTTGTTTTCTTTTGGTTTGGGATAGATAAATTCATGCAACCGGAGTACTGGCTCAATGCCTGGGTTCCGGAAAACGTTGTCCGGTTTGTCGCGCAGTTCGGCCTTAGCGGCATTGCCTTCATCTACCTTAATGCCATCTTTGAAATTCTTATCGCCACCAGTTTGGCGCTCAATATTTTTTCCGCCCTGTTTTCTTTTTTGGGAGCGGCATTTCTTTTGGTTGTTATTTTTACTCATGGTTTCAACGAGGTTCTGGTTCGAGATATGGGTTTGCTCGGCGGATTTCTGTCGGTCCTTTTCTGGCCGCGCAACGAAAGGATGGCGGGATTGCGATAGTGCGCCGAATGTGTTAAATTAAAAAGCGGCCGATGGCCGTTTTTTGATGAAAAAAATAATTTATTTGGACAATGCCGCGGCGACTCCTCTTGCCGCAGAAGTAAAAAAAGAAATTTTGCGCGGGTTGTCGCTTTACGCGAACCCTTCTTCTTTTAACGATGCCGGCCGTGAAGTTCGAAAGGAACTTGAAGCAGCCAGAAAAGCAATCGCAAAATTTATCGGAGCCGGACCGGCGGAGATTATTTTTACCGGTTCCGGTTCGGAAGCCAATAATTTGGCTGTTTTGGGGGCGGCCAAAGCCAGGGCGGGCGGCGGGAAAGAAATTCTGACGACACCGCTCGAGCATGCCTCCGTTCTTAAACCGCTGGAATCTTTACGGTCTGAATTCAAATTGATTTTTTTAAAAGTCGATGAAAAGGGTTTGGTTGATTTAGCCGACCTGAAACGCCGGCTGACGCCGAAAGTTTTTTTAGTTTCCGTCATGTATGCCAACAATGAAATAGGCACAATAGAACCGATAAAAAAAATTTCCAAAATAATTAAAGATTTTAAAAAACAATCCTTGTCGGAGCATTATCCGTTGTTTCATGTGGACGCTTGCCAGGCAGTTGAATATTTGGATGTTAATGTGAATAATCTCGGTGTGGACCTGCTGTCTTTTAACGGGACTAAAATTTATGGGCCGCGGGGAATTGGCGTGCTGTATGTCCGCAGGGGAGTACCCGTTAGGCCGCTTGTTTTGGGCGGGGAGCATGAAAGAGGATTGCGGGCGGGGACCGAAAATTTGTCGGCTATTTTGGGATTGGCAAAAGCGCTTGAGTTGATAAATTCCAAAGAGGGCATAAAAATTGCCGCGCTAAGGGACTATTTCTTTAAGAAGCTGGCAGAAATAATGCCGGATACGAAAATAAACGGCGCGCTTGGCGGCGGCCGGCTGCCCAACAATATAAACATTTCAATTCCCGGAACAAACAGCGAGAAACTCCTGCTTGAGTTGGATAAATACGGGATTCGGGCGGGGAGCGGCTCTGCCTGTACTTCTCACGCGGTTGAGCCTTCCCATGTTTTGAAAGCTATTGGCGTTAGGGAACCATATCTTGACGGTGTGTTGCGTTTTTCTCTCGGCCGGCAGACGTCTCAAAAGGATATTGATTTTGTTGTAAAAATATTGCAACAGATTGTAAAAAAGGCAAAACAGCCATAAAATATAAATTAGTGTGCGGGCCGCCCCTAGCTCAATTGGTAGAGCAGCACCCTCTTAAGGTGAATGTTCCGAGTTCGAGTCTCGGGGGGCGGACAAAAAATAAAACCGAGCATAGCTCGGTTTTGGCGTTTATTCCATGTATAAATTTTGTGCGGGATTTAGTTTGATTTTTGGGTCTGGGCGGCGGGCTTGTTCTGAGTGAAATCGAAGGGTTGTATTGGCGCGGGCGCGCGACGGTGTTTTATGACGAGATTTTCCAAATCACTTTCAATTTCGGGCGGAAATTCAGCAACCGACCTTTTTTCATACATTCTCTCAACGATATTTTTAAACAGCGGTCCGGCAACCCAGCCGCCGGAAACCTGCAAATTTCTGCTTCCGCTTACTTTTTTCATGTACTCGGGAATTTCTATTGGTTTTGGCGCGTCGTAACCCAGACGCACCCCCACGGTGTATTCGGGGGTATAGCCGATCATTAGCAAGTCGTTTGGCCCGTTGGACGTGCCCGTTTTGACGGCTACGGGTTGTTTCAGGGTTTTTAGGGCGGTTTTGCCGGTCCCTATTTTGGTTACGGCTCGCAACAGCACGGTCATTTTATGAGAAGTGGATTCAGACAAGACCCTTTTTTCTTGGTATTTTTCCGCGGAATACAGAATTTTACCATCCGAATTTTTGATTTGAATGATAATGCTTGGTTTGATGTAAGCGCCGTTTCGCGCAAAAACGCTGAAAGCGTTGGTAAGTTCAAGCAAGCTTACATCGGAACCGCCGATAGCCGTCGGAAGATACGGTTGAAGACCGGGACTATTTTCGTCGGCGTAAGGCGATTTAAACCAAACCTGATTTTCCGAATCTCTCCCTATGCCTCGATTTCCCCAAACACCCATATCATGGGCGGTGCGGATGACTGTTCTTATTCCTATTTCTTTGGCTAAGTTGAGCGTGGCCAAATTGACTGACCGGATAATTCCCGTTGGCAGTGGAATATAGCCGTAAGGGACCGTATTTTTTTCCACGAAATTTCTTGGCGTCCACCACTTAAGAACGGTTCCGTTGAAACTTACCTTTGCCGGCATCGTGAAGGGACAGTTGCAGACCATACTGTCAAAATTTTTTCCATAATGCTCAATTGCCGCGGCGTAGGTGAATGGCTTGAACGCGGAACCCGGAGAGCGCAAGGAAAGCGCCCGATTAAAATTGGTTTCATTAAAATCATGGCCCCCGCTTAAGGCGACTATCCGCCCCGTTTTATTTTCTATAACAACAACGGCGCCCTCCAGCTTTTCTCCGGCAAGTTCTTGGTTTATTTCCGCGAGGTGGTTATTCAATTCCTCCGATACTATGACTTGAGTAGACAAATCAATGCTGGTTTTAATGCGCAATCCTCCGTAATGGGCAATCTCATCGTCCGTATAGCCCTGCATAAAAAGCATTTCTTTTACAAGCCGATTGCCATAACCGAATTGCGGATTTTTAAGAGGTGTAATGTGGAGGATGTTTTGCTCAA
>MGJJ01000014.1 GCA_001794205.1 Candidatus Yanofskybacteria bacterium RIFCSPHIGHO2_01_FULL_44_22 | reverse complement strand
TCATTATTTGGAGAATGAATGTAATTTAAATTTGGAAAAATTAATTGAAATCGGAAAAACTGGACTCCAAAAAGCAATTAAAAAATATAATCCCAAAAAAGATTATAAGTTCTCCGCTTACGCCTCTTGGTGGATTCGTCATGAAATCCATGAGGCATTGGGAATTAAAGATTAACCACCGTCCAACAAGCCATCCCCGTCTGGAAAGAAGTGGCGCCCCGTTAGGAGTAGGATATTTAATACTTACCCTACTTACAAGGACAGTCCTTGTAAGTAGGGTAAGTATTGTACGCTCGGTGTCTGTGGCGCCGGGGGCGACCGGCAGCAATTTCCATTGGCCTTCTGCGTTTTTTTGGTATTGAGTGCCGAATTTTTGTTTTTTATTCTGCATTAACAGTAATCTGTCTGTGGCGGCGGCATAAAGCCACTTGCTTTTATCGTGACCTAACGCTATTCCTTTTTGAGCAAATAGTTTTGCTTGGGCGGTTGTTCAGGAAAGTGTTCGTTCTTCGGCGTTTCCACCTCTTTCTCCTTTCTGACCTTCAGCGCGGTCATTTATATGATATAGAATAAAATATATTTGTCAATGTTGTTTGAGGATATTTTTTAAGATACAATTTTACCATTCCCTCTCGGTAATTTTGACTCGCGGAGGCGGGTGAAAGGAAAATATGCCACAAATATTATTAATACCGCCAAAGCTGCTCAAAAGGAAAAATTATCAGGCGATGATTTTTAATTTGATACGGGGGCAAGAAGGCACTTTTATATTTAGGAATCTGTTTGCCAAGCTTGATAACGGCGCCGGCGCCGAAGTTGATTTGCTGGACAACGGCCGATTGGGGTGCGCCGTATCTTTATCCGGCATACTTCTGCTTAACGGACTTATCGGCGGGATGCACGCCACAGTCGATTCCACGGAAAAGGATATGTTAAAAAACGGATGGGCCGAACTTGAGCCGGGAAAAGATTGGCTCAATACGCCGTGGCAAGAAATCAAACCGTTGTTGAAAAACAAAATCGGGGCGGTAATTGTCTGGGAAAAACAAACCGATAAGGAGGGCATAGAATACAGCCATATCGGGTTTTACGCCGATGACGACTTTGCCATAAGCAACGATTCGGCAACTCATAGAATGCCGATGAAACATCATATAACATTCGGCTTGCCCGGCCATACCGGGTTCCGTCGGATAGAAAAAATATATTGGCATCCCTCGCTCAATAACGAGTAGTGAAGAACAATTCCCAAATCGCCAGTCCTAAGTCCCGAGTCTTATCAATGCGGGACTTTTTTGTTTGCTGTTTTTTGATGCGGTAAAATCTACTTTTTTGTTGGACTTTTTAAATATTTATGATAAAATCTTTTTAAGAATTGTTAAAAATTTGGGGGTGTAGCTCAATTGGTTAGAGCGCTTCCCTGTCACGGAAGAGGTTGCGGGTTCGAGTCCCGTCACTCCCGCAAAAACAACTGCTTGTTTTTGCGCGGGCGAGAATGCCGGAGCGATGTTGAAAACCGCAAATGGCGGTTTTATTTATCCGTTTTTGTTGTCCAGTTCCACAAGAGATGTTTGAATTTGAGAAAGCAGTTCTGCTTTGCGGACATTGTCTTCTTCCGTTCCAGAAGTGGCGAGACGGTAATATTCATCAATCAGAGGCTCATCAAGCTGGTCAAAGTTATCGGCGTATTTTAATATCCAATCAAAAGCGCGCTTGGTGCGTTCTTCTATATTCTTTATTTCGGAATTTTTGCAGAAATCTTTTATAAGGTCTTTTTGAATTAAATTGCGCTTCTCAATAGAAGATTTTTCTGTTTCGGTTTTTGGTTTCGGTAAATTTTCTATGTTATTTAAGTCTGACATGTAGTCTTAATTATAATATGTTATTAATTTTTTGCCAGTCGGCTGATTATTGCTTATCTCTTTTATGGCTGATATAATTCGGTTTATAAAGTTAAAACTAAGAAAAATAACAGTTATGGAGAAGAATACTTTCGAAAAAGAGGGTTTAAAAATAGAAGGTAAAAGATTGCTGACATATTCTCAATTAAGTTGTCCATTGGATTGTAAATATTGTTTTGTTGAAGATTTAAATTTTAATCAAAAAAGAAGAGTGGCATATCTTTCTGAAAAACAATTTTCTCTTCTTTCAGAATTGCCCGAAGAAATTAATATAGTAATGCTTGGTTGTGATACAGAATTTTTTCAAGATAGGCAGCAATCTATAAAAATTTTAAAAAGATTGGTAGAGCTAAAAAGAGATATTTCAGTAGTGACTAAATTGAGCCTTCCCGTTAAGTTTATAGAAGAATTGAGTAACATAGAACAAAAGTTGAACACGAACGGTAATTTCCTTATATTTTCGATGAGTATTCCAACTTTAAATTCTACAACAATATGGGAGCCAAAAGCACCAGTACCCTTGAAAAGGATAGAAACATTAAAAACAGCTTTTGAATTAGGCATTAAAACTTTAATTGCGATTAGACCATTACTTCCATCAATCCCAACATTGGAATTAGAAGATATTGTAACTTCCTCAAAAGATTTTTGTTATGGTTTTTATAGTGGCCCCCTATATCTAAAAGAGATTGACTCATCAATTTTGGGAGATAGTGCTAAATTAAAAATAGAAAAAATACAGCCAAGCTGGATGCCGAAGGGTAATATTTTTTATAAGATAGAGAAGGAAGGACAAATGCAGGAATTAAGAGATATGATCAAAAAACAAGGTAAATTATTTTTTGAAGGTGCAGCTGATGCCATAGATTATTTACGCAACAATGCAAAACATCGAGTATAAAATTTTTACTGGATCAGACCAGGATATTATAAAACGCCTTAAAACATTAGGCGCGAAATATGCTTATGGCATTTATCAAAAAGATACATATTTTAATTATGGTGGAGGTAGATTAAAATTAAGAGAAGTAAAAAATAAGACAGCCGAATTAATTTTATATACCCGGTCGGATGATAAAAGATCGCGTTTTTCTGATTATACGATAGTCCCATTGGCAAAAAAAAATAAATCTATTGTTCTAAACTTGCTAAAAAATCTATTTGGTAAAAAGGCAGAGGTGGTAAAAAAAAGAAATCTTTGGCTTCTTGAGCATACGAGAGTCCATTTAGATGAAGTTAGGGGTTTGGGTAAATTTTTAGAGTTAGAAACGATGATGCAGAATATAAATCAAAAAACCGCCCGAAAAGAGCATGAAAATATTAAAAAAATATTAAATTTAAGCAAATTTAAACCAATTCCAAGCTCTTATTGTGATTTAATAATGTCTAATAAATAATTAAAAATGACAAAACAAAATATAACTATTAAATCAGACGAAGATAAAAATGCGTTAGAGGTGTTAAATAACCGTCATGATCCCGAAGGGGAGAGATTGAAGCGGTTTTTAGCGATGCCTGATCTATCGCGCACTCCGGGAAGTCCGATTTATGAGTTAGCTCAAAGAATCATCGGTCTTGAAGATTTTAAAGATTTTGATGTTATTCAAGTCCCCGAAATCGTAAAAGCCGATATCAGTTTTGATTTGTTTAATTTTCCCAAAGACCATCCCGCCCGCAACAAGTCCGACACATATTTTTTTAACGACGAATACATTTTGCGCACCCATACCACCGTGATGTGGTATTACTGGCTGATGCAGGAAGAAATTAAGAAAAAAATTAAAGAAGGCCGGCCGGTCGGCGCTTTGTGTCACGGCAAGGTTTACCGCAAAGATGAGATTGACCGCAACCACATGAACGTCTTTCACCAGATGGACGGATGGTATCTTTGCAAAAAAAGCAACAAAGTGATTACCTCGCAGGATTTGCAGGATGTTTTGGTTAAAATCGCTAAAGCCGTGTTCGGTGAAAATGTTAAATACCGTTTTAACGCGGACACTTTTCCATATACTGACCCGAGCTTGGAAATGGAAGTTGAAATAGGCGGAAGATGGATTGAGGTTTTGGGAAGCGGGGTGGTCCGGGGAGTTGTTTTGAAAAATTTGGGCGTTGACCCTGACATTTACAACGGCTGGGCGTTTGGTTTCGGTCTTGAACGGCTGGCTATTATCAGCATGGATTTACCGGATATCCGTCTGCTTTGGTCGGATGACGAGAGGGTAAAGAAACAATTGCGCCTCGGCCGTAAATTTAAAGAAGTAAGCAAATTCCCGCCGATTACCCGCGATATTTCTTTTATTGTAAGCAATGACTTTGTCCCCAACAATTATTTTGACCTTATCCGCGATATTGGCGGAAATATTGTGGAAGAGGTGAAATTGCTGGACAAATATGAAAATTCCGAAAAATTCGGCGCCGACAAGACAAGCTATACTTACCGCATCATTTACCGAAGCAATGAGCGGACACTTTTAACTTCGGAAATCGACCCGATTCAGGACAAAATTTATCGGGAGACCATCAGCCAATTTAAAGCGGAAATCAGGTGATTTTTATCCCCAAAAAGCATTGTGTTGCAGAGTTAAAAATGCTATAATTTAATAAAGTTAAACAGCACCCGCTAAGGCGGGGTTGCTGGTTAAAATATGGCTTTAAAAGAAACCACCAATAACCAAAAACAGGGGAGTTATACGGCCAAAGACATATATGTTTTAGAGGGTCTTGAACCGGTCAGAAAGAGGCCGGGAATGTATATCGGTTCAACGGGCGTGGACGGCCTGCATCATTTGGTTTGGGAAGTTTTTGACAACTCGTTGGACGAGGCGATGGCCGGACACGCCAAGAATATTGAAGTGACTCTTTTACCGGACAATAGAGTGAGAGTCAGAGATGACGGCCGCGGCATTCCCGTGGAGAAGCACAAACAGACCGGCAAGTCGGCCCTGGAAACGGTCATGACGACGCTCCACGCCGGGGGCAAATTTGGCGGAGACGCTTACAAGGTTTCCGGCGGTTTGCATGGCGTCGGAGTTTCGGTAGTGAACGCCCTTTCAATTTGGCTAAAAGCCGAAGTAATCCGCGACGGGGATATTTATGAACAGGAATACGAAAGAGGCGTCGCCAAAAAGCCGGTAAAGAAAGTCGGCCGGGCCAAAGGGCGCGGAACGATTGTAACTTTTGAGCCGGACCCGGAAATTTTCCAGGAAATATCTTTTGATTGGGAAAAAATACTCGGCCATTTGCGCCAGCAGGCTTATTTGACCAAGGGGGTTAAAATCGCGGTGCGAGATGAAAGAAATCCTGTTGCCGTTGAGGGGCAGAAAGAAAGCGTGTCCGGCGAATACACTTTTTATTTTGAAGGCGGAATAATTTCTTATATTGATTTTCTTAATCGCGGAGAAGAGACCAAGCACAAAAATATTTTTTATATCGGCAAGGAGCAACAAGGAATGTTCGTGGAAACGGCTCTCCAGTATGTTGACGATTTGCAGAGCCGTGAAATGAGTTTTGCCAATAATATTCACACCGTTGAGGGGGGTATGCATTTAACCGGTTTTAAATCGGCGATAACCAGGACCCTGAATGACTATGCCCGGAAGAACGGATTTATAAAAGAAAAAGACGACAATTTGTCGGGCGATGATGTCCGTGAAGGATTGACCGTCGTTATCTCGGTCAAAATCAAATCGCAGGAACTGCAGTTTGAGGGCCAAACCAAGGCTAAACTTGGCAATCCGGAAGCAAGAACTGCGGTTGAGACCGTGGTCAATGTGGAGTTTTCGGATTGGCTGGAAAGAAATCCCCTTGATGCCAGGCAAATCATGGAGAAAGTAATCTTGGCTTCCAAAGCGCGCTTGGCCGCCAAAGCCGCCCGCGAAACAGTGTTGAGAAAGGGCGCGATGGAAGGACTTACCTTGCCCGGCAAGCTCGCCGATTGCTCAAGCCGAGACCCGTCGGAATCTGAATTGTTCATCGTGGAAGGCGACAGCGCCGGAGGGTCTAGCAAATCCGGGCGCGACAGAAGGACGCAAGCCATTTTGCCGTTGAAAGGTAAGATTTTAAATGTTGAAAAGGCGCGGCTGGACAAAATGCTCGCTTCACAGGAAATTAGAGCCTTGATTATTGCCATGGGTACCGCCATTGCCGAAGAATTTGATTTGACCAAACTGCGCTACCACAAAATTATTCTTATGAGCGACGCCGACGTTGACGGGGCGCACATCCGCACGCTTTTGCTTACTTTATTTTTTCGATATTTCCCGCAGATAATAGACGGCGGTTATTTGTATATCGCCCAGCCGCCGCTTTATAAAATCCAGAAAAGCGGAAAGGCGCAGTATGCCTATAACGACGGAGAAAAGGACAAGATAATGGAAGAATTCAAAAAGATGTCGGCGGGTCCGGAAAAAGCAAAAAAGAAAAAAGCGGCAGGCGAGTGGGAGGTTTCTCCGGTTGGTGGAGATAGCGAAGAAGAATCCTCCCTCGTTGAAGCTGCGGAGAACATTGACGCGAAAATTTCCGGCGTTTCCATCCAGCGCTATAAGGGTCTTGGCGAGATGAATCCCGAACAGCTTTGGGAGACGACGCTTGACCCGCAAAATCGGGTATTATTGCAAGTGACGGTAAAAGACGCTCAAGAGGCCGACAAGGTGTTTGACATTTTAATGGGCTCGGAAGTTCTGCCCAGAAAAAAATTCATTCAGACTCACGCCAAAACGGTTCAAAATCTGGATATATAGTACGCGGAAGTCGTAATTTAAGTTTTTAACAATGACAATCTTATACTTCGTGGAATTGTTTGAGTTAAACGCTAATAAAGAAAATATTTGCAACTTTCAATTTAAAATTGCATTATTTTATGTAAAGGTCGAAAATTAAAACTTTTTAAGACTGTTTTATTAAAATATATGTTTAACAAAGAAAAATCTAAACTCAAAGAATTTAAAGATTTAGCCGGACAATTAAAATCCCAAGGACAAAGAGAACGAGAAGTTCATGAAAGGATTGCAGAAGAACCGAACCCATTTATTAAACAAGCAATTTATTCAGAAAAAGTTATAAATCGGTGGTCTGATTTAGTAAAATTAGAACACTGGTCAATTTTGCAAACAAGAATGCGCCTGCTTCAATCTAAGACCGAAGAAGAAGCTCGATATTGTTTACGGGTCATCTATTTGACAATATAGATGTGTTTTGGTAGTGTGTGG
>MGJJ01000013.1 GCA_001794205.1 Candidatus Yanofskybacteria bacterium RIFCSPHIGHO2_01_FULL_44_22 | reverse complement strand
TAAGAATAACAAGTGCCAAATCTCTAACCAAGTTGTTTCCATGGTTATTCATTTCTTGTTCATTTTACTCGTTTTTGGTTCCGAAGTCCATTTGCCGTCCATGAAAAAATCCTGATAAAATCAGGATTTTTTCGTCTGCTCCGCGGCCTGGACTCGAACCAGGAACCTTCTCCTTACACATTTTCCATCACTTTCGTGTGGAGTGGACTATATCTTCACCTTTTCTTTAGAATTAGGTGTTTCGGTATCTAGTCTCTACGGCGCCCAGTCACTTTCTTTTTTTAGAATCTTAGAAAGTGCCTGGTTCCCTCGGTATTACCCATCCACTATCCGCCTACTGGCGGAGGCAGATTAGGGCTTCACCGATATCCCGAAAAGTTCATTCCTAACTTTCGTTAGGAAGCTGCGTTATGCCTGCCTCAAGTTCTCGATGACAGTTAGCGCAAACGAGAATACATTTATCAAGTTCTATCTTTACTTTTTCCCAAGAACGCGTATATCCTTTATCACCGATTCCAAATACTTTTGTACTTGGTTCTTTATGATGTAAATCTAACGCTCCTTGATATTTAGTATATCCACAAATTTGGCATCTGCCTCCTTTGTATTGGATAGATAGTTCTTTGATTTTGCGTCGTCGCTTGGCTACTGCCTTGATGAGTTCATCTCGGCGATTGGCATAGGTTCTCTTGTCTTTCACGGCTTTATTATAAGCCTGATAACAAAAGTGTCCACAGGGAGCCGCTCTACCATTGAGCTACCGCGGAATAATATTAAATTGTAAATTGCATATTCCGCGGCAATGGTAGAGCGGCTGCTCCTGCTTTGCGCGAGAACGCTCTTCCTGACCGTAGAATATTTGATTGTTGCCGTGTTTTATCATTGCCAACGCGTTGATAAAACATGTAAAGATTATACACCCCGACAATTAAATTTCCAAGCTCTTAGGCGGCCATGGATACCTGCCGGCTGGTTTCATTTACCCCCGCGGCGGTACGGACGGCGGCGGCCTTGACGGATTTCAATTTATTTGTATTACTTATAACACTGTTTGCTCGTTTACAACCGCAAAACGGAAGGAGCCGGACATGCCAAACCAAGATTCGCTGGCCTTTTTGGAATATCAAAGATGCATCGGCATAACGGTAGCAAAATTTCAAGACTATTTCGGAGGGACCTTTTATCTTACCAAAAAAGAGTGCCAAAACAGGCTTGAAAATCTCATCTCCAGAAATGCGCTCCACGAAGAAACCCGGCGGGCGATTGACGGCTGGCCGGCTTTTGGCGCGCGGGAGACAAACTCATGAAAAATTGTCCCGAACGCTTCTTGAAACAGTATCTTGGAGAAATCGGCAGTTTTGCAATTCTTACCCGCGAAGAAGAGGTGAAACTGTTCAAGCGCATCGGGGAAGGCGACGAGGAAGCGCGGACAGAATTCATCGAACACAATTTGCGGCTGGTGGTTTCCATAGCCAGACATTACCAAAACCGGGGCCTTGATTTTAGCGACCTGATACAAGAGGGAAATCTCGGCCTCCTTCGGGCGATGGAAAAATTTAATTACAGGCAGGGGAATAAGTTCTCAACTTATGCCGTTTGGTGGATAAGGCAAGCGGTTACCAGAGCGATTATGGATAAGAGCAAGACAATCAGGCTTCCCGTCCACACGAATGAATCGCTTGGTTATCTGCAGAAATTCCGGCGGCAGTTTGAGTGGGAAGGAAATTTCCACCCGAATCAGGAAGAACTTGCGGCCGTTATGGACATTCAGCCTCAAAAGCTCCGGGAGCTTTTGAGGCTGGAATTGAATCTTTTTCTACCCTCCCTTGACCAACCTCTCAATGAGGCGGATAGCGGGGCGATAGGCAACCTTGTTTCATGCCGAACTACCGCCGGGCCGAATGTGGCTGTTGAGGCCAATGAAGGATTGGGGGTTCTGTTTGCGGAACTGGAGAACCTCAAGCGCCGCGCCGCGTTTAACGGAGAAAGAAACCAGAAAATCTTCTTAGCTTACTTCGGCATCCCCGACGGTACTTTCAAGAAATGCACCCTCGAACAAGTCGGACGCAAGAACAATATTACCCGCGAGCGGGTGAGGCAGATTAAAGCCCAAGTGCACAAACGCCTTGGTATCAGCGACAAGTATGTTTTTAATCTTCTGAAACGCATCGAACTCTTGGCTGAATGCGCTGCAACTCCGGATGAAGACGGGCAGTTGAACGAACTTGCGCGTACTCTATAAGGGTGTGTCGATGTTTGACCGGCGCCTGAATCAAGACGGCGCCGGCTTTTTTCATTGCCGTTACAAAGTAAGAATTAATGCCCAGGGTTTTGGCTAACTTTTGGAGATTGGGAATAACAAGGCAGCCTCTCTTCCCCGTTCCACCTTGCAAGAGTCTGAAAAGTGAGGGATTAACTTCGCCCGTTATTCTTTCCACCAACTTCTAATATATGTCGCGCTTGCGCTGGGTTTAAGGGCGGTTGTGGAGTTGCCGGTGCGGATGTAAAAATCTTCGTTTTCGTCAAAGCGCACATAAGCAGGTTTTGAGCTTGGCAAAACGCGGATTACACACACTTCTTTGCCGTCGTTGTCTAATTTTTGAAAGGTGAGCTTGACAAATCTTCGAAATTCCGCCCCGACGGCCACATTGAATAAATTGGTGAAATGATTCTCAAATCCGTCGGCATTTTGTTTGCCGAGAGTGGCATAATCCATTTCCAGGCCGACGGGCGCGCCCTTGTCATTGGCGCCGATGACAAGATAACCGCCTTCGGAGTTTAGGAATGCGGCGATTGTTTTCATGATTGATTTTTCAAGATTTTTATTGACGCGGTTTGCTTGCGCATCCCACCGGAGCGATGTTTTAAACTCCAACTTTTCATGCTCTCCTTGCGCCAAAAGCCGGGGAGCGCTTAAATCGTTTTCAAGGTCGGGAGAGGGTTTTTTGCCGCCCCATTTTAACAATTCAACGTATTTTTCCGGACTGGGAACATAAGTCAGGACAACTGCGGTTGCAGAATCGGCGCTTAATATTTTAAGCTTGCCGTATCTGGTCAATCGCCCCAAAAGACCCTGGCGGCAATTGACGGAGACGGGCTGTTCCATTTTAAATTCACGGTGTTTTTTGGAAAATATTCCATTTTCAATGGAAATTTTGCCGGGGCTTATTTCGTAGGTGTCAAATGCCCATTTCGCAAAAACGAATGTTATCAAACAACTTTCGAAAAGGATGATTAAAAAAAATTCCGCGAATTCGTAGGGAATAATTTTGGAAAAGGCGAGGCTGTCGTAAATATCCCCGTAATCAGCCGAGAGGGCGGCAATATAAAAAACTCCGAGAGCGACAAATTCCAAGAAGAAAAAATTAAGCAATATGACAATGGGATTTTTTCTGATAATTGCCGGTTTGCTCATTGAGACAAAGTTAAAAGGCGGGGCTAACTTGATAACAGAAGCATAGGAAAATTTAAGTAAAAAATCAAGACGGTTTTGGGTCTGTCGGCAAAACGTCACAATCGGCCAGGGTGGAGCGTTATATAAAGCATATTAACAAGAAAAGCTTGGGGCGGAAGGGATATATCAACAGCGAAAGCTGTTGAATCTTGTTTGCCGCATGCTATACTAATACTATTGGTATGAATCCCGTTAGAAGTAGCCCTAACGGGTTCAGCGAATTAAGTATTAAGTAATAACAATAGCTGTTTTGCGCTCATAATTGGTCGTTATGCAACTGTGCAACAGCTACTTCTAA
Organism: Candidatus Yanofskybacteria bacterium RIFCSPHIGHO2_01_FULL_44_22; assembly: GCA_001794205.1. GTDB lineage: Bacteria > Patescibacteriota > Minisyncoccia > 2-02-FULL-40-12 > GWA2-44-9 > 2-01-FULL-44-22. The sequence continues at coordinate 6,267 of MGJJ01000013.1, read as the reverse complement.
CGGGATGAATAAATTTATTGTTTTAGCCGTATCGGCAGGATTGGCGTTATCTGCCGCCTTTGCTTTTGCAGAGGAAGTTTCGCCGTCTCCGGAAGCGACGAGTTCTCCGGCGGGTCGACCGGGAATAAGAAAAGAAGTCCGCAAAGAAATTCGCGATACGCGAAAAGATGTCAGACAAGAGGTTAAAGAAACAAGAAAAGAAGTGAGAAGCGATATAAAAGACACGAGGAAAAATGTCAGAGAAGATTTAAAGCAAGTTCGAGAAACAGCCCGGGAAGCTTTGAAAGAAAAAAGAGAAGAATTGAAGACCAATCGAGAAGAAGCAAGAGAGGCGTTAAAAGCCAAGAGGGACGAGCTTAAAAACAAAATTGAAACCAAAAGAGCAGAACTCAAAGCGAAGCTTATCAAAATAAAAGACGAGCGCAAAAAGCAAATCGTGGAAAGAATAGACAAGCGGTTGGACGCGTTAAATGAAAAAATGCTCAATCATTTTTCCAATGTTTTGGACAGGTTAGAAAATGTTTTAGAGAAAATCAGCGACAGAGCCGATAAAGCGGCCGAAAAGGGTTTGGATATTTCTGGAGTCAGCGCGGCGATTGATTCCGCAACCGGCGCCATTGAAGCGGCTCGAGCGGCGATTACCAATCAGTCCGGCAAAACCTATACCGTTGAAGTAAATGCGGAAGCGGGTTTGCGCGTTGATGTAGGCAAGGCGCGCCAGGCGCTTCATGCCGATTTGGCGAAAGTGAGAGAAGCGGTTAATGCGGCAAGAGAAGCGGTAAGAAAAGCGGCCGTCGCCTTGGGGCGATTATATGGCACAAGCCCGGCTCCGACCGGAACGGTTACCGCCTCGCCGGAACCGACCGCAACTCCTACCCCGTCTGAAACTCCAACCGGAACTCCGACTCCGACAGCAACTCCGGAATAATAGAATTAAGAATCAAGAATTAAGAATCAGGAGTTAAGAATTCCGTATTCTAACTTCTAACTTCTTACTTCTCATTTATTATGGACAATTACAACACGAATCCTAACATGGGTTCGGAACCAACAAATCCTGTTGCGGGCAGTAAAAAGTTGCCGGTAATCTTGGCGGTTGCCGGAGTGATAGTTGCCGCCGGATTAGTTTGGTGGTGGCTGGGCGGAAAAGAAGTCGGCCAAAAAGCAATAGCTCCGACCGCGACCCCCGAAGGTCAAAGCGCGGAAACTGCCGATATCAACGCGGACTTAAATGAAATAAACGCCGGTGATTTGGATGCCGAATTCAATCAAGTTGACCAGGACCTCAATAGCTTGTAATTTTTGTAAAGCCAACAATGGGCGTCTTTGCAACGCAAAGACGCCCATTGTATTTTTGGAAAATGAAAAAAATCATTATTGTTTCGGCGTTTGCTTTTGCGGCAATTGCCGTATTTCTCGTTCTGCGCGGTCCTAAAAACTCGCAGCTTGGTGAAGTTTCGCCGCCGCCATCGGCGGTCTTAAGTCCCACCCCTTCAGAATCGGTGTCGGAATCAGTGACGCCTGCGAGCGGAAAGACCGTCATTTATACCGATGCCGGATTTTCTCCAAGTACGGTAACGATAAAAAGGGGGGAGACGGTTATTTTTAAAAACAACAGTTCCGAAGCGATGTGGGTGGCGTCGGCCATGCATCCTACCCACGATTTGTATCCGATAAAAGGCGGATGCGTCAACAGCGCTTTTGACCAGTGCGAGGAGGCGGCGCCGGGCGGCTCTTGGTCGTTTAAGTTTGACGTTGCCGGAATCTGGAAATATCACAACCATCTCAACTTGTCCAAATTCGGAAGCGTAGTTGTGGAGGAGTAAAACAGAGTTTGCATTTTAAACCGGCTTATGATATACTCTTGTTATCGTAGGTATTCTCGGTAAGTTTCTCAGGGCTCCGGGAGGGCGCTCATTAGTAGGAACTTGGCTTCGTAATACAACAAAGTTGTTATACGGGGTGGACGAGAGGTCGTTCCTACTAAAAAATGGCTTGCGGGATAATATCCGCAATAAAGCACTGCTTTCTTGCCGGGTGTTAAGTTGCAAGCAGAACAAATGTCAAAAAGATTATATATCGGCAGTCTGTCTTACGACACTACCGATGAATCGCTGAAAAACGCTTTCTCTCAAGCGGGAGCCGTTAATTCAGCGACGGTTATGATTGACAAAGTATCGGGCCGCTCAAGAGGTTTCGCTTTTGTCGAGATGGAAAACGACGACGAAGCCCAAAAAGCGATTGAAATGTTGAATGGAAAAGAACTGGACGGCCGGACGATTATTGTCAACGAAGCTAGACCGATGACCGATAGACCTGCCCGAAGCGGAGGCTTTGGAGGCGGACGAGGCGGTTTCGGCGGAGGCCGAGGCGGATTTGGTGGCGGACACAGAGACTACTAAATCTCTCAAATCAAAAATCGCTCCTTCGGGAGCGGTTTTTGATTTGATGGAATTTGTGTTAATTTTTTGAAATGTTCAATCGTCCCAAAAACGATGCCAACTATCATTGGACCAACCACGTGATGAGGAAGACGGTTTTTTACGGTTTGTCGGCCGAGAGGATAAAAAGGGTTATCCGAAATCCGGAACGGAGTGAGAAAGGCATTGCGCCGGACACGATTGCCGTGATGCAATCTGCTGGCAACGGGCGGGGGCATTATGAGGTGTGGGTGATGTACGCCGCGGCAAAGCCGCGAGTCCAAAGCGCAAAGTTCAAAGCGCAAAACCAAAACCAAAATATTGTCAGTCGCAAAATAATCATCACCGCTTGGCGGTATCCGGGCACAAGTCCCGTTAGAGAGGCGATTCCCATCCCTACGAATATTTTGGAAGAATTGAGGGAAGAGGGGATAATTAAATAACGGCATAAATAACAGGTCCGACCTGTACAGGTCGGACCTGTTAAGATTCTCTATTTTGCCCGCCTGCAACGCCTACGCGTAGCATTGCGGGCAGGCAAGAAGTTGCGGGGGCCTTTTCGTTTTAACAAAAGTTTGGTAGTATCCTGGTAAACCAGGTAGTAGAAGTTTGAAATGCGCCGAAGGCGCAAAGCTGGAAGCAATTCAAACTTTCGCTACCCGGCAAAACGCAACTTAACAACCTAAACTAAAACCGGAGGAGAAAAGAAGATGAAACGCCAATTTGTTGGGATGATTGCGCTTTCGGCGATTTTTTGTTTTGGGTCTGTTTCCGCGGCAACTGCCATTGACAAGCAAAAAGGCTGGAGTTTTTCTTTTGAGCTGATGCGCGTAGGGGTCAGAGGAAACGATGTTCATGTGGGCGATGTTTTTCATTATACCGAAAAAGGAGAAACGAACGGCGGCGCTGATTCCGTGAAATACGGCATGACCTATGAACCCATTACGACAAAAATGGAGAGCGGGTTTACGCCCAGATTTGATATTACATATGAGGCCGATAAGGGGTCGTTTGCGGTGTCCGCTTGGTTTTTCAATACCAGCGGTTCAGCGGGCGGCTATGTGGACACTCCAAGGTGGGAAATGGACGGTAACGGCTATGTGTTTTTTATGAACGGTGTTCGGATGTTTGACCAGTCGCTTGTGCCGACTACCGATATGCGCGAACCTTCGGGGTTTTCACCGGTTGTTTATTCGGTCGGCAACAAGCTGTCAAATTTTTCTCTTGATTTGTCTGTGGCGCGAAAATTGTCCGATGGGAAAAATCTTAGCCTGGATGGGACGCTTGGCCTGAAATTGGGCGGTTTAAACAATACCCGAAGCGAAGGGCAGAAACTCGAAGCCTTTATTTTCCACTATTTCGGCCCAAACAAGAATTTTTGGAACCGCATTGAGTTAAGAAGTAAAAGCGAAGCGGATACCGGACTGCTTGTCGGACCGTCATTCGGCCTGCAAAGTACGGCTGTTTTCGAGACAACGACAATTACGGGCAGTTTCAATCAGGCGTTTCTTTTCGGCGGCGCCGACATCTCGGGCAACTGGAAAGATGTTGACGATATTTGGCTGGTTGCCGGGTCTCCCTTATCCGGGCTTTATGAACCGGCGGGACAGGTATTATATTGGGAAGGCAATTTCCCGGTTAATGAGAAGATGCGAGTGAATATTCCGGTAACTGAATTCAGAATATCGGTCAAATGCGACCTGAACAAAAAAATCGCTCTTGGCACGGGAGCTTTTGTGTCCGTGTGGCAAAACGCGCCCTTGGCTCCGAAATGGTCGGTGCCCGGCAACTGGTCTGCAATTCAAGGAACCAGCTGGAAGCTTCAAAGGGGGACGCTTTCGTATTACGGCTGGAATGGTTCGCTGACATATAAATTTTGATAAACCTTAGAGAGCGGAAACGCTCTTTTTTGTTATTTATAGGTGGGGTTTTCCACAATTTAAATTTACTGTTCAGATAAGGGGTGGTAGAATGAAAGCAATATCAATTAAATTAACAATAATTATGTACAATAGTTTTTACGATGACATGTACAATATGATGAATTACATGAGAGGCTTTTGGGGCAATCAAGGCGGGCAAATGCCTTGGGGAGACGGGTTTTTTCAGTCGTCTTTTTGGGGAACCGGCGTAGGTTTTTTGGGATTGTCAATGATGCTCGGATTGATTGTGTGGAGTTTGGCTTGGAAAGGATTAGCTTTATGGAAAGCGGGGAGAGCCGGCGATAAGTGGTGGTTTGTCGCTTTGCTTGTCATTAACACGCTGGGTATTTTGGATATTTTCTATCTGTATGTTTTTTCCGGCAAGAAAAAGTTTTAAATCCCTGATAAGAATTTCTTTTTGAATGTTTTGAAAGAGCCTCTATCAATGGAGGCCCTTATATTTTTCATAAGATTATTAAAAAACCAAACATTGTGCAGAGTGGCAAAGCGTTGAGCTCGAGGAAGGTCCGCTTTAAACAGCGCGTTTAATTTTGACCTGGAAATGTTTAATTTGCAGGCGGGGCATTTACATCCCTTTTCAAGAGAAATATTTTTATTGCGATTTTTTGATATGTTGTAATGGCCGTGTCGGGTGTAAATTCTTCCATGTCGAGCTTCGCGAGTGGGGATGACGCAGTCAAACGAATCAACACCGTTTTCCACGGCGTTAAAAACATCCCGAATTTTGCCGATGCCGAGCAAGTGGCGGGGTTTTTCTTCCGGCAAATGGGGGATGACTATTTTTAAAGTTTTGAGCATTTCATTTTGGCCGAACGAACCGCCGATGCCAAAACCGTCAAACGGCAGAGAGCCGATGAATTTGGCGCTTTTAACGCGCAAGCTTTTAAATCGTCCGCCCTGGACAATCCCGAATAACATTTGCTGTTTGTCTTGCGATTGACGATTAGCCATAAGCGATAAGCACTTTTTCGCCCAGCGGTGGGTGCGTTCAAGAGCTTTTTTATTGTATTTAAAATCGTCCAGCGGCGAGGTGCATTCATCAAAAGCAAAGATTATATCGGCGCCGAGTTTTTCCTGGAGTTTCATAGAAATTTCCGGGTTTAAAAATCTGCGTTGGCCGTCTATATTGAAGAAAACGCCCTTATCCGTGATTTTAATTTGCTGTCTTTTAATTTGTTGATTCGCATACATTCGCAGATTGGCGCCGTTTTTTAATATTTTCCCCACTTTGTTTTCTTTTCCGAATCCAAGAGAAAAAACCTGAAACCCGCCGCTGTCGGTCATTGTCGGCATATTGCTTCCCAGTTTGTTTAGCAGAAATGTTTTCTTGTTTTTATTTGTAAATTTGAAATTGTAAATTGGTAATTGCTTTGGAACGAAGTTCCAAAGGTGGTAAGTATTGGAAATGACGACTTGGGTATTGGTTTTGGCGATATCTTGCGGTTTCAAACATTTTATTTCAGCGTGAGTGGCGACGATGGTATAGGCGGGAGTTAATATTTTGCCGTGAGGCGTGATTAAAATACCCGTCCGGGCGTTAGTGCTTTTATCTTTTTTCAGGATTTTAAACATAGTATGACTTTCGCGCTTTCGCCTTGAACTTGGACAAACGCGTAAGTTCTAAAATAATATAATTTAAAAGGAAGGCCCCGTTTATTGCCGGGGCTTTGGAGCGATATATGCATAATCGCTGTATGTGAAAACGCTTTTGTTGTAAGTACCAATTCCTAAAAAGCTGTATTTGTACACTGCGGTAATAGATTTAACCACGATAATATTATTGAAAATTTCCTGCTCAAAAGATATATCCAGTTTCTCTACGCTGACCAAGCCCCATGCCCAGCTTTTTTTACGGGTTAAACCGGCTTCAAGTTTTTTGGTGTAGAAATTTTCAAGGTCAATAT
>MGJJ01000012.1 GCA_001794205.1 Candidatus Yanofskybacteria bacterium RIFCSPHIGHO2_01_FULL_44_22 | reverse complement strand
TATTCCGGCAATGAATGCCGTAATAAGCGATGCGATAATTAATATTTCCATGATTTTATTTGTTTAGTTTTTCTATTTCTGCAATTAACCGGTCATTAGCCAAAGCCATATTCGGGTCGTCTAAAGTAAACCTGATAGCTCCTTCTTTATCAATAATGAAATAAGTGTGGCCGGGAAAAACGCCGGGGTGCATCGGCGAATCAAGATAAAGGACATCGTATGCTTTGGATACCGAGCGCGAAGTGTCAAAAATAATTTTGGACTTTGCCATGCTCGGCGTTTTGCTCACTATATCAAGCCATTGTTTTCTGGTATCGGTTACAATGGAGAAAGCCGCAATATTTTCGGTGTTAAACCTGTCATCGCTTCCAAGTTTTTCCACTTGGTCCCAGCAGGCCGGGTAGCACATTGCTCCTTCATTGAAGAAAAGCACAACATTTTTTCCAAGATAGTCGCTTAATTTGACGATTTTTCCGTTGATGCTTTCCAGTTCAAAATCCGGCGCCTTTTTACCGACGGCCTCTTTGAAATAAATTTTTTCTTTTACGGTCGGACTGATTGTTTCTTCCAAGTTATTGTCGGGATTGCCGTTTGCGACAAACCAGATTGCCGTTCCCAGAGAGGCGGCGCCTCCGACCGCGAGCAGTTTTTTAATTTTTGAATTCATGTTGATTAAATTAATTAAGTTAAAAACAACAAATCCCCCTTCGGGGCAAAACAGAACGCCAAAAAATCTGCCCCAATGACAGTTTGCGGCGTTTTAGAAAACAGCCGGGCTGTTTTCGTGAAGAGAAAGCCAGGTTGTCAGGCGGTATTTTGATTTAGAGGCCGGAACGAAGACAAGGAAATTGTGAAATGGCGGAAAAAATATCTTCGGCGCAAACCAAAATACGCCGAAACCGGCGGCAAGCGAGAAAGAGACAAACAACGACAACCAAATCTGGGATAATATTGTACCACCGGAGAAAGCGGCAAAATTTTTGAAAGCGTTTAAATGTCGAACGAACATTTTTATGAATCCGGCCGTTCCAGAGCAGTCAGCAACTTTTAACGCGGCGAAAATGCAAGCCGGGTTATGGCCATCGGCATGGCTCATTGAGGCAAAACCGAAAACGGCAAGGCCGAGAAATCCCGCCAAAACCAGAAGTTTTACAAATAAAGAAAATCTAACCATTTGCTTGCATAATAGCATATTTTTCCGGTTTTTGCCACCCTCCAACCTAAATAACGCTTTTAGTGGCGATTTCCTGACTGATTTTCTTTTTGGCGCGGGCAAGGGCGTATGAAGCCACCTCGCACATCCATTGGTTGTAAGTCATGCCGGCGACATGAGCGGCGCGGTCAAGACCGGCTTCCGGGGAAATATCCGGGTTGGTGTTGATTTCCAGAATAAAAAATTTACCGTCTTCGTCGCGTAGCCGTCCGTCGATGCGAGCGTAATCGCGGCAACCGATTTCCTGATAAGCGCGCAAAGCGATTTTTTCGATTTTGGTCTGGATTTCAGGGTCAAGCTTCGCCGGATAACGCGGTTCGGTCGCTTCATAAAGAGGGCTTTTGGGGTCCCATTTCGCTTGATAGGAAACTATATTGGGTTCGTTTTCCGGCATTTTGGAAAAATCAATTTCTCCCACTGCCAAAACGCGCGGTTCAAGGGGCGTACTCTCCGAAACTTGACCGTAAGCCGGACCCATGATTGAAACGTTGATTTCCCTTCCGGCGATAAATTCCTCGATTAACGCCGGCTGATGATAAGTTTCATGGATGAATTTAACCCGTTCGAGCGCCTCTTCTTTGGTTGTAACGACGGAATGTGAGGAGATTCCGATTGAGGCGTCTTCGCGCACCGGTTTGATGAAGTAAGGCGGCGTCAAATCCGAAAGAGAAAAAGGCTGTCCCTGGATGGTCAGAATCGACGCCGGGGTCGGCAATCCGGCCGCCCGTAGAATTTGTTTGGCCTTTCTTTTGTTCAAGGCTAGGCCTAAAGCGAACGGGGGCGAGCCGGTGTAAGGAATTTTTAACAATTCAAAAAGACCGGCGACAAACATTTCATGCCTGGCCTGGTCGTACAGCGATTCGCAAAGATTAAAAATCGCGTCGGGATTGATTTCTTCTATTTTTGCGACAACTTTAGAATTGATTCGGCGCAGTCCGAGCATTTTTACGCCGAAGCCTCCCTCTTTCAAGGCTTTTTCTACGGCTTCAATTTCGCTTCGCGTGTCTGCGAGCGTATATTCCGATTGCGGGTCGTCCGGAGACGGTTTGTCGGAAAGAATGTCGTAAACGATTAAAATTGTTTTCTGTCCGTTCGCCATAAAAATTAAAAAATATTTCTTGCAGAAGTTTTTTTTTAAATGTACTCTTAAAAAAAAATTAAGTAAAATATTTTTCCGAAAATTTTGTGGATATCCTAATTTTTTTTTTCATTTTTAAGACCGTTGCTTGTTTCTGTGCGATTTGCTAATCTGAAACAAACGGTACGTTGACATATCTCCCGAAGGAGAAAGAACATGTTTCGAAAATCGTTGATTCTTTGCTGTGCGTTTTTTCTGACGGCATCCCTGTCTTTTGGCGCGGACGCCAAGTCCCCCATAGAAGACGACTCCTGGGATGATTTTATTGGTTTGCTCGCGAGAAAATACAATGCCGTTATCACCGAATGTCAAAAATCCGGGTGGCCCAAAGCGGCCACAGTGTTAACGCCCTACGACGATTCCGCAGTCGGTGTTATCGGTTGTGTTTTCAAAAAAAATGGCGAAATTCGCGTGGTCAACGTTTACTATGCCAAATGGGAAAATATTGGTCCTCTGAATATTGCCGCAGAAGCGGATAAAATGGCCGTAAATCTCATAAATTTCTGCGAGACAGTCCGCAAAATGGATGTCCGGGGGTTGTTGGGCAATGAACAAATTGATTTTGTCTGGAGCGAATCGGAAACATCGGCGACATCGATGGGCCAGCGGTTTGCCGACCGCGTAAACGAGCTCATTGAATCCTATAAGGACAAATGGTTAAAGCTGGAACCATTGCTGGACCAGCCAGTACTATTTTTGTATTTTGCGGATGGTAAAAAACACTTCGCAGTTGGAGTACTAATCTATAATCCGGCCGTATTCAACGTTTCAGAACGTTGGGTGGTCGCAAAATACCCGCTGGAGGAAATAAACGATAAGAACCTGACGGAAAAAGCAAAGGACGCTTTGGAAAAGATTACAATTTACCTGACGGAAAAACCATACGCCAAAACATCCGGTTTGGATTGAGCCGCAATCGCCCCACTAACAACAGTGGGGTTTTAAGTCTTACAATTGTGGTTCTTCGCCTTTTCTAAGGACATTATGCTCTACAATATGCATTGGGATTATCCTTGCATACGGATAAAACATCAACGAACCTATATTTTGCTTTTTGGTGTCTCTTGGTCTGTTATAAAAGTACGAAAAAAGATGGTTAACGAAAAAGAGCAAAGCTGTTAAAAATATATATTTCAATTCAACATAATTCGGTATATTCCCGTATGCTTTAGTGAATGTGCCAGTTAGAAGAAATATTAAATAGGCGAAATGAAAAAATCCGTAGTTGATAAATTCCAGTTTTCTGTTGTTGCAAAGAAAATTGTCGCGATATTTAATGACAACAAAAACCACAAAGACGGGTCGTTAAATAAATTTCTTTGCGGCCGATTAGTTATAGACATGAAATTTTTAATTCTGAAAGTTGCGATTGGTGGTGTTTGTTTGAAAAAGTCAGAACCCATTTTGAGCAAAATCCAGATGCTGATTGACGCAAAATTGCGAAGCAATTTTGCTTACGGCTCGCGGGCAAAAATTTTCCTCCCCTTGAACCCCTCCAATTTTTGTCCGCTCACCAAAAGTTTTTTACAAAATTTTTTGCGCCGTCTTTTTAATTCTTAAAATTTATACGTATAACGTTTCGGCATATACGATGTTTGCGGAGCAAATATGGGTGAGCGAGGTGCAACCGAGCGAGCCGTATATGCCGTGTTAGGCGCGCCGTAGGCCGAGCCAGAGTGCAACGTCCCGAAGGGCTGGCGAAGAGTTGCAGATTTCCGTCAATGATTAAAAGGCGGACAGAAAATTTACTTGCGTTCATACTTAGCTACTTCAATAAGATTACCCTCTGTATCTTTGCATTGAAAACATCGATATGGATAATCAGTGAACGCAAGATTCTCAGGCGGACTCACGATTTCAACGCCATACTTCTTTACTTTTTCAAAAACAGCATCAACATCATCGGCCCCAAAAACAGGAATGGCGTTATTGCCGACAATGCGTTTATCACTGATAATTTTTGGATTGATAAGGCCGAAATAGAAACCACTGCCGAGGTCGAAGTCAGCCCAGGTATCTTCCTCGCGATGAGTAACTTTCATGCCGAGCAAATCCTCATAAAACTTGATAGTTCTATCCATGACTTTGACCGACAAATAAAAGTGATCTAATTTTGCGTGTGCCATATTCATAGATGATGTTGATGCATTAATAAAATTTTCTGTCCGCCCACCTTAAAAGGCAAATCTGCAATTGCGCCTAACGTTTCGGCATATCTGAAGTTGTGTAGCAATTTAGGTGGAGGCTTTTGTAAAAAGCCGTAACCAGATATGCCGTGTTGTACGATGTAATGAAAAATTCTTAATTTGCGATAGCGAATAATTTAATCGGAAAAAATTTAATCAATCGTTATGTCTTTTCTAGCAAACCTTTGTGATAATGGGTGGTCGGGATTTTCAAGATCATTTGTTGTCCATGTTCTATATTTGTAACCACCGCTGAATTTTGACCCAGTTCTAGAAATTCGAATGCCGCAATTATAATCACGGGTGACTATTGCAACACCTGTATCATCAAGTTGCTTTCTTATCATTTCAGCGGGTAGCGTATTAACTCCCTCTTGTTGTAAGGCTTCCAGAAATCCATCGAGGGTCGGACTAAACGTTTCGACTTTTTCTGGTTGGGGTTCGCTGGGTTCTGGTGTTTGCTTTTCGAGAGACATACATTTTGCGGTTATTGATTAGATTTTTTCCGATTAAATTTGCCCGATAAGGCAAAAGAATTTTTCATTATTTCGTACAACTCGTTTCTATACGAATTGAATGTATAATATCGACTTTTTGTTGCATATTATACGAACTTAATGTATAATTGTTGGTGAAATTGCCAACAATCATTTCCTACTGATTTTATTTTATCAACTTTCTTAAAATTATGCAACAAGAATATTTGGAACAAACAAGGCGGGAATTAAGATTAAGAAATTACAGTTTAAAAACCATAAAGGCCTATTTGGGCTGTCTGAAAGAGTATTTTAACTTTCAAAAAATAAATTTAGAAAAAATAGATGAAGAAAAAATAAAGCAGTTTTTATTAAACAAACAAGACAAAGATTATTCTTCGCAGACGATAAATCTTTACTTAAATGCAATAAAATTTTTTTACCGCGAAGTATTAAAAATCCCCGAAAAGATAAACTTAAAATTCGCCAAACGAAGTAAAAAGCTTCCGATTGTTCTTTCAAGAGAAAAAATTAAAAACATCATCGAAGTAATCAGAAATCCAAAACATAAACTGATAATCTCTTTGGCTTGCGGCGCTGGATTAAGAATTAGCGAGGTTGTTAATTTAAAAGTAAAAGATGTTAATTTAGAAGAATTAACTATCCACCTTAAAAATGCTAAGGGCAAAAAGGACAGAATCACTATTTTTCCAGAAAAAATTAAAACCGATCTTCAAAACTTATTGGACAAATCCGTTTCCGTTTCGTTTGGCGAGCCGTGGGATTTTGTCGCGTCCAGCCTTGCGGGACGCGCCCCTGCCGAGCGGCGAAGCCGCGAGGCAATGGTTCCGTCTGGCTCAAAAAATTCTGAAAGTATCTTATGGTGGACCCGGGGAGAATCGGACTCCCGACCCGGCAATGCGAATGCCGTATAATACCACTTTACGACGGGCCCATTGAAATTTTAAAAAATTCGGAAATAATCTCTTAAATTATTCTGCAGAAAGCTGACATTTTTTCTTTTTAAAACCGTAAGTCCCAAAATAAAAAGAGTTGTTGAACTTACCGCGGAAATAAGGCAGTAAAGGCAGAGAGCCTTAATTATAAATATCTGCAAAAACAAAAACCACGCGGAAGCGACGATGCCGACGATTGAAAATCTCGCCGTAAACTCCAATGTCTTCTCATTTTTGGAGTCAACATATAATATCGCGAGCAACAAAAAAAAGAAATAATACGATACACCCCAAAGGGCTACCGGAACACCCAAAACGACGGAATAAGGACTGGCGGTTACCGCTTCGCAGCCGTTGAATATGGAGCAGTTAATCGGCGAACCGAGATAATGTTTTGCCGTAAGATAAGATGAGTCGGCCAATCCGACAACACTGACGGCGATAAGGGCAAAAATAATCCAATTAGGAATTGTTTTTGAGGGCCTCGTTGATGATGTTTTGGAGCTCGTCATAATTTGGCGGAACTTTTATTTTTTCGCCGTTTAAAAAGACCGTCGGTGTGGCGTTGACGTTGGAACGAATACCGCTTTGATAGTCGTTTTCCACTTTATCTTTTATTTCTTTGGAGCTCAAGCCGTTTTTGAATTCGTCAATATCCAAACCAAGCGTCCGGGCGTATCCGGTAAAAATATTTTCCGCGTCTCCCCTGTTTTCCCACCTATTCTGGTTTTCAAAAATTAAATCATGCATTTCCCAGAATTTATTCTGTCTGCCCGCCGCTTCGGCGGCATAAGCAGCCAGTCTGGCATTTTGATGCTGACGCAAGGGGAAATGACGGTAAGCGAAAGTTATTTTATCGCCAAATTCTTCCGAAAGTTTTTTAAACAGAGGCTGGTAGTAAGCGCAGGCGGGGCACTGAAAATCGCTGTATTCAACTAAAACAACCTTGGCTTCTTTATTGCCTTTGGTCCAATCTGAAGGCGAGACCGCGTTTATCAATATGGCTGATTGTTCCGGTTCGGAACCGCCCAATTTGACCATGCCGAAAATTAAACCGGCTGTTCCCGCTAAAACTAACGCCCACAAAAGAAACCGCTTAATTAAACGGCTTTTTGCTCCGTTTTCTTGCTGTTCCAATTTTTCTTGGCGTTTTAATTCCCGGCGTTCCCTTTTTGTAATTTGTCGTTCTTCCATGGTTTTTACGAGTATTTAAAGATGCTTATCATGCTTTTAATTATAACACAATTTTATCAAAATGTCCATATTGTACGGAACGGTGAGAGCTGTCTTCAAATATCGCAAATTTCATGCCCTTTTTAAAATTTTATCTAAACTTAATACAGGATAAACATTTTCTGGATAAATTTCAATTAATTTAATCCCGCTTTTTCTGCAAATATTTCTTTTTAATTTTATTGTTTCGTCATATCTTTTACTGTCTCGCGCAAGACCAAAATACTCAACAAAGATATTTTTTTCCGGAAGTATCCAGTCGGCTAAGTGTTTAGAGTTTGGATAGCTTTTGTTGCGCTCATGGGGAATTTTATTTTTTGAAAGCCAATTATCAATAATAGCTTCTGAAATAGAATCGCATTTGTGTCCATCGTTGGCATTAGTAATAATTCTATGATACATTCGTTCATTTAATGAACGGCCGGGAGGTAAGCCCGCTTTTATAAGAGCATTATTCCAA
>MGJJ01000011.1 GCA_001794205.1 Candidatus Yanofskybacteria bacterium RIFCSPHIGHO2_01_FULL_44_22 | reverse complement strand
ACACCGCTTCCCCAATTTTGGCCGTCTCGGCCAAAATTGGATTCGGTTTGATTTTTTTAAAAACAAATTTGCCGGACGGTTCAAAACTTAAAATAAAATTCTGTATCCACTCATTGGCTCCGTAAAATTTTTCAAACAACTCTTCGCCGGCCAGAATCGGCGTCAGACTGGCATACGATTGGGCGTTAAACAAGCTTTGATGCTCAATGCCCGGGACCGTATCGACAATGTAATGATTGAAACAAAACTTATCCGGCGCAACTTTGTCAAATCTTTTTCTTCGGGCTCCGAACAAAGAAGCCGCTAAAGATAAAAACAGGCGGCAGGTGTATAGACGGCCGACCCGAGCAACCGCTAAAATGTCAAAGTCGCCTTCTTCGGCGGTATTGTTAATTGCCATTGAACCGCCGACAAAAATCCCCCGCAAATAAGGCACCGCCGCAAACCACCTTGCCGTTTTAAGCAATTTCTTCCATTTCTGGGCGGAAATCTTTTCTTTTTCCGCCCTTTGAACACACAAATTATTCCTGCCGTTTAAAAAATAAAATCCATTTTGCTGAACCACTTTTTTGGCCGCCGCCAGACCGTCAATTTCTTTTTGAATGTCGCTTAGACTTGGGGGCGCTTCCACGCTTGACTGCGCCGCCGGCCGCAATCTGGCCGGATGAATTAAAAATTTTTTTATTTCAAAAAGAGTGAGCGGAAAATTCAAAATGTCATAGTAAACGATAGTGGCCAAAATAGATTCGCGTAAGTGTTCCACAAAAACAGCATATAGCAAACTTGCCGAAGAAAAAAGCCCATCACTTTTCAAGGATGGTTTTATACATAAACATGCCCCTTCGGACAAGTCCTTGAAAAGTGATGGGTTGTTCGGCCAACAACTGCGAAAGTTTTAAATTTTTAAGCTCTTCGGCCGGAACGGCATAAATCATCTTGTCGAAAATGTATTTAGGCGGGCGCCCTTCTTCGCGAACATAATAGCCGCCGCCCGGGTCGGAAGCAAAATCAATCCCGACCAATTCATTATTCATGTTTACTATCGCTCCGCCGCTCAACCCGCCGAAAGAAGATTGGTGCTCTTCTTCAAGTCTTAATTCTATGCAGTTGGATGCCGAGAGATTGCTTACTTCTATCCTGTCGGGGGTTGCCGGCAGGACCAAAGATGCGTTAACTCGCACAACATACGCGCTTAAATCGTCAAAGACAATTTCTCCGTGGCTATTATCGCCGTAATATTGTCTGAAAATTCCGGTTAATCTTTTATTTTCCCACGAATCGCTTGGGTGCAAATGAAATCCTCTAAGACGGACCTTTTCCCCGACAAATGTTCCGGAAGCAAATTTATAGGGTTCGGGAAAATTATCAGAGTCAAAATCTCCGACTATTTTTATTATCGCAACATCGGCGCGAGAAGAAACTTTCAATGATGTGCTTTTGTAAACCCGGCCGTTGAAAAAAAGCGTGAAATAGATTCTTCTGCCGTTGCCGATAAAATGAGCCGCGACGGCAAACCACCCCCTCTGTTTATCAAGAATAAAGGCCGAAGCATTTGTCCATTTTGTGCTCGCAATTTTTCTTCTAACAACGGCGGCGGTTTCCGTTTTAAAATCTTGGGTATAGGTATTTCCATTTTGAGAAGCATTTGCCTTGTTTAACCCAAGAAACGAATACTTGCCCTCTTGCCGAAAACCGCAAATAACGACAAAGATAGAAAATGCGGCCGCTCCAACCAAAAGAAATAATGAATACCCGGCGTCTTTGGAATTCATTTTTATATCCCCTGGATTTAAATGTGCAAATTTAACGCAAATTAGAATATTATGCCCTGTTTGTCAATTATCAGATTTTGATGTAAAATATCGGGTTAATGAACGAGGGTGTTCTCAAAAAAACAATTTCCCGCCTCAAGTCAAAAATCTTCTCCTCCGCATTGACGGCGAGGCCCACCGATTTGCTATCTCATATCACCGCCGCCTCCGCTCCAAATCAGTATTTTAAATTGTTTCAAAGCGCCCTACAATTTAAGTAGTATTATTTGACAAAAAATATTAATAATTCTATAGTATTGGCGTTCGGATGGGTCGTTAACAATAAGGAGGACGAGATGAGATTTCCAGCATTTTCAATGGTTTTTGGAGCAAGTTTGCTTTTTACGACAGTTTTATCGGCCAAAGAAACCACGAGAAAAATCGTTGTCTTCAAAAACGGCGTTAGTGAAATCGCCAAAGAGGCGGTGTTGAATAATCTCAACGCAAAAGTCGTCAAAATCAAAGACATCCCTTTTATCAATGCCGTTGTTGTCAATATGACGCAAGACGCTGAAATATCATTTACGGCGGACACCGCCGTAGATTTTATTGAAACCGATGTTTACGAAAATTGGCTTGAAGCGGTTTCAGAAAATAACCTTTACAATTTTGTCGTTATTGATGGCGAAACGGTAACAACCCAAGAACCTCAAGTTCTGCCCTGGGGAGTAAACCGGATAGACGCCGAAAAAGCCTGGCGCAAAACGGCAGGCAAGCAAATCAGAATTGCTGTAGTTGACACAGGTTGTGGCCCCCACCCCGACCTAAGAATCTGGGGAGGCGCGAGTATGGTTGACTACACCGAAAGCTACAGCGATGACCATTACCACGGAACCCATGTGGCGGGAATCATTGCGGCGATTGATAATAAGTTCGGCGTGGTCGGAGTCGCGCCAAGAGTTCGGCTGTACGCCGTTAAGGTTTTGAATTGGGGTGGCTCCGGTTATCTGTCCGATGTCATAGAAGGACTTCAGTGGTGCGTAAGAAATAAGATGAACGCCATCAATATGTCCATTGGAACATATATGAATTTTCCGACGATGAAACTCGCCGTAGAAGCGGTCAACAAGGCGGGCATCGTGCAGGTAGCCGCCGCCGGAAACAGCGGAGGCGGACAAGTAATCTATCCCGCGGCTTATCCGCCCTGTTTGGCAATTTCCGCAACCAACAAAGACAACGAAATCGCTTATTTTTCGTCAACCGGACCGGAAGTTGATTTTTCCGCTCCCGGACAGGAAGTTTATTCAACTATCAGGAGAGGCCGCATTCCCGGTTATGGCACTTTAAGCGGAACTTCAATGGCCACTCCCCATGTAACGGGAACAGTGGCATTGATTATGACTATGCCCGACCCCAACGGCGATGGCGTGTGGAGCCCCGCCGAAGTGAGGGAACGATTGAAAAAAACAGCCTCCGACCTGGGGGATAAAGGCAAAGACAACCTTTTTGGATACGGCCTCGTTAACGCCCATAGAGCGGTGAAATAAATAAAAACAGTTCAGTCCCCCGCTCATAGCTACCCGGCTGTTGGCGGGGACTTTTTAAATTAAGCGGCCATTGAGTTTTTATTAATTTTATGATAGCATTTTATTAAGATTATGACTGGTTTTGCGATAAGAATTTTGGGTAATTCACTGGCTTTTTATATTGCCAACTTGCTGGTACCCGGTTTTGTCGTAAACGGAGGCCTGAAAGAATATCTGATAGCCGGCATACTGCTCGGATTTTTCAATATGCTGGTCAGGCCGCTTCTCAAACTGATATCTATGCCGCTGATTATTCTTTCTTTGGGATTGTTCACTCTTGTGATTAACGGCTTGATATTGTGGCTTGTTGATTATGTTTTTGATTTTGTAGTTATAGAAAATTTGACAGCGCTCTTCTGGGTCGTTATCATAACGGGGTTGGTTAATCTTCTAACCTCGTTCGGCGGTAAACTTAAAGATTGATTATGGCATTAACCTATATTCAAATCGGACTGGCTGTGTTGTTGATGGCGGCGATTCTGCTGCAGCAGAAAGGCGCCGGATTGTCGTCAACGTTCGGCGGTAGCTCGCTGGAATACAGCACCAAAAGAGGCGCCGAAAAAATTATTTTTTACGCCACCATAGTCCTGGCGGTTTTATTTCTTGCCGTTTCCATCGTCAGAATCGCACTGTCCTAATCAAAACCATAAAAACCCTTTCCATTCTCCCGGCTTCCGGGAATTATGCTTAAAAATGACGCACAATTAGACGATTTTTTTAATTTAAAGACGGGGCGCCGAAACGGTTCCGAAAAAGAAAGCTTTCAAAGGGCCGTTTTCGAAAAGTTTAATTTTAACAAGCTTCGTTTCCTGCCGCCGCTTCTTTCCAAAAAAGAACGATATTTGCTCTTATCGCTCGTTCTGCTCATTTTTGGTTCCATTATAGCGTTCCCTTTTACTTTCTATTACCATTATACGACTGCCGCTCCGGCCGACGGCGGCGTTTTCAGTGAAGGTTTGGTCGGCAAACCCCGTTACGTTAACCCGCTTCTCTCGCAAACCAACGATGTTGACCGCGATTTGGTTAAATTGATTTTTTCCGGTCTGCTGAAATACAATGAAAGCGGCAAATTGGTTCCGGATTTGGTAAAATCTTACGAGGTATCCAGCGACGGTTTGAATTATTCAGTTTATCTCAAAGAAGACGCCAAGTGGCATGACGGCGCCCCCCTAACCGCCAGTGACGTTATTTTTACCGTACAGACGATTCAAAATGCCGACTACGGCAGTCCCCAGAGAATAAACTGGCAAGGCGTTGAAACGGAAAAAATAAACGAGTACGCGATTATGTTCAAATTAAAAAATAAATACGCCCAGTTTCTCAACAATTTGACCGTTAATATTCTTCCCGGGCACATTTGGCAGGATATCAAACCGATAAATTTCAATCTTTCCGAATTCAATTTGAAACCGGTCGGTTCCGGCCCGTACAAATTCAAAAAATTAAAAAAGGACAAACTCGGCCAGGTCAGTTCGTATGAACTGGAAGCCAATAAAAATTTTTATGACGGACGGCCAAATATAGATTCCATGGAGCTGAAATTTTACGATTCGGAGGATGAGCTTATCGAGGCTTACAATAAGAACGAGGTGTCGGGAGTTTCGTCGGTTTCCCCGCAGAATCTGGCCAAAATTAAATTTAAAAAACGGCTCAATTTAATGAATCTGAAAATGCCAAGGTACTTTGCGGTGTTTTTTAACCAAAACCAAAGCTCGATTCTTTCCGATAAAAATGTCCGCTTGGCCATAAACTACGGCGTCAGCAAGGAGAACATCATCAGCCAAGTTCTAAGCGGCAATGGAGCAGTGGTTGATTCGCCCATGATAGGTGAAGTTATTGATATGCCGAATGGCGTTAAGCGTTATGAATACAATCCGGAACAGGCTCTAAAATTGCTGGCCGAAGCCGGTTGGGGCAATCCCGACGAAAAAGGTATCTTGGCAAAAAAAGAAGCTCGCCTAAACCTAAAATTGACGACCTCTCCGTGGCCGGAACTTACGGCCACCGCAAACATTTTAAAAGAACAGCTCCTTAAGATTGGCATAAATCTTGACATCGAGGTTTTGCCGACACCGGCGCTTCAGCAGGCCATTAAAGACAGGAATTATCAGATGCTTCTTTTCGGTGAAATTTTAACGCCGGACTCCGACCCTTTCAGCCTTTGGCACTCTTCTCAAAAAAAAGACCCCGGATTAAATCTGGCGCTGTATGACAATAAAACAGCCGACACTATTTTAGAAGAAGCGCGCCAAACGCTTAATCCCCTTGAAAGAATGAAAAAATACGATGATTTCCAAAAAATAGTAATTGACGACATGCCGGCTGTTTTTCTTTACAACCCCTTTTATGTTTACGGCCAATCCCGCCGGATTAAGGGCTACGAAACAAAAATAATTTCAACCCCCGCCGACAGATTTTCCGGCATAACGGATTGGTACGTGGAGACAGAGAGGGTCTGGAAATAGCACAAGGGGTTGCATTGTTTTTAATGCTGGTGTATACTTAAAGTACTGAATTTCCTCTTGTGTCTTAATTTTTCTTATTATTCTTGCTTATTTGCGCTTTAATTTTGCCCTGTTTCGCACTTCTTAATTCTGCGTTCTGAATAAGAGTTCGCCCCCACACTCAGCAGACATCTGTCTTCTTGCGAACACAAAGCTATGGTTTTATTAATAATCGGCAGAGAGTTTTATGCCTGCTGAGCATGGGGGCGAGTGGTGGAACTGGCAGACACGTACGGTTCAGGGCCGTATGGCCGCAAGGCTGTGGGAGTTCAAATCTCCCCTCGCCCACAAGAGAGAGCAAGCAAAAAAATTTAATTTATGACAGAAGAAAAAGAAAATATTTTTTCAATAACTCCTTTGCACAAGGAGCCTGTTGCCGCACTGGCATCTTCCGAATCCGGTTCAAAAAAACAGACAACCGGCCCCAAAACCGATAATCGGCGTTCGCGAAGCGGCAAACAAAGACACTGGCTGAAACCGGTCGTAAGGCAAATCCGGGTTTTAAAACCCGAGTCCGGCGCCGAGAAAAAAGAAAGAGTGGCCGACAAATCCGGCGGACTTAAAATAATCCATTTCGGAGGACTTGGAGAGGTCGGACGCAATATGTCGGCCATTCAATACGACGATGAAATAATTTTGATAGATTGCGGAGTAAGTTTTCCCAATGAAGACATGCCCGGCATTGATTTTATCATTCCCAACGCCGGTTATCTGGAAGACAAGCAGGAAATGATAAAAGCCATTTTTTTCACCCACGGCCACATGGACCATATCGGCGCCTTTTCCTTTTTAAGGAACAAGCTTGGCGCTCCCGACATTTATGCCGCTTCGCTGACCAAGGCTCTTTTGTTTAAAAGACAAGATGATTTTAAAAATCAGCCGCCTCTTGAAATAAATGAAATAAAACCCGGCGATGAGATAAAAATAAGCGATAAAATTGCCGTTCAGGTGTTAAGAATAAATCACAGCATTCCGGATGATTTGGAATTGGCCGTCAAAACTCCGCTCGGCGTTATTATTCACACTTCCGATTTCAAATTTGACGATAATCCGGTCAACGACCAGCCTGCCGACATAGAAGAAATGAGACGCCTCGGCAAAGAGGGCGTACTGGCGCTTATGTCCGATTCAACCAACGCCGAACAGGAAGGCCACTGCCTTTCGGAAAGCGATGTCACCGCCAGCCTGGAAAAACTCTTTTCCGAAGCCACCGGCATGATTATCGTCGGAACGTTTTCGTCTTTGATAAACCGAGTGCAGCAGCTTGTCGCCATTTCCGAAAAAATAGGAAGAAAAGTTGTTTTTGACGGATATTCCATGAAAACCAACGTTGAAATCACCAAAAAAATGGGCTATCTGAAAATAAAACCCGGCGTTCAAATCCGCCTTGAAGAAATAGACGACTATCCGCACGATAAAATCACCGCAATCGTTACCGGCGCCCAAGGCGAAGGAAACGCCGCCCTGATGAGAATCGTCAACGGCGAACATCGTTTCATCAAGGCAAGAAAAAACGACACTTATATTTTTTCCTCTTCGGTCATTCCGGGCAACGAGAGAAACGTTCAATTTCTTAAAGACCAGCTTTACCGCAACGGCGCCAAGGTCTTCGACTACAAAATGCTGGATGTCCACGCCAGCGGACACGCCAACAAGGAAGACCTGCGGGACATGCTCAATCTCATCAAGCCGAAATTTTTTATGCCGGTTCACGGCCAATACTCAATGATGGTCAGCCACGGGAGAATCGCCCAAGAAGAAGGTTGGCCGGAAGAAAGCATAATTATCGCCGACAATGGAACAATCACTCATTTTGAAAAGGATAAATGGTGGTTCGATTCGGAACGGGCGCCGTTCGATTATGTCTTCGTGGACGGCTTGGGGATAGGTGACGTCGGCAATGTCGTTTTGCGGGACAGACAGATACTCGCCGAAGACGGAATGTTCGTTATTGTCGTTCTCATTGATTCGAGAACCGGCAAAGTCAGAGGCAGTCCGGACATCATTTCCCGCGGATTTATTTATCTGAAAGAAAACAAAGAGCTCTTAATGCATGTCCGCAAAAGAATCAAATTCATAGTGGAAAACAAGGCCATGCCCCAGCCGAATTTAGCTTATTTGAAAGACGCCGTCAGAAACCAAATCGGATTGTTCTTGTTCCAAAAAACCGAACGCCGCCCCATGGTGCTTCCCGTGTTGATTGAAGTGTAATCGCTGGAACTCTCCAGTAAATTAAAAACTCAAGTTCAATCTTGAGTTTTGGAGTGTTTTTTGGCTAACATTTTTTTTACAAACTTGCCTTTATGTTTTTCGTAAATTTCCGTGTCAATCGAGTCGTCAACAGTTCGTGTTTGAATGTATTCTTTATTATCAACAGCTGATTGCACTTGGTCTTTACAATGAGCACAAAGTTTTAAATGTTTTTGAACCTTCGGGTTTTCCTGAAGAAATTTTTCGGCATAATCGGCTTCAAATTTGCTACTCCCATCGTCTAATGTTCTAAAACCGGCCGCCTGAAGCATAACTCCTGGTAATATATGACTTCTAAAAAATTGTTCCACTTTTCACCTCTTTCCTCTTTGTAAAAATTCATTTTTACAAATACTAACATTAAGTCAATGTTTTATCAACATGAACAGATAAGTTTTTGCTTTTAAAGTTACCTTTTTAAAAGCCTCCACAGAGGACATTTTGTATTTCCTTGTCTGCTAATTTTATCATATGATAGTTTTGGCAAACAAACCAATAAATAACAAAATCAACTAAAAGAAAGCTTGTTTAAGATTTTCTCAAGAATTTCAAAAAGAGTTAAGTTGAGAGTTTGATGCTGTTCCTTTTCTCAAATTCAACGCGCAAATAATCCCCCGCTGAAATATCACTGCAAACTAAGTAATGCCAGCATCCATCA
>MGJJ01000010.1 GCA_001794205.1 Candidatus Yanofskybacteria bacterium RIFCSPHIGHO2_01_FULL_44_22 | reverse complement strand
TTCCAACCAAGATTCATGGCCGCTCCTTTATTTTATTGAAATACAGGCAATTGAGAGAACTGCGACCAGTTTACTTTTTCTGCAAAAAAAATCAATTTAAAATAAAGGGGGACAAATTTGAAATGTTCACCCCAATTCTCTCAATGCATCGCTATCCATCCTGAATCTTAACGCTTCGGCTATATGGTTTTGTTTTATAATTTTTTCGCCCTCCAAATCAGCTATAGTTCGGGCCACTTTTTTAATTTTATGATAGGCCCGCAATGAGAGATTCTTGTTATTCGCCGCCTGAATCAGGAAATGCTCGGCTTCTTTGTCTAAAACACAATATTGGGTGATGTTTTTATGGTTAATTTCCGAATTGCTAAATAATCCTAAGTTTTTAAACCGCTCTTTTTGGGTTTCCCTTGCTTTTTTAATGGATTCTTTTATTTTCGCCATTTTTGCAGTTAAAACCGCTGTTTTGGCCGTGTTTTTGGCGGCCTCCTCATCGGAAATTGTTTCGCGCGGAACATTCATATAGATATCCATTCTATCAAGCAGGGGGCCGGAAATTCGCTTTCTATACCTTAAAACATTGAATGGGGAGCAAATACAAGTGTTTTTCTCACTGCCATAGTTGCCGCAAGGACAGGGATTCATGGCCGCCACCAAGGTAAATTTTGCAGGCAAAACAACGGAATTTGAAGTCCGGACAACTGAAATTACGCCGTCCTCAAGCGGTTGACGAAGACTTTCCAGCACATTCCTTGGAAATTCCGGTAATTCGTCCAGAAATAAGACGCCCCGATGGGCCAAACTTATCTCTCCCGGCTTAGGCCATGTCCCGCCTCCGACCATGGCCGGCGCGGAAGTGGTGTGGTGGGGATTTCTGAACGGCCTTTTGAAAGAGAGCGAAGAATCCTTTAATAAACCGACGGAGCTATAGATTTTAGCCACCTCTATGGCTTCGTCAAGCGACATTTTGGGCATCAATTCCGCAAGAGCTTTGGCTAAAAGAGTTTTACCGGAACCGGGCGGACCGGACATTAAGACATTATGAGCGCCGGCGGCGGCAACAACCAAAGCTCTTTTGGCGATTTCCTGGCCTTTTATGGCAAATAAGGAATCCGTCTCAATGTTTTCGTTGTCATTTTCTGCAAAAATGTTAGCCGAATTTTCAGCTAAAAGAGGCATTGTGCCGTCTATATGACCGACAACTTCGCTGATATTTTTTGCTCCAACAATAATAAGTCCGCTAACAACTAAGGCTTCTTTTTTGTTGGAAGAGGGGACAATTAATTCTTTAAAACCTAAATTTTGAGCTAAAATAGCCGTCGCCAGAACGCCACTGGTGCATTTTAGGGACCCGTTCAGAGACAATTCTCCGATAAACATTGTTTTTGACGAGTCAAACTTTATTTGTCCGGTTTCAAGAAGATAGCCGACCGCAATGGGCAAGTCGTAAGAAGGCCCTTCTTTTTTAAGGTCAGCTGGGGCAAGATTTATTATGATTTTCCTGTGTTTTGAGTTCGGCGGCGTTAAGCCGCTGTTTTTTATCGCCGAAGCGATTCTGTCTTTTGATTCTTCTACTGCCTTGTCGGGCAATCCGACGATGTTAAAAGCGTGAAGCCCGGGGTTGGAATCAACCTCCACTTCAATGAGTTGGGCGTTAATACCGTTTATGGCGGAAGAAAAGATTCTGGTGGACAAAACCCCGTCCGTTTCCCTCCGCAACGGTGTTAAACTAAAAAGACCAAGAACTAAGCAAGCTGTGCCGATTCGGCACACTTTACGCACAAAGTAGAAGCCGGCCTTACTTTCAATCGAGATTCGTTGATTTCAACCGAGCAATTCTCGCATTTTCCGTAGGTTCCATTCTTAATTTTTTCTTTCGTTTTCTCTATTTCTCTCAATTTGTCTTCAAATTCTCTTTCCAATGCCAAATTCCTGTCTAAATCAACGACTTCTTGCGTGTTTTCATCGTCTTCATCGCCATAATTAGGCACACGAATTTGATAATCGCCTTTTACGGCCGGGTTTTTGTTGGCTATCCGGTTAAGCTGTTCCTTGAGAGTCTTTTCTTCAGCTTCCAAACTCTCGTAGAGTTTTTGTAATTCGTCTGGTGTCATCTTTATTTGTTTATTTAATTATTATTTTGATTATTATATAACCGACATAAATTCCAACAATTCCGATTATGCCAGCAAAAGCCGTTGGCGCAGGAATCGGCAATTTCAATAAGTAAAATCATTATTTTAATATCTTCCAAAACATATCATGATGCAAATAAAAAAGCAAAAGGCGCAGATTGCCCCTTTGAACACGAATGTGATGTGTGAGCTCTGCGCCTCTTAGGTCTCCCACGAGATAACTGCTCAAAAATTTAAGAAGTTATTTCGTGGGAGATCTGGCTACTGAATTTGCCAACAGTCCAATAATACCTCAAACCGCCAGCATAAAAGGAACTGACTCCATCATAGCACCGTGGTGACACGAGTCAACAAAAATTGTGGATAAGTGTCACTTAGTGACACAGAGGTGACATCACCATTGCGTCACCAATGTCACCACAGAAAAATGGCTTTAAATAACAATTTTTAAGAAACTTGTCTTCTTAACGGAAGCGGGATAAAAAGATGGTGACAAAATAATTCTAAAGTTATAAACACCTTGTCACTTTTTAACTTTTTATTTAAGTTTATCTGTCGCCTCATACATTGCTTCTCTTGAACCGGTAATCACAAAATAAGCTTTGCCGTTTGAGGCGGTGAATACGGTATAGTCAATGCTTTTGTCGGGGTATGGAAAATTCATGAATTTTATGTCAATTCCGCGATACATATTATCCGTAAAACTCGCGCCGGATGATTTTTTAACATCCAGATTGAATAACTCCATAAGGTCTTCGGCCATTGAAGGTTCCCACTCCTTGGCAATGCTTGCGGCAAGGCTCAAATCATCAATTTCCGACACCAAAATAAGCTTTTTAACATTAACGGCCGCAATATCAAGCTCGCCTTTTGCCGTAAAGTTTTCCTTTTGTCCGTACATGAATGCGGAAAATTCTTTGCCGGAATTCTCTTTTAATCCGGCCGGATAAGCAATGAGAAACTTATCAAGAAAATTCGTTATTGATTTGGCCATTTGCAAATCCGGGCCTGTTTGTAAATCAATGCCTTTCAATTCGCCGCCAAGAAGTGTCTGTGTTTTAAAACCGTTGTTAAAATCGGCGAGCGAATCAATACTAACCGACAAATCAATCAGAACCGGCGTAGCACTCCCCATTAGTTGGTTTAAGGTAATTTCCGGCGGAGCGGTAACTATGGGGGTTGGTGTAACAACCGCTTCGGGAAGAGAGGGCGTTCTGATTACGAAATACCAATAAGCCGCGCCGGCCAGGAGAACCACAACCATAATGCCTAAATACAACAAGTTGCCGCCGATAAATTTTGCGCCCGCCGTGGGAATTGAAATTTTGGGAGCTTCCGGAGAGGGCGCGGGTATCGATGGTTTTGGCAGCTGCGGTTTTTGTCCCGGCAGCGGGCCTGTTTTTTGCGCTTCTCCCAATTTTACTTGGGGAAATTGAACCGAAGGCGCCACCGGCGGCTTTGGCAAAACTGGTTTTTCCGGCAATGCCGGTTTCGGCGGTTCGACGGTTCTGGGAACGCTCACTCCGCTCGGTTTTTGGCCGGTTTTTAATGAAGAAAGGTCTTCTCCCATCGTTCTGATTGAAGATTGATATTCTTTGACAGGAGAAGCGGGAGGAATTGGTGTTGCGCCCGTTGAAGGAATTGCCGGAGCCGGCTGTGGAGCCGGCCTGGGAACAAAAGGCGGGGGCATAACCGGTTTTGGAGAAAAAGGCGCCGGTTGGGGGGTTTTTTGTTTGGTTAATTCATCAATTAAATTATCAATGGTTGTTGATTTGGTCCCCTGGTCGTCGGACATTTTTTGAGATGTTTATGGCAAAGGTCTGCGGACAATGGCAAAAACCATAGTCAACAGCCTATCGGCCATAAACTTGATTAGAGTTTAATTATAATCACCTACTTATAATCTTCCCTCCAATCCTAACACATTCGCCCGATTTAAATATGCACAGTGCGAATAATTTTTTATTTAACGGTGTTTAAATTTTTATTAATAGGCCTTGTCGGTTTGAACTATAGAAACTTTACAAAATTTAAAAAGTAATATATTATCTTCGCGGTTTCATTGTCAGCGAGATTCTGCCGCTATCGTCCACGCCCTTAACCCAGACATGGACTTTCTGGCCCATTTTGAGAACATCCGTCACTTTGTTTACCCGCTGATTACTCATCCCGTACGAAGCAGAGGCACGCTGCGAGCCCTCGCGGCTTCGTTCGGGACTCATCTCCGATATGTGGACCATGCCGTCTTTGCCGGGCAATATTTCCACGAAGGCGCCAAAGTCCTTAATTGCGACAACCGTCCCGTCAAATTCGTCGCCGACCTTGGCTTCATAAGTGATATTTTCAATCATTTTTATGGCCTTCTCCATTCCTTCCTGCGTATCCGAAGTGATAAACACCGAACCGTCGTCGTCTATGTCGATTGCCGCTCCGGTCTTGTCGATGATGTCATTGATAACTTTGCCCTGCGGCCCGATAACCGCCCCGATTTTATCGGGATTAATTTTTATGGTTTTAATCTTGGGCGCGTAAACCGACAGTTCTTTTCTCGGCTCTTTAATGGCGCCGGCCAAGACATCAAGAATTTCAAGGCGGGCCTTTTTGGCCTGGGCAAGAGCTTTTTCCAGAATTTCCGCATTGATTCCCTCGATTTTTACGTCCATCTGCATTGCCGTCACACCGTCCTTTGTTCCGGCGACTTTCAAATCCATATCACCATGGTGGTCCTCCGGCCCCTGGATATCGGTGAGAATTTTATATTTTGGAACTTGCCCTGAGCTTGCTTGCGGTGAGCTTCCCGAACCTGCCGAATCCGTCGAAGAGTCAAACATCAGTCCCATGGCAATGCCGGCCGCCGAAGCTTTGATGGGTACTCCGCCGTCCATCATCGCTAAAGTCGCGCCGCAGACGGAAGCCATTGAAGACGAACCGTTGGAAGACAAAATTTCAGAAACGACCCTAATCGTATAAGGAAAATCATCTTTGGAAGGGATGAGCGGCAAAAGGGCCCTTTCGGCAAGAGCGCCGTGACCTATTTCTCTTCGACCGGTATTGCCCAGCCGACCGACTTCACCGACGCTGAACGGCGGAAAAACATAATGATGCATGAATCTTTTTTTGGTAAGGTCTATCTCCATCGTTTCAATCCATTGTTCCATTCCCGGCGACGCCAAAGTCAGAACCGACAGGGCCTGGGTGGTGCCGCGGTTGAAAAGACCGGTGCCATGCGAATGGGGGAGTACGCCGATTTCGGCGCTTAATTCTCTCAATTCGTCAATTTTTCTGCCGTCGGGGCGTTTTTCCGATTCTAAAATGTTTTTATGGACAATCCTGTCGATTTCCTTCTCAAAAATAACCAGCGCTTCGCTGATTTTTTTATCCAATTCCGGGTTGCCGGTGTATTGAGAGCGAAGATATTCAACCAGTTCATCGCTGGTTTTATGCAACCCCTCAACATATTCCTGTTTGCGGGGAGTGTAGAGAACTTTTTCCAGCTTGGGGGATACGAAGTCGCGCACCATTTTAACGAGAGTTTCGTCATGGTTGGATATCGCTAAATCCTGTTTGGCGGTTGGGAAGTCTTCGGCTATTTTTTTCTGCAATTTAATTAATTGCCGCGATTCGTTAAATCCTTTTTCAACGGCTTCGGCGATGTCTTTTTCCGGAATCACCCGCGCGCCGGCCTCAATCATGTTAATTTTGTTTTCCGTTCCGGCTACGACAACGTCAAAATCGCCGGCTTGCCTTTCCTGGTAAGTCGGATTAAAAATAAGTTTTCCGTCCACCCGGCCGACTCTTGTTCCGGCCACCGGACCGCTAAATGGAATATCGGAAATCATAAGCGCCAAAGAAGCGCCCAAAAGAGCGGGCATGTCGGGGTCGTTGACGCCGTCAAAAGAAAGCACCGTTGCCACAACTTGAACTTCATTTCTTATCCGTTGGTCAAATCTCGGCCGAAGCGAGCGGTCAATTAAGCGGCCGCTTAAAATAGCTTCATCCGAAGGTCTGGTTTCTCTTTTTATCCATTTTGAACCCTTAATCTTGCCGGCGGCATAATATTTTTCTTCGTACTCCACGGAAAGAGGGAAATAGTCCGCGTTTTTGGGATGAGCAGACATGGTTGCCGTCACCAACACGGTAGTATCGCCGTATTGGATACGGCAGGAGCCGTTGGCTTGTCCGGCCAAACGGCCTATTTCCACGAAAAGCGGCTTTCCGCCGAATTCGTCGCGGTAAGTTTTTATACCCATCTTTTGAATGGCAAACAGGGGAGGAGAGAGCAACTAAGATTCTGCCCGGCACTTTCTGCGATTTTTTAGAAAGTGCTGGGCAAAGCCCCAGCTCCTTTAGGTTTCTCATCCCGCTCCGTCTGGTTGCTATTTAATTTTACCCTTTCAACTTTCGACCCCGAAGCAAAGCCTTCGGCTTGCAACGGGGCAGGCTTTGGACTTATTCCACTCCGCCCCTTTTCAACAGAATTTTCGCTTCCGCATTTTCCAAGTCAATGAAATTGTTGGCCACCTCAATCAACCGCGCGCTGGTGCTCCGCTTAAATCCCATCGTCTCCGCTATCAGCCCGCTGAATTTAAGAT
The DNA here is from genome assembly GCA_001794205.1 of Candidatus Yanofskybacteria bacterium RIFCSPHIGHO2_01_FULL_44_22. Taxonomy (GTDB): domain Bacteria; phylum Patescibacteriota; class Minisyncoccia; order 2-02-FULL-40-12; family GWA2-44-9; genus 2-01-FULL-44-22. The sequence continues at coordinate 9,141 of MGJJ01000010.1, read as the reverse complement.
ATTCCACCAGAGGCTCGAAATCTCCGTCGCCGGAAATAATCACCACCACATCAAGCAGTTTGGACAAACTGATTGCATCCACCGCCAAACCGACATCCCAGTCGCCTTTTTTCATTCCGCCGGGAAATATCTGCAAGTCCTTTATTTTTAATTCAAAACCTGCCTTTTCCAGAGCGTCAAAAAACGCTTTTTCTTCATCCGTATCTGATTTTACAACATAAGCCACGGCCCTTACAAGCTGTCTTCCGGCGGTCGCCAACTTCAAAAGCTCCCGGAAATTCACACGAGCTTTATACAGATTCTTGGCGGAGTGATACATGTTCTGAACATCCACGAACACTCCGACGCGGTGGGTTTTTCTTTGAGGAACGGTAAGTTTATTCATCCCGAACGAAGTAGCTGTTGCACAGTTATAACCATAAGTTATACTTACAGAACTACTGTTGTTATTTATTGATATCCCGTTCGTTTAACCCGTTAGGGCTACTTCGTTCGGGATTCATTTAATCAAGTCCCAATTTCTTAATTATAGAGCTGTGCCTTTTGGGGTCTTCTCTTTTCAAATAGTCTAATAATCTTTTTCTCTTGGCGACCATTTTTAAAAGGCCGAGACGAGAGCTGTTGTCCTTTTTGTGCTTTTTGAGATGTTTTGAAAGCCGTTCTATTTCTTCGGAAAACAAAGCAATCTGCGCTTCGGCGGAACCGGTGTCTTTATCGTGAATTCTCACTTTTTCTATAACTTTTGATTTTTGCTGGGGAGTTAACATGAAGTAAAATGGCATAAGCCATTAAGAACAATTTAACATAAAACCAAAAAACTTGCAAGAAAAAAAGAAAAGAGGAGGTTTTCACCTCCCCCTAGAGTTGCCATGCTTAGCTTAATTTCCAAGCACGGCTTTTTTGATCATGTTGGTGGCAACCAGCATTACGAAAATGCCGCCGATGATCAAAATTTTCGATTTGATTCCTTGGGGATTGTACCACGCGCTGGCAATCCCTTCCACGACGGCGACCACGCCGCCAAGCAACATTCCGACCATTATCAATCCTGGAATAGGCATTCTGCCCCCTTTCACTACATCCTTTAATTATATCACAAACCAAGAAAAAAGTCAAATTTTATCAAAGCGGACGACCATCTTGAAATGCCGGATGAGTTCCTTTTTCAACTGCTCTTTAACGGTAAACGCCTGTCGTATCTTTTCCATCTTTTTTCTCAAATCGGCGAATTTAAAATCAATAAATTCTATCCTGATTATTTCTTGCGATTTTGCTTCAGGAAAATCTTTTATGCAAAATTTAAATGTGCGTTTTTCATATCCGTAATCATCGGCTTCTTCGTTTATTCCCACGGTTCTCATTTGTTGCTTCAGCTGTTCGTTCCGATATCCAAGCAGAATTGATTTTTCATTCAGTTTCTCATATATCATTCGAGACGCTCCTTCCGGACCCGCCCTAATCACATAAAACAGGCCTAATTCGCAATATTCAATAAGCGACAAAATACGGTAAAGCACAAGCTGCATTTTGACGGCACCCGTAACGAGTATGGCCGCCAATCCGAGAAACAATCCAAGAAAAACTATCTTTAAATAAACGGCGAATATGTCCATTTTGTCTTCTTGGCTTTTGTGAAAAAAGCCGTCAGTCACTTGACGGCCTTGCGGGAGTCCGATGTTTAAATATTGTTTGAGGTTTGCGGTATGGTTACGATGATGAGCTCCTATTACTTCCACGGTACATAAAACACCGAGCATAATATTAACAACAACAATGCAAATTAACCTTTTGGTTTGGCCCTTCATTTCCTTCTCCTTTTTGTCAGGGGACGAATGTTGCGATGATGATAAAATTTTATTTTTGCAATGTCAATAGCGTATATTTCGAGTCAATGTCGTATAATATAAATATAACCGATGCCAATATACGAATGAGCTCGAATGACGCGAATATATTATTAGCGCGCGCTATTCGCAAGTGTATCTAACTATTATTCGCAAATTCGGATGAATTCGTAATTGGAGTCGCTATTATGGAAAATATTAAATCTCTCAAAATCCAATACCTTGAACATCTGGAAATAGAAAAGAACCGCTCGCCAAAGACGCTTGAAAATTACGGCCGATATCTTGACCGATTTTTGGGTTTTGCCAAACCTGCTGACGCCGGAGACATAACGGAAGATTCAATCCGACAATACCGGCTGTATCTGAACCGATTTAAAGATGGGCATGGCGCGCCCCTCAAAAAAATCACCCAAAATTATCACATCATCGCTTTGAGAAATTTTTTAAAATATCTTGCCAAAAGGGGAGTGCGTTCGGTACCGGCGGAAAAAGTGGAATTGGGAAAACAAGAAGACAGAGAGGTTGTTTTTCTTGAGGCGAATGAACTTGGGCGATTGATGAAAGCGGCGGAAGGTGAAAGCGGACTTGACGCTTTGCGGGACAAGGCCATTATCAGCACCTTGTTTTGCACAGGGATGCGCGTTTCGGAACTTTGCTCGTTGGACAGAGAAAAAGTGGATGTCGGCGGGGGAGAGATATCAATCCGAGGCAAGGGGAGCAAGATACGGCTTGTGTTTTTGTCGGACCAAACCAAAAAAGACCTGTCCGAATATCTAAAAAAGAGGGCGGATGCGGACGAAGCCATGTTCATCAGAATTCCGCGAGGAAAAAACGCTTTGGCCAAAACTGCCGATTTGCGCCTCACGCCCCGCAGTATCCAAAGAATCATCAAAAAATATGCCATTAAGGCCGGCATCGTGGGAAAAAATGTTAGCCCGCACAGTTTAAGGCATTCGTATGCCACCGACCTTCTCCGCAACGGCGCTGATATCCGCTCGGTGCAGGCGCTTCTCGGCCACTCTTCCGTCACCACCACCCAGATATATACTCATGTCACCGATAAGCAGCTCAAAGAAGTGCATCAACGCTTCCACAACAAGAAATAACTCGCTCGATTAGTCCCGAAGACGGCCACTCCGCTCCCTCGCTTACTTTTATTTGAATTTTCTCGGCAAAGTATCAGCTACTTACACAATCAACTGGCGGAGGGTGCGCCACTTTTTGAATAAGTTCTCGCAGGCCAGGATAAACAAAGGATTTAACAGCCCCTAACAGGTCTTGCCTGCTAACGAAATGGTTTTCCCTTTCCCTTGCAAACGGCATGATTATAACAAAAAAACAAAACCCCGAACACGTCGGGGCTTTTCATTCCAAATACTTATTCGCGGTTTCAATGAACTTGAGCGGGTTGACGACCGCATCATAGATTTTGACCGCGAAGTGAAGGTGCGGGCCGGTAATAGTTTCGTTTCCGGTAGCGCCGGACAAGCCTATAACCTGCCCGGCGGCAACCTTTTCCCCTTTTGCCGTCTTGATTTCCGAAAGATGAGCATACAGGGAAAAAATTCCCAAACCGTGATAGACGACTATCACATTGCCTTCCCGCAAAAAATCATTCTCCGCCATTATCACCACCCCGGAATTTATAGAAACCACCGGCACATTTTTACCGGTTCTTAAATCAACGCCGCGATGCTGTTCTTGGTCATTTTTTGCGCGGGAATAAATCCTCCAGATTCCAAACGGGTCGGTTATCGCCAAAGAACCGATATTCTTGTTCGACAGAGGCGAAACAAATTTTCCGGAAATAAGATTTTCGGCGGAAGAAACCGAAGCATAGACCGCCTGGAACATTTCTCCCTCGCGAATTCTTCGGTCTTTTTGTTTTTCCGTCGGATTAAATTTATTGGCAGCCGGCCGGTTCTTAAATTGTCCGGGTAAAACTTCAAGTTTCCGGCAATTGCAGCACCGGCAAAAAAATTGAAACCACCATGATTCAGATTCACTCGTTAAATCAAGCAGAACAGCCGTATATTCCCCGGAGGGTTGGACGATACTCGCACCGATAAAGGCCACTCCCTTTTCATTGAAATAATAATGTTTGCCGAAAATGAAGACGCTGGATTTCTTTGCGCTTGACGCATCCGAAAGCTTGAATATCAGAGTATCACCTTGCTCTATCGGCGCATCATCGTTCAATATCTCAAAACCAACTTTGGTTTCTTCGGCTCCACTCAAAAAAAGAGCCGGCAGAATGGCAAAAACAACAGCCAAAACCGCTATCTCGGTTTTCAAGGTGCCGCCTCCTTTCTTTCAGTGACTTAATGCTTCAAAGCATAAGGCAACTTTAACTTAATTTCAATGCCTTGCTAAATATAAAAAGTTAGAATATTATAAGTCGCAGAGGAGGGCCCCGTGACCGAAGCCAAACAAGCACTTGTTTGGCCCAGGACAGGACCACCGGGCGTGTTGCCCAATCCTTGTGCCCCCGGCGGTCTCGCGATGCGAGCCTCGGGGGTTTTAATTTTTACTTTATAGACAGGGCCGCATCCCCTATTTGAAAAAACATAAAAAATCACTTAAGATTAAAAAATATGAATTACTTTTATCACCAACTGCACACATTTGATTCGGGATTGCGGCTTATTACCATTCCGATGGAGGGAACGCGAACCGTCACGGTTTTAGTTTTGGTCGGCACCGGCTCTAAATACGAAACTAAAGACATCAACGGCATCTCTCATTTTTTGGAACACATGATGTTCAAGGGCACTGATAAACGGCCTGGCGCGCTGGACATTTCGCGTGAGTTGGACACGCTCGGCGCCGAATACAATGCCTTCACCAGCAAGGAATACACGGGATATTACGCCAAGGCAAGCTCCGACAAATTAGACACGGTATTGGACGTTATTTTTGATATTTTTCTCAATTCAAAATTAGACGCCAAAGAAATCGCCATTGAAAAAGGAGTTATTGCTGAAGAAATTAACATGTATCGCGATACGCCAAGCCGCTATGTTTCAGATTTGTTTGAACAATTGCTTTACGGCGACCAGCCGGCCGGTTGGGATATCGCCGGGGAAAAAGAAATCATCCAAAAACTGGAACGAGATGATTTTGTAAAATATTTTAATTCGCACTATGTGGCCGGGGATACGGTGGTCGCCGTAGCGGGAAATATCAACCCCGAAGAAGTGAAAGAGAAAACCGCCGAATATTTCAAAGGCGTGAGAAACGGGATAAAAGTCGAAAAACTCCCCGTCGCGGAAAAACAATCCGGGCCGGCGGCGTTAATCCACTGGAAAGAAACCGACCAGGCGCATTTCAATCTCGGAGTCCGGTCTTACAATATGTTTGACGACAGAAAATATCCGTTAAGCGTATTGAGTACCATTCTCGGCGGCGGCATGAGTTCGAGGCTGTTCCAGGAAGTGAGGGTAAAGCGCGGACTGGCTTATTATATCGGCAGCGAGAACGAAGATTATACCGACACCGGGTTTTTCATGGTCAGAGGCGGCGTGGATAAAAACAGAACGATGGAGGCCATAAAAGTCGTCCTTGAAGAATTAGCCAAGGCGCGAGACGGGGGAGTAACCGAAAAAGAGCTCCAGCGGGCCAAAGACCACGTCAACGGCGGAATGGCTCTGTTTCTTGAACACTCCGACAATGTCGCCAACGCTTATGCCGGACCGGTTCTTTTTGAAAATAAGGTTTTGACAATTGAAGAAAAACTTGCTAAAATAAACGCGGTTACACTTGACGACATAAGCACAGTTGCCCGCGATGTCATTAAGAATGAACAATTAAACCTGGCCATTATCGGCCCGTTCAAAGATTCCGAACCGTTCAAGGAAATTTTGAAGATTTAGAAGTGAATCCCTAAGCGCTAAGTCCTAAGTACTAATTTATGCCCGAGCACATTCATGTTGAAATTTCCGCAGCAAGTATTTTGAAAGCCATTTTGCTGGTTCTGTTTTTCGTTTTTCTCTATTTATTAAAAGACGTCATTATTATTGTCTTTTTCGCCATAATCGTCGCTTCGGCCATATCGCCGTTTGCCAATTGGTTGGATTCCAAAAAATTTCCCCGCCTTTTGGGAGTGCTTTTGCTTTATTTGTCCGTCCTGGGTTTAATCGTTCTCGTGTTTTCTCTCGTTATTCCGTTTGTTTCCGAAGATATCAGCCAATTGTCCGTGGCTCTGCCCCAGCTTTTGGAAAAAGCGTCAACCGCTCTGGAAGAGGCGCAAAGCTCTTCGCCCAAATTTCTTGATTTCGTAAGCGAATTACAGAATATGCTGGACGGTCTTTCCTCGTACCTTCAGCAAGCCGCCCAATCCATCGTCGGCATGGTTATCAGTATTTTCGGCGGCGTTATGTCGTTTATCGCCATATTGATAATTTCTTTCTATTTGTCGGTGACGCGAAAAGGCGTAGAAGGTTTTCTCGGCTCGGTTGTGCCTGAAAAATACGAAAACTATATAGTCGACCTTTGGAAAAGGTCGGAAGCCAAGGTTGGCCAATGGTTGCAGGGGCAATTATTGCTGGCCCTGCTCATAGGCCTGATGGTTTATGTCGGTTTGGCCTTGATGGGAATCAAATTTGCCCTTGTGCTGGGTATTTTGGCAATGCTGCTTGAGGTGGTGCCGATTATAGGGCCGGTGATAGCGGCAATACCGGCGGTATTTTTCGCTTTTATGCAATCTCCGTCTTTGGGTCTGTGGGTAATTTTGTTTTATGTGATAGTCCAGCAATTGGAAAATCACATTTTGGTTCCTTTGGTCTTCGGCAAAACCATCGGCCTTAATCCGGTGGTGGTAATCATCGCTCTTTTAGTCGGTTCCCAGCTGGCCGGAATCGTAGGTATGATTTTAGCCGTGCCGATAGCTACCATAATAGTGGAAATGCTGGACGACCTTGCCAAACACAAGGAATCAAGACGCACTACATTCTAATTTACAATTATCAATTTTCAGTTTTCATTGAATTATCAATTTTCAGTGTGTCAATTTTAAATTGGACATTGTAAATTTATTGAAAATTGTAAATTGTAAATTGATAATTTCTTTTGTTATACATCGTCGCCACTCCTATCGGAAACCTTGAAGATATTACTCTGCGGGCAATCAGCGCTTTGAGCAATGCTGATTTAATTTTGGCGGAAGATACGAGAATCACCCGCACTTTGCTTGAGCGGTACAATATTAAAAAAGGTGTCATAAGTTATCACCAACATAGTGCTCTTCAAAAAATTAACAGGATAATCAGCTTGTTAAAAGAGGGAAAAACCTTGGCCTTGGTATCGGATGCCGGGACGCCGGGCATTAACGACCCGGGCAATTTTTTAATAATGAAGGCGCTTGAGGCCCTGCCTGACCTAAAAATAGTTCCTATTCCGGGCCCAAATGCGGCTGTTGCCGCTTTGAGCATCAGCGGTTTTCCGTCCGACCAATTTGTCTATCTCGGTTTCCCGCCCCACAAAAAAGGCCGTCAGACATTTTTCAAAAATATCGGAGGAATTGAAAAAACTATTGTATTTTACGAATCAAAGTATAGAATTTTTAAAACACTTGAAGAATTGAAAAAAAATTCTACTGTTGGAGAACGCAAAATAATGGTCGCGCGGGAACTGACCAAGCAGTTTGAAACGATTTACCGGGGAACCGTTGACGAAGTGTCCGCCAAATTAAGCCAAGACAATGTTTTGGGCGAATTCGTCGTCGTTATCGCTCCTACGAATTACTAATTTTTACCAATATACTAATTAAATTTAATTCGTATGTAATTATTCGTAATTAGTAGTAAATGACAAAATTTTACATCACAACCAGCATTGCTTATGTGAACGCTCCGCCGCACATCGGATATGCTTTGGAATTGATACAGGCCGATGTCTTAGCGAGACATCATCGCCTTGTCGGAAATGACACTTGGTTTTTGACCGGCACGGATGAACACGGAACCAAAATAGCCAAAGCGTCCGCGGCGGCTAATTTGTCACCCGAAGAATTTACCAACCAAATTTCCGAGAAATTTCTTTCCCTCGCCAAAGTTCTTAATATTTCCAACGACGACTTTATCAGAACAAGCGACCAAAAAAGACATTGGCCGTCTGCTCAGAAATTATGGCGAGAACTCGCCGAGAGGGGAGACCTTTACAAAAAGAACTATGAGGGCCTGTATTGCATCGGCCATGAGGCCTTCATGAAAAAGAGCGACCTCAAGGACGGTGTCTGCCCATTGCACAAAACAAAACCGGAAAAAATAGAAGAGGAAAATTGGTTTTTTAAGTTAATTTCCTACAAAAAACGGCTCAAGAAAATAATTGAAAGCGACGAACTGCAAATCCTGCCCGCTTCAAGAAAAAGCGAGGTTTTGAATCTGCTTGATGACGCCGAAGATATAAGTTTTTCAAGACCGTTCAATCCGCCAACCGGCGGAATAAGGTGGGGAGTACCGGTTCCGGATGATGCCACCCAAACCATGTATGTCTGGGCTGATGCGCTTTCAAACTATATTTCCGCTATCGGTTATGCTGACGATAATAGTCAAGCTCTCTTTAAGAAATTTTGGCCGGCTGATATTCATTTGGTTGGCAAGGATATACTTCGTTTTCACGCCATTGTCTGGCCGGCGATGCTTTTATCGGCCAGTCTGCCTTTGCCAAAATCAATATATGTGCACGGGTTCATTACCGCTGACGGAGAAAAAATGTCCAAAACAATCGGCAATGTCGTTGACCCGTTCAAAATGGTTGAAAAATACGGCAGCGAGGTGGTCAGATATTATCTGCTCCGTGAGATTCCCTCCGATGAGGACGGTGATTTTTCAGAAGAAAAACTGAAAGAGAGATACAACGGCGATTTGGCCAACGGTTTGGGCAATTTAGTCCAAAGAGTGGCAACGCTGATAGAAAATAATCTGGACGGCAAACTAATTTACGATGAAAAACTGATTGAGCCCGGCATCGCGCAAAAAATATCCGATATTGTCGTCCGGTACAAACAAAACATAGAATCATTCCGCTTGCACGAGGCGTTGGCAAATGTTTGGGAGTTGATTAGTTTTGCGAATGTTTATATTGACGACAAAAAACCGTGGGCGGCGATAAAGCGCGATGAAAAAGAGTTTTTAATGATAATGACCGACCTGATGCTTATGCTTCACAATATCGCATTTCTGTTGTCGCCATTTCTACCCGAAACCGCCGATAAAATTGCCAAAATTATTGGAACCGCCTTAAAACCGGAAATAGACGGCGGATATGAATTTGTTGTAAAAAAAAGCAAGGTGTT
>MGJJ01000009.1:16605-19899 GCA_001794205.1 Candidatus Yanofskybacteria bacterium RIFCSPHIGHO2_01_FULL_44_22 | reverse complement strand
CCGAATATCCACGAAGGAACAAGCGTGATGATGGCGTATTCCTTTACTATACAGTCGTGGAATAGCCAAGGGGCTGGCCATGATGATGCTGCGCCTGAAACAAATCTAAAATCGAGGAAAAACTTCTCGGAGAATGAATACGACGGCACTGGTCATATGGACGAATTGATGGCTATCTTGGAGCGGGTGGAACAAAATCCTTCTTCCAGTAAGATGGCGCAAAGGCGAAATGACGCCCTTAATGCCAGAAAGAACCATAAAAAGAGCGCAAAAGTTGAGACACGTCCAGGCGCTTACGAATCGCCGCAATCAGATCCGAAATCATTAGAAGACGCTTACTTTGGTTCGAGCGATGGGCTTATGCCTAAGGCGTGCGAAGCCATATTGGCGAAAATGCCGGCTTGGAAACGAGAGAAAAACAGTGATGGCAGTGTTACCCCCCATTATTGGGAGGGGTATATTAAGGATGGGAAAAATACCGGCGGAGTTACTGATCTTGGCACTTGCTCCACAAGCATTGTTTTTGAAGAGCGGGAAAGAGAGGATATGCAGATTGTCGTACGGGGTTTTGTCGTAACGCGAGAAAGAAATGAAGAGTATCAGAAGGCATCAATAGATTCTAAGCATGTGGGAGATTTTTTCATGCCGACAACAGCGGAAGAAATATATGACAAGGAGAAAAAAGATTGGATAGAGTTGGACAGGAATAAATACGCCAAAAAGAACGAGTTCACGGACCCTATTGGAGACAAAGGATTCGTTTCAACGTATTATTTTGATAGCGGCGATGACATGCCTGATCCGTCGATCGATTCGCAATCCCATATTTTAACCGGAAAGTGCGTTGTGTCTTTTTATGGACACAGTGGGCAAATTCAAGACGGAGATTCGTATGACGAATATATTACCGGTCCCGGCGGCCGCTCTCTTTTGAAAAAGCAGGGGAGGTTTTCTGGTCTTTTTGGCAAGTATCATTACTATGAATATGACTATAATGAACGAGGGGAGTACATAGAACAGAGGGCGATAAATGTCCATCCGGAGTTTGACCACGGCTTTCAGGAGCTACATCAAAAAATGATCTCGCTGGCGCCTCAAATTGTTGAGGCAGTTAAACCATTTTGCGGAAATACCCCTCCGGAACTGTAAAGTAATCAACTATGAAAAAATCAATGCGAGCTCGTTAACGGCGGGTCAGCGCAGGTTTCGCTTTTTGGATTTGTGTATCAGGTTTGGTAAAATAATCTCAAAAGCATGCCCCGTAGGGAACTTGTTCTCCTTCGGGGTTTGTGAAGGTTTTAATTCGGGAGCCAAAGAATACGATACGAACCCCGAACCAGAGCAAGCTCGGTACGGGGCAGGCTCTGAATTTTGAGACGAGAGGATTCGCTCGCGGGCAAAAAATTTCCTCCCCTTGAACCCCTCCATTTTTTGCTCGCTCGCCAAGAACGCGGAGTTATTGAAAAAATTTAGAAAAAAAGTAATATAAAGCTTACATGACTCAATCTCAAGCGCTATCAATATTGAAAACCGGCGCGAACGTTTTTTTGACCGGTGAACCGGGATCTGGCAAGACGCATACAATCAACGAATATGTGGCATACTTGCGCGCGAAAAGCATCGAGCCGGCAATCACGGCCTCAACCGGTATTGCCGCAACACACATAGGCGGAATGACAATTCACTCATGGAGTGGCATAGGAATTAAAACGAGCTTGGATAAATATGGTCTTAGTAAAATCGCGTCGAGCAAGCATATTGTAAAACGCGTCCGGCGCGCAAAAGTTCTAATCATAGATGAAGTATCTATGCTTCCTCCGGAGACCCTTTCTATGATTGATGCGGTTTGCCGCGAAATTAAACAAAGTTCCGAGCCATTTGGCGGCATCCAAATCATCTTAGTCGGCGATTTTTTCCAGCTGCCGCCAGTTATGAAAATAGAAACGGAAAACAACGCGCCAGCTACACTCATTAAAGAGCCTTTAAGTCGCTTTGCTTATGATTCTCCCGCATGGGAGCGAGCAAACCCGACCATCTGCTATCTCACCGAACAGTACCGACAGGACGATAAAGATTTTCTTGCCTTACTCTCGGCAATCCGAAGCAATATCTTTGAAAACGATCACTTACGCCTTATTGAAACAAGAAAAATTGAACATCATACTGCGCCAAATAGTATACCGAAACTCTTTTCGCATAATGCCGATGTAGATCGCGTTAATGACGAGATACTCGCCAAACTTCCTGGCAAGTCGCGGATATTTACTATGTCTTCACAAGGTCCGGATGCCCTCACTTTCGCGCTTCAAAAAGGGTGTCTTTCGCCAGAGACGCTTTGTCTTAAAATTGGAGCAGCAGTGATGTTTACGAAAAATAATCCGAAAGAAGGATTCGTAAATGGCACGCTCGGCACCATCAAAGATTTTGATAAGAACAATGGAAGTCCAATCATAAAAACGCGGAACGAAAGAACAATTGAAGTTAAGCCAATGGATTGGACAGTGGAAGAGAATGGTAAAATTCGCGCGCAAATTACGCAATTACCGCTTCGTCTTGCTTGGGCAATCACAGTACACAAGAGTCAAGGCATGAGCTTAGATGGGGCCGTGATAGATTTAAGCGATGTTTTTGAATTTGGGCAGGGTTATGTCGCGCTTTCGCGCGTGAGGCGCCTTTCCGGCCTATATCTTCTCGGCTGGAACGAGCGCGCATTTCAAGTACACCCGGAAGTATTAGCTAAGGATACAAAGTTTCGCGCGCAGTCGGAGCAAGCAGTACATACATTCAGCAGAACGGCAGAGAATGAGATTGTCGCAATGCATGAGCAGTTTATTTACTCATGTGGTGGAAAAATTATTCCAGGAAGCCGAGTTAATATTCCGAAAGCATCTACTGTTTTGCCGCCGGCTCATAGAAATACTCGGGGTGAGCGACACTGGGAACGCACGCTCGCTCTTATTCGCTCGGGAAAGACGATCGCTGATGTTGCGAAAATGCGTAGTCGGACCGAAGGAACAATTTTAGAACATTTGGAATCTCTCCATGCGCTCAATAAATTATCGGCACAAGATACTGCGCATCTCGCGCGCGATTTTGAGCAGGAAATCACTAAAATTCACGATGCATTTCGCGCGCTTAGAACCGATAAACTAACGCCCGTATTTGAAAGACTTGGCGGCGTGTATTCATATGAAAAATTGCGAATAGCTCGACTTGTGTTTAATAAAGAATTCGTTCCGAAAATTACTGTATCAACAGGTTTTGTAAAAATAAGAGAAAAACATAGGTTATAAT
>MGJJ01000009.1:0-16580 GCA_001794205.1 Candidatus Yanofskybacteria bacterium RIFCSPHIGHO2_01_FULL_44_22 | reverse complement strand
TAATTAATAATGTTCATGGCCAATATCATTTCCCAGATTAATATTTTTAAGCGAGAACCGAAGCTTCGGCTTCTTTTTGTTGCCTCCGAGGCGGCGCCTTTTATTAAAGTTGGCGGATTGGGCGAAGTAATGCGTTCTTTGCCCAAAGCTCTTCGGGATTTAGGCCACGATGCCCGTATTTTTATTCCCAAATATGCCGCGATTGATCTTGAAAAATATCCCTTGCGTTCAGAATTTAAAGATTTGCGGCCTGCGTCTTCTGAGGAAGAAGACCCGCACGGCCTTTTTGTTTCCAATATTTTGAGGTATGACAGCGATTCGGGCGAAACCATCGCGTACTTTCTTGAGAATATGGAATATTATGAGAAACGGGCCAATGTTTACGGTTATGCCGATGACGCCATAAGATGGGCGTTGCTTTCGAGGGCGGTGCTTGAATTTTTAAGAGTATCGTCTTGGCGGCCGGATGTGATTATTGCCGCTGATTGGCAAAGCGGTCTTATCCCTAATTATTTCCATACTATCTACAAAGGCGACCCGAAGCTTTCGCCGATGGCCATTGTTTTCTCCATTCATAATCTTTCTTTTCAGGCAATGTTTGATCATCATTTCGTATCCGAGATGGATTATGATTCGGGTAAGGAAGCGATCCCAGCTTTTAATGACCCGCGGCTTTTGAAGCTTAATTTTATGAGACGGGGCATTATGTATGCCGATGTCATTAACACCGTTTCGCCAACCTACGCGAAGGAAATCACCACGCCGGAATACGGCGAAGGATTGCATGAGCTTTTAAGCGAGAAACGGTCAAGACTTTCCGGGATTTTAAACGGCATCGACACCGAGATTTATAATCCCGAGACCGACCCAAATGTTCAATTTCATTACGACACAAAAACACTGGATTTAAAACCGAAAAACAAGTCAGTTCTCCAGCAGAAATTTAATTTACCGGTTAGCGACACTATTCCTCTTTTTGGCATTGTTTCAAGATTAACCGATCAAAAAGGACTCGGTTTGCTTATGGACGCGGGCGAGTCACTGCTGGAAAATTTTGATATGCAGCTGGTGGTTGTCGGTTCGGGCGAAGGGCGCTTTATGAATTTTTTTCAAGAACTTGCGAAAAAGTATCCCCAAAAAGTTGGCATTCATTTGAGCTACGACGAAGCTCTTGGCCATATGGTTTATGCCGGCGTTGACGCAACTATCATCCCTTCGCGTTTTGAGCCATCCGGTTTGACGCAAATGGAGGCGATGCGCTACGGTACGGTGCCGCTTGTCCGCAAGACCGGCGGTTTGGCGGACAGCGTCGTGGATTATGAACCAACGAACAAAACCGGCACCGGTTTTGTTTTTGAAAAGTTTGATAATCGCGCTTTTTACGGCACGATGGTAAGGGCCATTGAGACGTATCGCTATCCCGAATTCTGGCGCGATATTCAAAAGAGAGCCATGCAAGCCGATTTTTCGTGGACTAAATCAGCTCGCGAATACGTTGAGTTGTTTAAAAAAACTATTAAATATCATCATCAGCCAAACGGCTGATTCATTTTATGTATTGGGCTAACTTTTTACATTTTTACCAACCGTGGGGCCAGCAAGAGGACATAATGGAAGCGATTGTGGCTCAAAGTTATCGACCGATTCTTGAAGGCGTAAAAAAGAATAAAAGAATCCGCCTCACTTTTAACATTAACGGCGCGCTTCTGGAACTTTTTGATAAATACAGGTATCGAGACCTTATTGATATATTGAGAGAACTCGGCAAAGAGGGACGAGTGGAATTTACCGGTTCTTCTAAATATCACGCTTTTTTGCCGCTTGTGGAAGAGAAAGAAGTTATCCGTCAAATTCAGATTAACGACGAAACTAATAAATTTTATTTGGGTGAGGGATATAAGCCGCAGGGATTTTTCCTGCCGGAAATGGCTTATAAAAAAGAACTTGCGCCTATTTTAGAGGATTTGGGATTCAAGTGGATTATTTTAGACGAAATTGCTTGCGGAGGAGAACCGGGCCACGTTGATTATAAAAAAGTTTATAAAATTAAAGATTCCAACCTTTTAGTTTTTTTCCGCGAGAGGAGATTAAGTAATTTGATAATGAGCGCGGTTGTCCGTTCCGAAGAAACTCTAAAAGAGGCAATGAAAGATGACTTAAAGAGCGGTCGTTATTTGGTTACGGCCATGGACGTGGAAACATTTGGTCATCATCGGCCGGGTTTGGAAAAAATGCTTTTTGATGTTTTGGCGGCGCCGGAATTTAAACTGATTCAAATTTCTGACATTTCCAAACATTACAAAGATTACGAAGAAGTTTCGCCGGTCAAATCCACTTGGGCTTCCAGTGTCGAAGATATTAAAAACAATATTCAATTTCTTTCCTGGAATGACCCCGAAAATGTTATCCATAAATTTCAGTGGGATTTCCTGAATATGGTTTTGGGGGAGTTTTACAAAGTGCCGATTGATATCCCCACATACCCCATCTTTAGAAATAAAATTGATGCATCACTGGCAAGCGATTCCTTTTGGTGGGCTTCAGCCAAGCCTTGGTGGAGTTTAGAAATGATTGAAGTGGGTGCTTGGCGGCTTTTGGAGGCGATGGAGGCGATTCCTAATATTCCCAAAGATAAGGTTGATAGAGCCCGCGATTTTTACACCAAAATCATTTCCACAGCTTTTAATTGGCAGAGAACCGGCCGCATTCGGCAAATAATGAAAGAGCAAAAATCAATTCTCCGCATTCCTTTCAAAGATAGGACGATTAGCAAGGGCGGAGCGGAGAAAGGAGTATATCGCGCTTTCATTGATATGATGGAAAAATTAAAAAGAGAAGCGGCGAAGAAAGGAGAATACGAAAAAGCAATTTTGTGGCGAGATTCTATTTACAAATTGCAAAATAAGTTGGATATCTACGATACCATTAATGCCATTGATTTATTGCGGATAGAAATTCCGCATAATGAGGTAGAAGCGACAATTGAGAAATATAAGGAAAAGTATCGGGAGATTCGCGGCGGACAGCCGGAACAGCGGGGAGCCTAAGTAAAGATACTCTTAGTTTTCTTAAGCTATGTCTATATCTATTGTTCTGCTTATCCCTTGTTCATGTTTCTTTTTCCTTGGTCTTCTAATCTAAGCCGTTTTATTTCTAATCGCTTCTTGGTTTTGTGAGAGTGCGATTTGATGTGGTGTTTTAATCCCGTGTCTCTTTTGGCCATATATTTTTTATTAGTTAATTACTTTTTGAGTATAGCAGTAAATACCAAAAGGGGGAAATTGTAGATGCAATAAATTTAGAAATAAGTTGGAATAAGGCAAAAAATGTCTTGACTATTTTGTTACTTTATTTATTATTACAACAAGTATTTGCGCCCATACAAGGGGACGCCAAATGAGCAAGACGGCTACGCGCCTTGAAAATTTAATTGCAGAAAAAAAGACGGTAATTGACAGTTTGCCGTTTGAAGCAAGAGAAAAATTGTTGCAGTTATCCAAAGCCCTTCTTGAGTCAGAACGGGAAAGGGCCGTCATCGTCGAAGACAGCTTCCAATCTCTCCGGCAGATTAAGGAAAACCAGGTCCTGCTATGTAAAATACTGACCGAAGGCATAATACAACCGCTTGTAAATTGCATCGGACGACAAATTGAAACAATGTCCCCGCTTCCCGCGGTCGCGGAAACAATGGAGGGTATGACAGAATCCCTTTCTCAACTCCAACAAGATGTTGCCCGCTTAAAAAGGGCCGCCGATTTTACTCTCGCCAATATGCCTCCGTCTAAATTCCAAACACTTTAGACACAATCCCTTGCATAATTTTATGGATATGTTATACTTATATGGTGGTTCCAATTTAAAGGAGGAAAACGAATGGGATTGAAAGGATTCGCGGCAGGTTCTTCCTTCGGTGATGTATTCACCGAAGCGGAAAAACAAGGACTGGTAACAATGGTGGTCGGCAATGACGAGTTTTTTCGCCGACACCGCCGCAACAACGCATTCACCGCCAAGGATGCCTGTTGCCTGGTGGGCAATACCTTGTATGTCCGACGGTGGGGAAATCCGGGGGTAACCTTGAACTTCCTCAAGGCAAGGTCGCAGACCACCCAAATCCCAAATAGCTGACTCCGGCTTTTCGGTCCCATGCGCGTCGCATCCAGCGACGCGCATGGGACCTCTTTTTTTACAAAAAACGGCCCTGGGGGCCGAGAGTATTAGTTGGATTTTGAGCCGTTTCCGATATCGAAGGCGTTAAAGCTCTGTTGGTAACGGCCGCACATTTCATTGAGAATTCGTATAAAATCATTGAACTCTTTTGAAAATGTCCGGGATTTCTTATCTCCAAACAGCGCTTTCAAGAAAATTCCGGCAAAGTCATATAAATCGACAATAAATCGCGGCGGTGTGGCCTTGACTGCTTCCTCGGGCGTTAGCCCGTCAATTACAACCCTTAAGCGGCCGATTAATTTTTGCAAATCTTCTTTCTTTTGCAGACATATTTCTTTGGTCAGTTGTTCCCGGGTTTTATCGTCAACTATTTTTTCCTGATGTTCGGCTAAAAATTCCAGCAAAGCGCAGAGATCGTCGGAGATTGATGCGATTTTTTCCGCCTCACTTTTCTCAAATGTCACGCTATCGGGAAAGACCGTCGTCTCGTCGGAAGGGTTGGCTTTTGCCCATGCCGATATCCACATTAAATGCATTTGGATGCCAAAGGCGGTTTGGACCAGTTTTCTTTCTTCTTCGTTAAATGTCGACGGTATTGCTTCCAAAAGAGCATGACGCCCGAGAGCGCGTATTGTTTCGAAATACGCGTCTTCAAAAGAACTGCCTTCCTGCATCAAATATCCACTGAAAATTTCTTTCACTTTGTTTTCCATCGCCAGCCGTTCCATCTCCGCACCTCCAGATTGACAAATAACAAGGCCTAAACTAAGACATATTCTTTTAAACAAGAATTGTCAATCTGCGGCTTCTTGAAAATTATCAATTATTTATGGATAATAAAGCTATGGACTACACAAAAATTCCGCCGGAAGAATTTCATTGATTTTGGTCAAAGAGGTCCTCGGCTTTTAAGGGTTAATCAACATTGCGGCGAATAAGAAAAAATCATAGAATTAATTTATGCCGTTAATCGAATTGCTGAACAACAAACCGGTATTGATTGGTCTGCATCTGGGTTTTGCCATTGCCGGCATCGATGCTTTTTTCTGGCTTTATTGGGAGCTTGCGACCGATTTCCGAAGCAAGAAAAGAGCGGTTCTGGCCGCGATAAGCGGAACGACCGCTTTTGTTTTAAGCTGGCTTGCCGGAGGGTATTATTATGTTTTTTATTACGGCAAACTGGTTAAGCCGGTTATCCAAAAAGGCCTTGCTCCGTGGGCGCATGCAATTTTTATGGAAGCCAAGGAGCATATTTTTCTTTTGATTATTCCCTTAGCCGTTACCGCCGCAATTGCCGCGTTTTTAAACAAAGAGGAGCTCCAGGCGTTAAATCTCCAAAAACCGCTGAAATATCTGACCGGACTTGTCGTATTTTTCGGCCTGCTAATCGGCTTATTCGGTTTTATAATTTCCGCCGCCGCCAGGTGGGGAATCAAATAGCATGAAAAAAATCAAGCTTGTTTTTGCGTCAGCCCTGGCCGCCTCGTTAACGGCTGTTTTAATCGCCGCCATGACAATTGGGGGCGAATTATCCCCCGCTTTCAAAAATTTTCTGGCCGGTTTATCCGGTCATCACTGGGTTTCCAAGAGCTTCATTTCCGTAATTTTCTTTGCCGCGGCCCTGGTCCTGTTTTATTTGAGCCCGTTCAAGTCCGGCGGCAATTCGGCAAAAAAGGGGCTTTGGCTGTCATTTTTCACCGGTGTCTTCGCCGCCTTGGCGATATTTTTGTTTTTTATCTGGCATTATTTGCAATAACCTAAGACCGAGAAGTCAAAAGCATATTTAAACCATGGACAACCCTCGCGCCGTTGAACAAATCAAAAAATACGTTCGCGCCGCAAATTACATTTCCGCCGCCCAGATATATTTGACGGATAATGTTTTGTTGGAGCGGAAACTGGAATTCGGCGACATAAAACCGCGTCTTTTGGGCCATTGGGGCACTTGCCCGGGAATCAATTTCGTTTATGCCAATTTGAATTATCTCATCAAGCAACACGGCATCGAGATGCTGTTTATTCTGGGCCCCGGCCACGGTTTTCCCGCTTTGCAGGCCAATCTTTTCATTGAGGGAACACTCGGCAAATATTATCCCGAAGCGGCGCAAAACAAAAACGGACTTACTTATCTGTTTAAAAATTTCAGCTGGCCTTATGGCTTCCCCAGCCATTCAAACCCCGGAACTCCCGGCGTGATTTTGGAAGGAGGCGAACTGGGTTATGCCCTTTCAACCGCCTACGGCGCAATTCTTGACAACCCAAATTTGATTGCCGCCTGCCTTATCGGCGACGGCGAAGCGGAAACCGGCCCTACCGCCGCGGCTTGGCATTTGAATAAATTCATAGACCCGAAGACCAACGGCGCCGTTTTGCCGATTCTGCACCTGAACGGATACAAAATATCAGGGCCGACAATCTTCGGCCGGATGAGCAACCGTGAGTTGAAATCATTGTTTTACGGATACGGCTACGAACCGTTTATAGTCGAAGGCGCCAAGGTTTACGAAAAAATGGCCGATACGCTGGAAAAATCCTACCGGTTAATCCGCAAAATCCAGCAGGAAGCCGGAAACGGCTCTTTGCCGGCTGACACTCCGCGCTTCCCAATGATTATTCTGAAAACTCCGAAGGGGTGGACGGGAATCAAAAAGCTTCATGGCCAAAAGATAGAAGGCAACTTCCCTTCTCATCAGGTTGTAGGGCCGAATGCCAAGACCGACAAAGGAGAACTGAAGGCAATTGAAAAATGGCTGCGTTCTTACAATTTTAACGAATTGTTTAATGAAGAATCCGGATTTATTGATGAAATAAAAAGTCTGGCGCCGGAAGAAGAAATGCGGATGGGAAACAATAAGAATTGTTTCGGCGACAGAGCAACCAAAAATTTAGTTTTACCGCAAATTGAAGAATTCACCGAAGACGCTTCAATACCCGGAACAATCGGCTCAAGCAGTATGCGGCGGGCCGGCTTGTTTCTCGAAAAAGTGTTTGAACTGAATGCCGAACAAAAAAATTTCCGCCTTTTCTCTCCCGACGAAACCTACTCAAACAAACTGGACGCCGTTTTCAAGAAAACCTCGCGGGCTTTCGTCCGGCCGGTCAAAGAGTGGGACAGAGACCTTTCTCCTTCCGGCCGGGTAATGGAAATGTTAAGTGAACACTCTCTGCAGGGTCTGTTCCAGGGATATGTTTTAACCGGCCGGCACGGGATTTTCGCGTCTTATGAGGCGTTTATCCAGATTATTTCAAGTATGGCCGACCAATACGCCAAGTTCCTGAAAGTGGCGAGGGAAATTCCGTGGCGAGGGCGGGTTCCGTCTTTAAATTACATCCTTACCTCATCCGGCTGGCGCCAGGAACATAACGGCTTTTCCCATCAGAACCCGGGCTTCATAGACAATATGCTTCAAAAACACGGCTGCTTCATCCATGTTTATTTTCCTCCCGACGGAAACAGCGCTTTGGTTGCATTGTCAAAATGCTTAGCTTCGCGAAATGAAATAAACATAATCGCCGCCGGCAAAACACTTGAACCAAGATGGCTGACTCCGGTTCTGGCAAAGAAAGAGCTTGAGCGGGGCCTTATGACCTGGGATTTCGCCAGCGACCCGGACCCGGATATCGTCCTTTGCGGAATCGGTGATTATCTGACCAAAGAATGCCTTGCCGCCGTAGAGATCGTGAAACGCGAAGCGCCGGAAATCAAAATAAGATTTGTAAATATTATGGAGGTGTCGGCCCTGGGCATAGGCAACGCTCAATGCCGCGTGCCGCTTAGACTGATTGATTATTTCACCAAAGACAAGCCGGTAATTTTCAATTTTCATGGTTATCCGGAAACATTGAAGCAGGTTCTTTTCGACGCCGGCAGCGACGGACGCTTCTCGGTCCACGGCTATATTGAAAATGGCTCCACCACCACCCCCTTTGATATGCAGGTGCGCAACGGCACAAGCCGTTTCCATCTGGCAAAAGAGGTTTTTGAGAAAATGGCGGAAAGAAAAGTAATCTCCGAGGAAAAAGCCAAGACGCTAACTGAAAAATACGACGGAAAACTGGCAGAACACTCCGAATACATTAAAAAATTCGGCGTTGATATGGAGGAAATAGAAAACTGGGTATGGCAGAATTGATTGTTATATGTATTTAATTATAAATCCAGGGAGTGCGTCAAAAAAATACGCGCTTTATGAAAATGGCTCGGAAATTTTCAAGGCCCACTTAGAAACGGAGGGCGGCAATTTGATTTCCACTACGGTTGTCGGCGACAGAGAAAAAACCGAAAAAATTTCGGCGGAACAATATAAAAACTCCGTGAATTATATTTTGCGGCTGCTGATTGACGCACGGCTTATCGGCAGCGCAAATGATATCGGCTCCATTGGCGTCAGAATCGTCGCTCCGGGTTCTTATTTTTTGTCCAATCGGGTAATTGACAAAGAATTTTTAGCCAAACTGAAGGAATCGGAGCAAAAAGCTCCTCTCCACATCCGGCCGGAACTTTTGGAAATAAAACAGATTCTGGAAATTATGCCCGGCATACCCCTGGTCGGCATTTCTGACAGCGCTTTTCATAAAACCATGCCGATACCGGCCCGTTTGTACGGCCTGCCGGAAGAAACAGCCGTTGAATTTGAAATCTATCGCTATGGCTATCACGGCATATCGGCTCAATCTCTTGTTCCAAAAATTAAAAACACGTTCGGCGAAGGAGCCAAAAGAACAATCATCTGCCACCTCGGCAGCGGCTCAAGCGTCATCGCCGTAAAGGACGGGCAAAGCGTTGACGCATCAATGGGCTTCACTCCCCTTGAAGGACTGGTTATGAGCACCCGCATCGGCAACATAGACGCCGGGGCCGTAATTTATCTTGCTAAAAATGCCGGCCTTGCTCCGAACGAACTTGAAGAATTCTTCAATTCAAAATGCGGTCTTTTGGGAATCGGCGGTTCCGATGACATCAGGGAATTGCTCAAATTGGAAAAAGCCGGAAATAAAGAAGCCAAAAACGCTCTGGATGTTTTCGCTTACGCGGTAAAAAAATATATCGGGGCATACATGGCGACCTTGGGCGGCTTGGATTTACTGATTTTTACCGCCACCGTCGGAGAAAGGTCGTTTATAATGCGTTCCCGTATCTGCGCCGGATTGGAAGAATTAGGCATCGTTTTGGACGAAGATAAAAACAAGGCCGTCATAAGCGCGGACGGATTGATAAGCGCCGATGGCAGCAAAGTAAAAATCGCGGTTTTGACCACCGACGAGATGGGAGAAATGGCGAGACAAACCAAAGAGCTAATGGCTTAGCTAAGAAAATGAAAATTGTTGTAAAAGCTAAACCGAATTCATTTGAAGAAAAGGTGGAGAAGGTAGACGAGAGTAATTTTATCGTGTCGGTAAAAGAACCGCCGGTTAAAGGTCTGGCCAATCGGGCAATAATAAAAGCTTTGTCCGATTTTTTCGGCATCCACCCCGCCCGTATTAAAATTATCTCCGGTTTCACTTCCCGTCAAAAAATTATAGAACTTAAGTAATACAAGGCTCTATTACAAGTATTACAAGTATTACAAGGACTGTCCTTGTAATACTTGTAATATGTACAGTCCTTGTAATACACTGTCCTTGTAATACTTGTAATACTTATTTACTTATTGGGGGCGGGGTGAGTAAGAGCAGCCTTGCTGGCAATCTGGCCGACGGCTTGCAGTTTGGTACTGCGGGACGACATAAACGCCCAAACTAAAAATATTGACCTTATCGGCAAAAACGCGACAATCGGTATTGAATCTCCCAATAATCCGATAATTATCTTTTTGAATTGTTTCCTTCCGCTTTTGCTTATTCCGACAAACGCCAATAAAAGCAAGTCGCCAAAAATACCAATCAACCAGCCGATAGTTCCGCCGGTAAAAATATCAATGACATCCAAGATAACCGATATCAACAACATAAACAAAAAAAGCAACCAGCTCATCGGAACCGGCTTTTTGCTTTCTTCTTCCAAGCGGGCGGCTTCTTCCTCGTCACTCATCCTCTGTTGCGCTCGGACAAGTTCTAATTGATACGCATACTCTTGCTCAGCCCCTGATTCCGCAAGCGAAGGTCCTGTTTGTTCTTTTTCGTACTGTTCTCCCAGTTCCCTTTTTGACGGCGAAAGCGACAGCCCCTTGTCCTGACTGATGGAAGCGGCTTGTTTTTGCTTGTATTGCTCTTGTGGATTTTGATTAGTTGAGTTAACCATTTTTTAACAATAAACGATTGATTTTATTTTAGCGAGCGAGGAGCAAAATGGAAATTCTTATTTACATTTTGTCCGAGCGAAGCTAAAAGGGGTGAATACTCCGCCGCTCTGCGGCGGTATCAAGAGGCGAAGCCTCCTCTTGATACCTCGCGGCAAGCCGCGAGGAGAATTCATTTTATTATACAATTAATTAGTGATTAGCCCAACAGAAAAACTCCGTTGTTGAGGTTTAACCTCAACAACGGAGTTAAGAATGTCTCATTTTATTTTTTCTCCTCTTCTTTTTTTTCTTTCTTTTCGTCGTTCTTTTCTTTTTCAGTGGCTGCTTTCGCCACTTCCAGCACATCGTCAATCGGGATTCCGAAAACAAAGTTCCGGCCAAAACTGCTTCCAACGGTCATCGCCGCCACTTCGCCTTTTTCGTTAAAAATCGGCCCGCCGGAAAAACCAGGCTCGACGCAGCCTCGAAAACCGTAAATTCTGTTAACGCCGGTATTTTCTACCCAATCTGTAATCAGCTCCATGACAAACTTGTCACTGAAAATGTAAGGTCTGATAACGTTGAAAGGACTGAAAAACCCGCTTACAAAATTACTGCCCTTCAGCGCCGGTTTTTTATCAACCGGAATACCTTCTTTTAGCGCTTGGATAAAAAGCAGCAAGGAGAGTTTTTCGGCAGAGGCATTACTTGCGTTCAATTTGTCATATTCAGCCATGAGCGCTGACATGTCGGCCTTAAGAATCAGAATGTCCTCAAGGGTCTTGGACCCTTGTCCGACTTTGAACAAGGGTACGGTTGAATAGTGAGTTTCAGTGCAGAATTCGCCTTGCAAAGAAATCGTCATCCGGGAATTAAGATTAAAGTCGGCCTTAATTAAATCGTCATTTTCGGGAAGGATAAGATGAAGTGCGGTGGCAACCAAACTATTCCCTATCGGAAAACCGGTGCCGGCATATTGGAATGCCTTTTTGCCTTGTCGAAACTCAACTTTAATAATTATGAGCTTGTTAAAATTGGCGAGAAGTTCTTTTGAAACCGGTTCGTCTGAAATGACAATCTCCCGTCCTGGTGGAAATTTGACAGAATCCTTCCCCTCTTTCTTTTCCGCCGAAAGAATCAAAAAATCTTTCAAGGGATTCAAAATTCTGCCGATAGATTCCGTCTCCGTTTCGGTAAGCGCGGACTCATTTGTCGCGGCTTCAGCCGTGATACTACCGGCTTTTGCAACATTAAACGCAAATAGCAGGCAAAATAACAACCCGCTTAACGTCTTGGCGCGCATTTTCCTCACCTCCGAGTTCTCAAGGAACAACAGCCAACAAAAAACGGAGACGCCCAACCTATCCTTGCAGGGATAGAGTCGCGGTCTCCGTAGACTGCCCTTTCCTTTCTCAAGTTGTCTTAAGTATAATCTTTTGCAAATTTTCAGTCAAGAAGACATTCTGTTTATTCGTAGCCCTTAAGTTTGCCGAGTTTTTGATGCTGGCGAATTTTTTCCAGAGACTTGGATTCAATTTGTCTGATTCTCTCGCGAGTAACGGCAAAAATTTTGCCGACTTCTTCAAGGGTATGGGTGACGCCGTCAGTCAGACCGAACCTCATGTCAAGAATTTTTTGTTCGCGCGGAGTCAGGTCGGAAATGATTTCGTTGATATAAATTTTGAGAATCTTGCGGGCGGCAGATGTGGCCGGCGAAATGGAATCCTCGTCGGGAATAAAACTTTCCAAAGCGCTGTCGCCGTCATCGTCTTCGCCGACTGGCGCTTCGAGCGAGATGGTTTCCTGGGAAATCTTCATGATGTGCCTGATTTTCTCCACATCAACGCCCATTTCGGCGGCCGTTTCTTCCGGCAGAGGGTCCCGGCCCAAATCCTGAACCAGCCGTCTTACCACTTGCTGGTATTTATTAATCGTCTCTACCATGTGGACCGGTATTCTGATAGTCCGGCCCTGGTCGGCCAAGGCCCTCGTAATCGCCTGCCTTATCCACCAGGTGGCGTAAGTGGAAAATTTATATCCTTTTTTATAATCAAATTTCTCCACGGCTTTGAACAAACCGATATTCCCCTCTTGAATCAAATCTAAAAGCCCCAGATTGGCGGAGCGGCCGACGTATTTTTTGGCGATGGAAACCACTAAGCGCAAGTTGGAAAGAGCAAGTTTTTGCCGGGCAAATTCATCGTTTTTTTCTATTCTTTTGGCCAACTCCACTTCTTCATCGCCCGTCAGCAAGGGATACTTGCCGATTTCTTTCAAGTACATCTGGACCGAATCCGAAGCGACTTCCCCGAATTCAGTTTCCAATTTTTTTTTCTCGTCGTATTCCTTGACCTTTTCCTCCTCGAACACCCTGCCTGATTCAATGACATTTATGTTGGCCGATTCCAACCTTTCATATAAAGACTCCAGGCCCTTAATATCTTTTTCAATGGACGGAAAAGCATTAATAACCTCCATTTGGGTGACAAAGCCGCGGTGTTTCCCTTTTTCAATCAAACCCAAAATGGCGCTCTCGCTTACGGCGCCTTTTTTCGGATGGATGCTTCCCGTTCGGCCGCGAAGTTTCCCGCCTTTTGGGAAAAGTTTTTTCTTTTTAACCGCCCCTTTCTTGGTCTTTTGGGGGACGAGTTTTTTGTTTTTTTTCGCCGCTTTTTTTATTTTTTGATGTTTCTTTTGCATTTTTATTTGTCCGCCAATTCTTTGGCCAGTTTCGAAAATTTAGCCGTCAAAACATTAATCCTTTCTCTGTTTTTCAATGATTCGGCTTCTTTCATTTCAAATTCAAGCGAAAGCAAGTCGGCGCTTATTTTTTTTCGTTTGAGCTTGTTGACCACATTGGCAAATTCTTCCAGCAATTCTTCTTCCTTAAAATCCCGCCAGGTTTCCTGGGCTTTCAGGTTGGCAAATTCCAGTTTCAACGCCGAATCCTGGTTAAAATCTTTCACAAATTCTCCGAACTTAAAACTTGTCAAATCCATTTTCGCCAGCTTGCCGAGAATTTCCGCCGCTTCGGAATTTAAAAAATTAATTTCCGAATTTTTAAGTTTGTCTTTAAAAAGCGCCGGCCTGTTTAAAATAATGGAAATTAAGGTTTCGGTCAAGATATCGGCGACAATCGGGGTATCTGCTTGTTTGGCGGCGGGGCCAGTCGAATTTTCCGCTCCTTCTGAAATGGCCGCTTCATAGACTTCCAAATCGTCTTTGGCGGCTGCAATATCAGCCGCCACCGCTTCTTCCTTCGTTCGCAATAAAAATGACAGCCGGGAAAGCCAGTGTGATTTTTCCACCTGGCTGACCAGTCTTTTAATAAATGGCGCCAAAGAAGCAATGGCGTTTTTTTTATCCTCCGGAGACGCGGAATTAAAATTCTTTTTTACTTTTTCAAAATAAAAATCCAGCGCCGGTCTGGCGGCGGCAACCAATTGTGACCAGTCTTGACCGCGCTTTTTTACATAATCAGCCGGGTCTTTGCAGTCCTTGTCGTCAATATCTATAATTTTTACGTTAAAATTCTTGGCCAAAGCCAAACCTATGCCTCTTCTGGTCGCCAAGGCTCCCGCTCGGTCATCATCAAAACAAAAACCGACATTTGGAGCATATCTCCCCAGAAGTCGAAGATGTTCTTGAGTTAAAGCCGTGCCGGAAGTCGCCACCGCATTTTTAACGCCGGCTTGATGCGACATTATAACGTCCATATTGCCCTCCACTAAAACGCATTGACCGGCTCTTCTTATCTCCGTTCGGGCCTTATCCAGTCCGTACAAAATTCTGCTCTTGTCGTAAATCATGGTTTGCGGGGTATTAATGTACTTTGCCGGCTCCGCTTCTGGACTTTGAGTTTTGAGTTTTGAGTTTTGAGTTTCAAATATCCGGCCGGTAAAACCGACGACCTGACCGCCGATATTTAAGACCGGAAACATTATCCTTGAGCGAAACCGGTCATAAATGCCCGACCCGATTGCTGATTGCTGATTGCTGATTGCTGATTGGCGCCTTATTGCCATTCCGGCAGACACAATCTCGCCATCTTGGTATCCTGATTCTCGCAAATATCCGGTAAGGGCCTGCCAATTATCGGGCGCAAAGCCAAGCCGAAAATCCTTAATGGCCCCGTCGGCCAAGCCCCTTTCCCGCAGATAAGCCAGGGCTCGCCCGCCCCCGATGCCGCCCCATAATTGCTTTTCAAAAAACTTAGCCGATTTTTCGCAAATTTCAAATAATTTTTCTTTGACGTCAACGGCAACGGCCGATTCAAAATGCTGAAGGGTAACACCGGCCTTTTGGGCAAGTATTTTCAGCGCTTCCGGAAATTCGACCCCCTCTATCTGCTTCACAAAACCGAACATATCGCCTCCGGCCGAACATCCGAAACAGTGCCAGATTTGCCGTTCCGGAGAAATATAAAAAGAAGGTGTTTTTTCGTTATGAAAAGGACAGCGGGCCCTGAAATTCATACCCGCTTTCTGAACTTTCAAATAGCCGGAGATTATCTCCACCACATCCAGTTTGTCTTTAATTTTAGAAATGTTGTCTTCCATTTCGTTTATTCTACCACA
Source organism: Candidatus Yanofskybacteria bacterium RIFCSPHIGHO2_01_FULL_44_22 (assembly GCA_001794205.1). Taxonomy (GTDB): domain Bacteria; phylum Patescibacteriota; class Minisyncoccia; order 2-02-FULL-40-12; family GWA2-44-9; genus 2-01-FULL-44-22. Next base: position 1,612 of record MGJJ01000009.1, on the reverse strand, counting down.
AAATCATTAAAAACAAAGGCTTTGTGAAATTAAAACCCCACCGGCAACTGCATAGTTGTGGGCGGGGAATTCGGCTCGCGCAGGGTTTTATTTGCTGATTTCTTCCTGCCAAACTGCATATTTTTGGGTAATTGAATTTATCAAAAACGCTCTAACCGTATAATTGCCGTTCGGCAATTCTTTATTTATCATTTCTTCCGCGGTTTCCGTTAAATCGGAACTTTTCTTTGTCAGCAACATTTTATTGGAAAAAATGACAAAATTATCTTGGCTTTCCGCTTTTTCTCGGGACACGGATATTTTGTTTGAACTTAAAAAAATTATGCTTTCTTTTGTCTGCCGGTTTTTAAAATCAATTTCCAGGCTTAAGGCGCACTCGGCCGAATCGTTGACAATTTCCCAATCCAAATCGCAAAATCTTAGAATCAGATAAAAAGCAATTTTATGCTCGCCCGCAACGCCAATGTAAAAGTATCCGGGTATTGAAGAATTATATTTGCTGAAAATAATTTTATTGGCGGCTTGGGTTTGCGCGCTTGGCTTGCCCTGAGCGGAGCCGAAGGGTTGAGTTTGGGTTTTCGGATTGTCGGCGCTCTTTGGCAATATGGAATCCGCTTGTTGGTTGAATTTTCTGTTATAAACTTTTTGGCCGTTTTCAGTTTTTGTCGGATCGGGCGGTTTAAGCGCTTTATCAATGGTGATATCGGGATAATAAGAAAATTGGATAAGGGCGGCTCTAAAATTGCCGTCTATATCATTCATTGAGAGTTCATTCCAAACCATTTGTATATACTGGGGAGCCAAAGGATTGCTATTGCTGATTTCTTTCAGCGCTTCGCCGATAAACGGTCCATGATTCTTAAACAATGAGAATTTCCCATATTTTCTATAGAACAAGAATCTGAATAATACATGCTCTTTCTCGTCGCCGTACATCCAAACCATCATCTCCGAATAAGTTCTTCCGGAGGGCAATCTCAACATATAGTCCGGCATACCGTAAAGAAGGTACACTCGGGCCATTTCTCCGTTTAAGCCGCCGTTATGGCCGAAACTGACGCCGAAAGTGTTTACATTTCTCAAAAGAATTTCATTCTTTATCTCATTAATTCTTCCGTCAATCAATTGTTTACATTCGTTTTCCGGAGTGTTGGGGTCGGAATCCCGTATTTGCCAAAATTTTTCCGTAAATTTTTGGACATCTTCAACCGTCTGGCATTTATTGAGTTCTTGCTTCTCGGATTTGGTCGTCAAGAATTGATAATTTTCCAAAAAATCTTTTTGGGCCTGAACAGTGGGCGTAAGCGCGCCGCCGGCTTTGGGATGAGCGCCTCCGCAATTTAAGATAACTGACAGAATAGCAAACAATCCGCACAATTTAAGACCGAGAAATTGGTTTCTCATTTTTACCTCCTGGCTTGAAGAATTTGTTCAAGGTCGTTCCGGCTGATGCTCAAAATATGATACGCCGCACCCAAAGAATATTTTTGCCCCGTAATCGCCGTCTGGTCTTCCAGCGCTTCGCTGATACTTTCCCGGATTATTTTTTGATCCGCGATAAAAATCCATTCTCCGTTTTGGCGCAAAAACCAAACCTCCACCGAATGAGGGG
>MGJJ01000008.1 GCA_001794205.1 Candidatus Yanofskybacteria bacterium RIFCSPHIGHO2_01_FULL_44_22 | reverse complement strand
CCATTAAATCTGTTTTTTCCATAAAGATATTATAGGATAGAAGGTTTAAATAAACGATATTGACAATAATATGTTTCTAAGATAATATTAAACTATGCCCCTTTGTTCGCGCTCTATATCAAGCGCCATCAGGGTTTTTTTATTTCATATAAATAAGCGATAATATTTTCTATCGGTTTGAAACTTATCATTCTAAATTCGGGGTGTTTTTCTATATTTATCGGAAAGCCAAGGCTTAAAACTTTAATTCCGTCTTTAGTTTCAGCGGCGATTTTATATGCCAACTTATCAACTAATTTTGGAAATAAATAAAGAAAAATAAAAGTGGCGTCGCCAATGTCCGCCTTAAGACAATTCTTTCTGAAAATTTTAATATTTTTATTTAATTCTCGGCGTCTTATCAAAAATTGCGCTTTCAAAAGCGGCCAAAGAGCTATATCATAACCGATTGCTTTATTAACATGGAAATTTTCTACTCCTGATATAAGTACCCGACCGTCACCGCAACCCAAATCTAATAGAACATCGCTGGAAACAAGTCCGCCGAATTTTAAAAGATTTGGAATTAATTTTTGAGAAACTGGAACATACGGTGCTCCGGCTATTATAGAACGCAACATTGACGCCAAAAAAAATAAAGCAAGCGCGGGCAAAAAAAGCCCGAATAATAAAAGCGCGGAAACAAAAAACCAGTCTTGCATAGTTTATTGTCTTAAATTAAACAGCCTTGGGGTTATAATTATTTAACACTCCCCTCCCCGGGCCGGTCGGCAAGACCATTCGTATCCAAGTCCCTTACATTAACCACGATAAGTTGTTTGGTAAAAATGTCGGTTCCGGACAGACGGAGGTTTTTTAGCAAAGTCACCGGTGAATTGCGCTGGTTGGAAGACGGTTTTACGCTTACCTGAAAAATAGCTTCGTATTTGGGCAAAGAAACGCCGGTCCCCCGCGGCAGAACCCCCAGGTCCCACACCACCTCCGAGAAATTCCGGTTGAATTCGATTTCCGGCTGGCCGGTGCCGACGCTGGTAACATTTTTCCAATTAACGCCGGCCGGCAGAATGGCGCTGGCTTTGACCCCGCTCATGTCGTTGCCGGGATTGATAATTTGCCAATGGACGGTAAAAACCGTTTCTTCTCCGACTTCGGGCGGCAGGGGCCCGGAAGAGCCGAAATTCTGGTCGTTGTAATAAGACAAGATGTTGAAAACCGGCTGGGCGCTGATTTTGGTCGTAACGCCGACCGTCGCAAACACCTCGTTTCCGCCTACGCTTGTCGGCACATTGGACGTGCTCAAACGGGCCGCCGCTTCCACAAAAAGATTTTTGGAGCCGGAAATGTCAACTCCCGGCTTCAGTATTACGGAAAATCCGACTTGGCCCCTTTTGTTGGGAACCAGATTGCCAAAATCAGGAACGGAACCGGCATTCCACAAAATCGTGTTGGCGAAACTGTCAAAGAACCCCCCGCCCGAATCAAGAGTTGAAAAATCAAACATCGCGCCGTTCAAATTGACCGTCAGTTCCAAACCGAGCAAATTGAAATTTGAATTATTCTGATATTGCAAAACATATTTAAGAGTGTCGCCGGCAAAAGCCGAATAATCTTTGGAGTCGTTAACCAGCAGGTTAAGCTTCAGCAACGGATTGGCTATGGCCGTGGAAACGGCGGTTTTTTCAAAATCGGCGTATTTGGTGAAAATTTTCTTCCGCAAAACGGCAGTCACGGTTTTAATCTCGCCTTCCTTGCCGCTCAACAAGCCACGCACCGTAATCCGCCCCCCGCTCCCCTTTTTTAGCAAATTAACGTTCCAGATATCATTGTCGCCGGAAGGAGCCGGCAAAAAACTTTTGGGCGTGAACCCGTCCGGATATTCAAGTTTAAATTGCAAATCGGCCATATCACCGCCTGATTCGTTGCGATAATCAAATATGTATTCCACCGATTCGCCGGAAACGGCATTGGGCGGAGCGGTCAATGAAAGCGGTACCGGTACGTTAACGATGGTGGTGGAAAGCGATTCGGATTTTTCAAACACGGTCTTAAGACTGCCCGCTTTGAACGATACCAAAATTTTAGCCTCTTTAATGTCACCCCTTTCACCGGCCAAAAAACCTTTGAATTCTTTTTCTCCCGATTGTCCGGGCTTTAAGAGGGCAACTTCGAAATTTTTGGAAAGCTCGCTGTCTATTTTTTCGCCGTCCAAAACTATGGAAGCTTCCGGAAAAGAAAAAACGAACTTCATTTCTTTAAGGTCCAGTTTGGTCTCATTGGCATATTTGATTTTGTAAGCGATTTCGTCGCCGACGGAAGCCTGGGTCGGGCCTTCAATGCTTATTGCGACGCGATTTTCGCTGAAAGACTTCCCGCCAAACCAAAAAGAAACAACGCTTACGATGAGTAAAACCAAAGCCAGCAAAATCAGCCATTTTAAAATTTGATTAGACAAGGTCTCTTTCATCTTACCACCTGGTAAAAGAAATCCAAAGATTGGAAGCGGATATCAAAAGTATATTCAAACAAACCGTCCAAAACGGACCGACCTTTATTTGAAGCGCCGTCGTTTGTAAACGGCGCCGATATCAGAGCGGCCCAATCCTCCTTTTTCAAAAATACTCCGCGGAAGCCGCGCAAAAAACAGTTTTGGCAGAGTAGGCCGCCCATTTCCAAACTCAATGCCAATCTGTCGGTATTTTTCATTTCGGCGGAACAGAAAACGCACTTTTCAAGCATGGGGAAATACCCCAGCAATTTCAGCAGGGTGGCCTGTCCGCTTCGCAAAATCGCCGTTGCTCTCTCCGGCTCAGCCTCCAGCCGGTTTAAAAAATCCGCCGCGAAATTCCACAATTTGACGTCTTTTTCTTCTTCAAAAAAAATTTTATCCAACACTTCCGCCAAAAAATATCCGGCCGCCAAAGCCGGCAGAAAGTTTTTCATCCTGGCATAGAAATTTTCGCCTTGAGCTCCGGTGATAATCGGCATCGCGCGGCCGTCAACCAAATCAAATTCAACCAAATTCAAAACATCCAAATGCATCGCCTGCACCGAACCGGGCTTTAAAATACTCTTGGCAATCGCGGTGATTTTCCCCAACTCTTTGGTGTAGCAAGTAATCAGCTGGTCGTATTCGTTGGTATTTTGCTTTTTGATGATAATGGCTTTAGTCAACATCTTTATTATTTTACATCATAATTCCTTTTTCAGTACACTGGGTTGACTTTTGGGACAAAAGGAGTACAATTAACAATATACCGGTTCTTTATATCTTGAGCCCTTTTAGGGCTCAATAAAGCCAGTATTTAGTCTTTCAGACACCACTGATTTTCAGGCAACACACGAATATCGTAAAACAGGCCGATTAGAAATTTTAGTGAGATATTGGTTTTATTGAGTCCTAAAAAAGAGGAAAGGTCACCACCGAGGTTGAACTTCGATGATTTGAAAAATTTACGCCGTGCCCGAAATAGCCATTCCGCTCCAAGCGGTTATTTCCCAATCCCAATCCAAATCTTTTTGCCGGGGGCGAGGTCGGTTTCTTTTTGAATATCGTGGTTCTTTGTATCGCGTGGACCATTGGCAAACTCGCGCAACAGAGTTTCGGTTTTAATATTTTCCGCCCACTCGTTGATAGCCGCCGACAATTCAGCGTCATCGCTGTGCCACTGAACAAAAACCCTTTGGTTTAATTTGTATTTTGCCTCTTTTCTCATGTCTTGTATCTGGCGCATCATTTCTCTGGCATAACCCTCGGCGCGAAGCGCCTGGTCAAGTTCCAAATCCAGCAAAACCGCTTCTTTCTGCTTGGCGTCGTATAAAACTTTTTTCACGTTTAATTCTTCTTTTATCAAATCTTCCAGGCCGGAGCCGAATTTTTTGGCCTTGTTTATTTTAACCGCCCGAAGGGGCTGGCGAACTCTGATTTGTTTTTCTTTTCTCACAGCAAGTCCGGCGGCAACAACATCTCTAACCCCGCTCATTTCTTCTTCCAATTTCAAATTTATTAATTTTTTATTCGCCTTCGGCCAATCGTGCAAATGAATGCTTTCTGTTCCGACCGCGGTGCCGGCATGCAACCTCATGTGCACCTCTTCAGCGGTAAACGGAATAAACGGCGCGCAAAGTTTGGCAATTTCCAAAAGCGCCGCCCGGAGCAGAGGCAACGATTCTTTTCTTTTGCGGGAACGGCGCAGCCACCAATTGGAAAAATCTTCTGCGACGAATTTTTCAATCGCCCGGGCAGCGGTCGTTACGTCATACCGGTCTAATTTTCCGCCAACTTCCAAAATTAAGCCGTTTAATTTTGACAACAGCCACTTGTCCAAAACCGATAATTGATAATTGATAATTGATAATTGATAATTGACGTCGGCGTACAATTCATAAAACTTCAGACAATTTTGCAACGTGGAAAGAGGCCCTGTCAGTTGCGCCCGAAGTTCTTTCTCGGCAAATAACTTGGAGTCGCCCGGCGAGTTTACCGTATAAAAATACCAGCGGGCGGCGTCTGCGCCGTATTTGTCCATCAAGTCTCTCGGCAAAACATAATTTCCTTTTGATTTGGAAAGTTTCTGTCCTTTTTCGTCCAGCACATGTCCCAAAGACATCACGGTTTTATAAGGGGCGCCGTTGCCGAGCAGAGTAGATATCGCCAACAGCGTATAGAACCAGCCACGCGTCTGGTCAACGCCTTCAACGATGAAATCGGCCGGAAATTGCTCTTTAAAAAGTTTTTTATTTTCAAACGGCCAGTGCCATTGGGCGTAAGGCATCGCTCCGGAATCAAACCAAGCGTCAATCAGGTCCGGTATTTTTTTCATTTTGGCTTTGCAATTTGAACATTTCAGAACAATCCCGTCTGCAAACGGACGATGTAAATCAAGCTCGCCCAAGCCGTCTCTCGGAATTTTTTTCCACGGTATTTCTTTGAGCTCGGCCAGCCGGGGATACCAATGGGCCGGGTCCGCTTTGTCTTTTAAAATTTCGTCTCCCTTCCAACCGCCGGCCGTCGCGCCCAAAAGCCAAAGAGGGTCGCCATGGCTGACAATCAATATTTTCTTTTTTTGATGGCGGGATTCCATCTCGTTCATAAAATCAACGACCCTTTCCCGGACATCATTGCGGCTTTCGCCGCCCGGGTCCTTTTCGTCCAGGTTCTGCCTTCGAGTTTCTCTTGCCGGACACAAAACATGCTCCTTGCCCTCGCAGGCCGGACCGTGTTTGAATTCCGCCAGCCGGATGTCGATTTTTACCGTTTTGTGCAGAATTTTTCCGACAATTTCAGCGGTTTCCTTGGTTCTTAAAAAAGGTGAGGCATAAATTTCATCCGCTCCGCCGGCTTGTTCGAGTACCGCCGCAATTTTTTCTATTTGGGCCCGGCCCTCCGGCAAAAGCGGATAGTTGTCTTTTTCTAAAATGGAGGCGACGATATTTTTTCCCTCCCCCTCTCTCCTGGCGGTCAGCCCGTGGCGCAAAATTAAATAAGTATTGCCGGAACCAAGCGCTTTTTTCTCCAAATCTTTCACCGAACCGACAATCTCATACCGGCCGCATTTTTCGCATTTCCAAACCGGCAGAGGCGTACCCCAATAACGTTCCCGGGAAAGCGCCCAATCTTTTCCCTCTTTCAGCCACTGGCCGAACCGGCCTTCTTTGATATGACCCGGAAACCAGTTTATTTTTTCGTTGTTTTTTAAGAGTTCGTCTTTGACCGCTGAAATTTTTATAAACCACGAATCCTTGGCGTAGTAAATCAGGGGCGTGCCGCATCTCCAGCAAAAAGGGTAGTCATGTTCGTAAGCCTCGATTTTTAAAAGCAGTCCCTTTTCTTCCAAACTTTTTATAATCTTTTCTTCGGTGGCATTGCTCTTTACGTATAAACCCTCAAGCTCCTTACCCGCCGCGGAATTAAATTTACCAGTTTCGTCCACGGTATGCACCTTAAGCAAACCCAGCTTAGTTCCTAAGTTGTAATCATCTTCGCCGTACATCACCGCCGTATGAACCACGCCTGTTCCTTCTTCGGTGGAAACAAAATCCGCCGCATAAATTTTGTATGATGTCTCTGACTTTAATTGCGGAATGTCAAAAAGCGGTTCGTATTTCAGACCGATAAGGTCGGAACCCTTAAACGAATTTTGAACTTTAAATTTTGAATTTTGACTAAAAACCTTTTCAATTAAATCTTTTGCCAAAATAAATTTTTCTTCATTCCATTCAACCAAAACATAATTAATATCATTCCCGACAGCCAAAGCAACATTACCCGGCAAAGTCCACGGCGTGGTTGTCCAGGCCAAGATATACGCGCCTTTAAACTTTTCACTTTTCACTTTAAACTTGACGAACACCGATCTGTCGGTTGTTCGTCTGTATCCCTGCGCGACTTCGTGAGCCGCAAGAGGCGTGCCGCATCTGGTGCAAAAATGGACAACTTTATGGGCCGGATACAAAAGTTTTTTGTCCCAAATCGTTTTGAGAATTTGCCAAACCGATTCCATGTATTTTGTTTCATAAGTAATGTAAGGATTGCCGAGGTCCAGCCAAAATCCCATTTTTTGGGTCATTTCTTCCCACTCTGCTTTGTATTTCCAGATATTTTCGCGGCACTTGCGGTTAAATTTTGCTATTCCATATTCTTCTATGTCCTTTTTATTCTTAAAACCGAGTTCTTTTTCCACTTCTATTTCAACCGGCAAACCGTGCGTGTCCCAGCCGGCTTTTCGCAAAACAAAAAAACCGCGCATGGTTTTGTATCGGCAAAAGAGGTCTTTGAACACGCGCCCCTCAAAATGGCCCATGTGCGGATGGCCGTTGGCCGTGGGCGGTCCTTCCCAAAAAACAAAACGCTTCGCCTTCCGACGAGCTTCCAGAGATTTTTTAAAAATATCTCTTTCCTTCCAGAAATTAAGAATTTTTTCCTCTATTTTGGCAAAATTAAAATCAGCCATTTAAAGACGATTGTACAATAATCTGCTTTAATTGACAAACGATTTTTAAGAGAGCAAACAAGAAACAGTACAAACAACAAACAAAAACACTCGGAGGAGCGCGATGCCAAAACTTGTTATCGGCTTATCGGGGAAAAAGGGAGCCGGCAGGCCCCGCGCCAAGCCGTTTATGAATTTTACAAAAAATACGTCATCCCCCCGTCGGCGGCCTAACCCATCGCCTTGCCCCGTATTACGGGGTTTTAATTTTTAAAACAATCCGTTAAAATTAAATGCATGAAAAAAGCGGTTGTTTTTCTGACAATTATTTTTTTCGCCAATTTGGCGGGTTTGTATTTCCGGTTTGATTCACAGACCGTCTGGTTTGACCGAAGCGCTCATTTTGCCGGCGGATTGTTCACGGCTATGTTTATGGCCGCTTTTCTTAAAGAATACTTCCCGGGCAAGTCAAAATTCAAAAACGCCGTTGTCTTGGCCGGCGCGGTTATGTTAATCGGGGTATTGTGGGAATTGGCGGAATTTATTGCGTCTCAAGTTCTGATTGAGCCGATTTATAATTGGCTCCAAATACGGACATACTTCATCGGCGACCTTGCCGATACCATAAATGACTTATTTATGGATTTATCCGGCGCCGCGTTATTTTCGTTTGTTTTTCTTAAAAACCGCTCCTCTAACGATGTCGAACATCGTTAGTCCACAGGTTATCCACAAAAATCCTATAACGATGTTCGACATCGTTATATCCGGTTGGGAGATTGGATACCTAGGAGGTTGAGACCGCTTCTTAAAACATTCGCCGCTACGCCGATTAGCATCAGCCGCGCCTTGCGGCGATTTTTATTTTTGTCTTTCAAAATTGGCGTGGAATTGTAATAGGTGTTGGCCAGATTGGCCAATTCATAAAGATAAAGAGCGAGAATATTGGGTAAAAGCATTTGGGCGCTTTCCGAAACGATGTCGGGAAAATTTAAAATCTTTCTGATAAGCAAAAAATCTTGTTCCGTTTCGAGTTCTTTGCCGTCGCTCTTTCGAATCATCCAGCCGGCGAACCAACCGGCCTTGCGTTTGATATTATTCAATCGCGCATAAGTGTATTGGAGATAGGGTCCGCTGTCTCCGGAAATATTCAGCATTCTGTCCCAATCAAAAATAATATCAGAATGGCGGTTTTCATGCAGGTCGTTATACTTCAAAGCGCCTATTCCTACGGCTTCGGCTATTTTTTTCCTCTCTTGTTCGGAAAGTTCAGGATTTTTCTCTTTCACCACTTCGGCCGCCAGGTCAACAACCTTTTTAACAACTTCTTCCAGTAAAATAACTCTCCCTTCGCGGGTGGCAAGCTTTTTCCCTTCCCCGCCGAGCACTAAACCGAATTTTACATGATGCAGTTCGGTATCTTTTATTCCGAGAATGTCGGCAATGGCAAACAATTGCTGAAAGTGCAGCGATTGCTCGTTGCCGACAACATAAATAATCTTGGCGGGATTATATTTTGCGATGCGATACCGGAGACTGGCAATATCGCGGGTGATATATAAGCTTGCTCCATCGGATTTTTGAATCAACGCCGGCGGGAGTCCGTATTTTTCAAGCAAAATGATTTGGGAACCCTGACTTTCGCGGGCAATGTTCTTTTCCGTCAATTCTTCAACAAGCGGCTTCATTTGTTTTTCAAAAAAGCTCTCGCCCTCAAAGGTGTCAAATCTGACCCCGAGTAACTTGTATATTTTATCAAACTCCTCGAGCGATTCGTTTTTAAACCATTCCCATAATCCTCTATTCTCCGCATCCCCTTCTTCAAGTTTTTTAAACTCCCGCCTTCCCTTGTCTTCAAGTTCGGGATTGGACTTCATTTCGTCGTGAAATCTGACATAAAGCGCCATCAGCGTTTCTATCGGCTTTTCTTCCACCGCTTTTTTATCTCCCCACATTTTGTAAGCCGCAATAAGCTTGCCGAATTGCGTTCCCCAGTCGCCCAAATAATTCCAGCGGATAACACCATAACCCAAAAATTCAAAAATATTGGCCAAGGCATCGCCAATTATCGTGCTTCTGAAATGGCCGACATGCATTCGTTTGGCGATATTCGGCTGGGAATAATCAATGATTATTTTCTGCCCCGCGCCCATGTTTGACGAACCGAAAGAACTGCCTGCGCCATAAATATCTTTAAGCGATTTGACTAAAAAATTTTTGCTTAAATAAAAATTAACGAAGCCCGGCGAAGCGAATTCTATTCTTTCAAAAACTTTTTTAAAATCATTAAGGGCCGAAAGCTTGGCCGCTATTTCTCCGCCGATTTCCGCCGGAGCCCGGCGGTCTTTCTTGGCCAAAGCAAAAGCAAGATTAATGAAATAATCCCCCAATTTATGAGCTGGCGGAATCAAAACTTCAAAATCGTTTCCCGGAAATTCCGCCGCGATTTTTTCTTTCAGCCATTGTTTGTTCATTCCATTAAATGATAGCCGAATAATCGGAATTTAAAAAGACCCGTAAAATCACCCAGTGCTTACATTAACGGTCCGAAAAATCAAACATAAAGCCGCCAGAGTCGATTTTTCCACTTCCCGGCATAATCAATCCCGACGCGCTTTCCTTTTTTTATTTGGCTTGATTTCAGCCACTCTCCCCCGTCTTCAATCCATAATTCCCCGCTTCGGCACACATCAACGGCGTTTAATTTTTTATCTATTTTAAATTCCCGGCACACTTTTCCGGGACCATTTAATAATTT
>MGJJ01000007.1 GCA_001794205.1 Candidatus Yanofskybacteria bacterium RIFCSPHIGHO2_01_FULL_44_22 | reverse complement strand
CTTCATTCGTCGGGGTTCGTTTGGTAAAAAGTTCGGATTTTGTTCAGGAGGGGCAACCTTTCCAATTCATACAATGTGGCTGCCGGGCTTGGATTCGAACCAAGATGAATGGATTCAGAGTCCACTATCCTACCGTTAGATGACCCGGCAATGGGCTTATTCTAAAACAAAAACGGCGTTTTTACAATGCCTTATTTTCTAAGTCCTAAGTTCTAAGTTCTAAATTTTGAGAAACCTCCTTATCGCCACGGCGCTTGAGACAACGCCAAGCAAAATACCGACGAAAAAAAGCAGAGGAATGAATTCGTGGACGTTGGACACAAAATAGCCGAACAAGCCGAGACCGGGCATAAGAGTTTCAATTTTTGGCGAAACAAAATATGCCGCCGGATAAAAAACAGCCGAAGCAATCAGCGCCGCAAACATTCCGTAAGCCCCGCCTTCAACCAAATACGGCGCCTTAATCTGCCAGTTTGAGCCGCCGACCAGCTGCATGATTTCTATCTCCTGTCTCTGGCTGTAAATCGTCAGCCGGACGGTGTTGAAAGTCACCAAAACGGCAATGGCGGCCAGAACCATCGTCGCGACAAATCCCCAATTCTGCAATCCGCCCGAAATGCCTTCCACTCTTTTTATCACCTCTTCATTCTCGTAAAAATTGATTTTTTCCATCAAGCTGCGCAATTTATTCCCTTCCAGAAAACCGACTATCGCGGCGTACTGGCCGGATGTTTTGGCTTTAACGTTAAGCGAGGCCTGTAAAGGATTTTCCGCAAGTTCGGCCAAAGAATCCTGAATCAGAGCGTCTCCGGCATGGCGGGCTTTGAAATCTTCAAGAGCTTTGTCGCGAGAAACATAAACCACGCTTTGCACCGGCTCCAGACCCTCGAGGTCCTGTTTGACCCTGCTTATTTCGTCTTCGGAAGCGTCAATTTTAAAATAAACGCTGATGTCAACTTTCGATTGCAGACCGGCCACAATCTGCGTAGCAATGAAATTCAAGGCCATCAATCCGGCAAAAAGAAGAAGAACGAGGACCATCACGCCGGTTGTGCCGAAACTCAAAAAGCCGTTTCGTTTGAAATTAGTCCACCCTGCCACATAAATCCTTTTCAAAGCTTTTTTCATAATTTAAAATTTAAGATTGTCATTTTGCATTTTGATATTTACACTTTGCATTTCTTATATAACGTATTTCCCTTCCGCCTGGTCTTTGACGATTTTCCCCTTATCCATGCTCACCACCCGCCGACCGGCCGTATTGACCATTTCGCGGTCGTGAGAAGCGAAAATCACCGTCGTTCCAAGCTCGTTTATTTTCATCAATAATTTTATCACATCGTAGCTGTTCACCAAATCAAGGTTGCCGGTCGGCTCGTCGGCAAGAATTATCATCGGCCGGTGAATCAGGGCGCGGGCTATCGCCAACCGCTGTTTCTCGCCTCCGGAAAGCTGGTGGGGAAAACTTCTGACTTTGTCGCCCAAACCGACTATGTCAAGAACTTTCGGCACGATAGTTTCGATTTCCTCGTTTTCCGAACCGCAAACTTCCAGCGCGAAAGCAACATTTTCAAAAGCGTTTTTGGCGGACAATAATTTAAAATCCTGATAAACGGTGCCGATTTTCCGACGCAGGAGAGGAATGTCGCTTCCGGAAAGGTCGGCCAGATTGACTCCATCCAAGAATACTTCTCCCCCGCTCGGCTGCAATTCCTTGGTCAATAAGCGAAGCAGAGTGGACTTCCCCGCCCCCGAAGGCCCGACCAAAGAAATGAATTCACCGTCCTTAATTTCCAAATCCACCTTGCGCAAGGCCTCGGAACCGTCGTCATAGATTGCTGACACATTATGAAACTTAATCATTTGATTTAAACGTTAGAAACGTTATAGACGCTATAACATTTCCGCTTCAATAAATTTATCCAGTTCGCCGTCCAAAACTTTATCCGGCTGGAAAGATTTAATGCCCGTCCGATGGTCTTTTACCATTTGGTAGGGATTCAAAACATAAGACCTTATCTGACTTCCCCATTCTATGCCCCCCGGCGCCGTTTCAGATTTCAATTCCGATAATTCTTTCACTTTGGCTTCGTCCATTTTTTTCGCAAGGCGGGAATACAATATCTGAATCGCCTTTTCTTTGTTTTGCGCCTGCGACCTCTCTGATTGGACAGCCACCGCAATGCCCGTAGGAATGTGGGTAACCCTTACCGCCGTTTCCAGTTTGTTTACATTTTGTCCTCCCGGACCGGATGAACGAAAAGTGTCAAATTTTAAATCACCGGAGTTAAGCTGAATTTCCCGGCTGATGATTTCCGGCATAATTTCCACCAAAGCAAATGAGGTGTGGCGCAATTTTTTAGCCGAAAAGGGAGAAATCCTGACCAGCCGGTGAACTCCGGCTTCACCTTTCAGTATATCATAAGCGCCGTCTCCGGTAATCTCGCAGGAAGCGTTTTTGATTCCGCGCTGTTCTCCCAGCGATTGATGAACAACGGAAAACCCCCAGCCTCTTCGCTGGGCAAACCGCTGGTACATTTTTAAAAGCATTGAGGCCCAATCCTGCGCGTCCACTCCGCCGGCGCCGGAATAAACATAGAGGAGAGCTTTCTTTTTGTCGGAATTGAACACTTTTTTATTATATTCTTAGCGGGAATTTTTTCAATTCATGGACAAAATTTATTTTCCATGTTACATTTCAACCATTCTTTGATAATTTGGACGGAGGATTTATGAGCGGCGGCTCCGTGTTGGGCAAATTGGTGCTTTCGCATCTTCCCGCGGGACTATCAACCGAATTAGTTGCCGGAGTAATCAAGTTGGGAAATAAACTGGACGGAATAATATCTAAACTCGATGAAATATTAGAAATTCTAATGAGTATTAATGAAAAATTAGACGCTCAAAATCGCGCAAAACAAACGGAAGAATTGGTTTTGTTGAGAGGAATAAAACAATCGCTTGATAAGCTGGTCAAACAAAATACTTATCCAAAAAACACCGAATAGGTGTTTTTTCTTTTTGGAGCCACCTCCCAGATTCGAACTGGGGACCTTCACTTTACGAAAGTGCTGCTCTACCAACTGAGCTAAGGTGGCTTAAACCCGCCATCATTGTACCAAAAACAGGCATAAAATCAATCAAAAATTGCATTGTTTTATTCTGGAGCGGGCGATGGGATTTGAACCCACGATCTTCTGCTTGGGAAGCAGACATTCTACCGCTGAACTACGCCCGCGCTTAGTTTGTAAATAACTTTAAAAATTTATTTTTGTATTCCGACAGTTTTGAAATAATTCTCTGAAGCGGCTCCGTTTCAGAATTTTCCGGAGACATGGAAGCAGTTTTGACCCCCTCGCTTTTATGAACAAAAATGACTTCTTCTCCCTCCGATTTATAATTCAATTTCTCTCGGGCTTCCCTTTCTAAAAACAATGGATTTTCAAAATTGGCGATGAATTTTCCCAGTTCTTCGTTCGTTTGTCCGGCATCGTTGATTTTAGCTTCCAGCCCGGCCACTTCGTCCTTTATAACATCTCTCTCGCGGCGCAATCCAATAAATGATAAGCCCAGCCAGCCGATTGCGACAATCATAACCGCAAAAAAGATTTTTGAATTAAAAACATTCATTCCGCTTTGTACTTTTAACTTTTTACTTTATACTGAAAGTAAGATTCCCGGCCATAGTCTATGTAATTATGTTTGACAAAAAAACTCTAAAAATCATCACTATCTTCGTCGCCCTCATCACTGTCGCCAGCATGCTGGCGTTCCTTCTCGTACCGCTGTTGTAATAATTTTACCTTTTCAACATTTTTAGAAAAACTTCCTGCGGTAAAACGACCCGCCCGCCGGCTTTCATTTTCTTTTTTCCCCGTTTCTGTTTTTCCAGCAATTTCATTTTACGCGTAACATCCCCGCCGTACAAATAACCGGTAACGTCTTTGCGGCGGGCTCTTATCGACTCTCTGGCTATTATTTTCCCGCCGATGGCGGCCTGGATGGCGACCTCAAACCACTGGGGCGGAACGGTTTCTTTGAGTTTCACGACCATCGCCCGGCCTTCATGATAAGCGTTTTTCCGGTGAATGATTTTGGAAAACGGTTCAACTGTTTCGCCGGCAATTAAAATATCCAAACGAACCAAATCATCTTTGCGGAAATCGCTGAATTCGTAACTCATTGACGCGTAGCCCGAAGAAACACTTTTAAGCTTGTCGTAAAAATCGGTGATTATCTCCGAAAGGGGCATTTCGTATTTCAAAAGCGCCGTTTCTTTTCCCAGATACTCGGTGGCTTTATAGATGCTTCTTACCGAAGACGCCAATTCCATCACATTGCCCACAAAAGCCGCCGGCGTCAAAATTTCCATTGATACGAACGGTTCGGCAATTGATTCGATGCCGGCCGGGTCCGGTAGCAGCGCCGCCGAACGGATTTTCAATTCCTGTCCGTTCTTAAGTTTTAAGAAATACTCCACCGAGGGAGAAGATATTATCAGCGAAAGTCCGAACTCTCTTTTCAATCTTTCGGAAATTATTTCCACGTGGAGCATCCCCAAAAAACCGAGGCGGAAACCGCGGCCGAGACCGACCGAAGATTCCGGTTCATACGACAAAGAAGCGTCGGTAAGTTTTAACTTGCCGAGCGCGTCTTTCAGCAAATCGTAATCCTCACTGTTTTCGGGGAAAAAACTCGCAAATACCATCGGCTTGGGCTCTTTATAGCCGGAGAGGGGTTTGAATGTTCCGGTAATCGGTTCGGCGGTAATCGTGTCTCCGACTTTTATTCGGCTCGGGTCCTTCAGTCCGGTGGCGATATAGCCGATTTCACCGGCAGAAAGCTCCAAAGACGCCGTAAGGGCCGGAGCAAAAAAACCAGTTTCCAAAACTTCGGCTTTGGCGCCGATGGCGGCGGCGGCAATCTTGTCTCCTTTTTTGATTGAACCGTCAAAAATCCGGACAAAAGCGATTACGCCCTTATAAGCGTCAAAAACCGAATCAAAAATCAGAGCCCGCAAAGCGGCTGCTCCGTCGTTTTTGGGCGGCAGAATTTTTTCGATTATTTTTTCCAGTACTTTCTCCACGTTGGTTCCGTTTTTGGCCGAGACTTCAATGATTTCGTCCGGCGCGACACCCAAAACGTGCGACAATTCCTCTTTAACTTCGACCGTCCGCGCGTTGGGCAAATCTATTTTATTCACCACGGGAATAATCGTAAGATTTTGGGCTTGGGCCAAATGCAGATTGGCCAACGTCTGGGCTTGAATTCCCTTGGAAGCGTCAACCAAAAGCACAGCTCCTTCAACCGCCGCCAAAGAACGGGAAACTTCATAGGTAAAGTCCACATGGCCGGGAGTGTCAATCAAATTGAGCACAAAATGCTCAATTTGCGCAGATTCACGCAGACTGAACGCAGAAGTTCGCAGAAAACGAGCACTGTCATACACAACCCTTTTAATTTCAAGGTCTTTGTTGCCAAAATTGACGAGAAGAGCCAATTTATAAACAGAACCCTTAAGATAACTCCATAGTTGTTCGATTTGCGGACGACCTAATTCCGGCAACGCTTTTAATTCGACGATGATTTTATTTTCAATAATAAAATCTGGCTGATAATTACCGATTTTTTTACCGTCATAAAAAATATCTATTCTTTTTTCTGTTTCAAACTGCAAGCCTTTCGCGCTAAATTCTTGCACCAATGCATTGCGATAAATGTTTTCTTTGTGACCCAATCCTAAACGTTTTTTAACCTCAAAAACGGCATCCCGTATTTTATATGTTATGTCCCCATACAAAAATTGGTTTTCCGCGTCGGTCTGCGTGTCGTCCGCGTTTATCTGCGGTGCGTATTTCATACGCACAGGCTGCAGTTTAATCGTTATCCCCCGTTCCCGCTCAAGTTCCATCTGGTCCAGAAACTGCTCCTGCATTTTTCTTTTTTCAACCGTACCGGTCAATTCCAAAAACCGGTCCGCTAAGGTACTTTTGCCGTGGTCTATATGCGCGATAATGCAAAAATTCCGAATGTTAGATGATTCTACCATTTTCTAAAAAATTTCTTGAAATAAACATAAAGAAACAGAAAATTAAAATTCCCGGCAATTGAGAAAGAAAGGGCCAGGCCCTTTATTCCCCACCCCAAAACAAAGGTAAAAAAACTTCCCAGAATAATATTGAGGAAGATGGACAATACGGACATTGTGACCGGAATTTTAGTGTTTTGCAACGCGTAAAAAGCCCTGGTCATCACCGGCACTAAACTGTGGCCTATTACTCCGAGCATAAAAATTCCCAAAACCGAAGCGGTCAGTTCGGCGTTCCGGCCGCCAAACGCGCCGCCGGTAAAAATGAGTCCGATAATTTCCCGCCGTAACACGAACATTGCCAAAGCCAGAGGGGCAACCATCAAAAACGCCCATCTTAAGGCTTTTTTTAATTTACCGAGAAAAAAATCTTTTTCATTGCCGGCCGCATGAAAAGAAAGTTTCGGGAAAACTACCGTAGCCACGGAAATACCCAGAACGGAAATCGGCACAAACTGAAGATTGTTCGCAAAATTAAAAGCCGTGATGCTGCCGACAGCCATGGTAGATGCAAGAGCGTTGATGACGGCGGAACCGGCACTGAACGCGCCAAGACCCAAAGTTCTGGGGATTAAAAGCCGGAAAATTTTTCGAAATCCGTCGTCGTAAAAATCAAAAAAACCGCCAAACCGGCTTGCCCTGAATCTTGTTGAAGAACTCACCGTGAGCTTGCCGAAACGGAAACCGGCGGCCAGCGCCGGCGGCAGCTGAACCGCAAGATGCAGTAAGGCGCCAAAAACCACTCCCGCTCCCAAACCGTAAATTTCGTCTATGCCCCTGGAACCGGCCCAGGGCGCAAAATACAAAGCGCCGACGATAATTCCCGCGTTGTAAAAAATCGGAGCAAGGGAATAAGCCAAAAACCTTTCCAGCGCCTGCAGAACCGAACCCATGACCGCACTTAAAGAAAAAATCAGCGAGCTTAAAAGCATGACTCTCAAAAGATTCTTCAGAATTTCGCGGGCGGCGCCGGAAAAACCGGGAGCGATAACCGCCGAAAGCGGACCGGCAAAAACGAAAACAATTACCGCCGAAACCGACACGGCCGCAAAAGATATGTTTAAAAAATTCTTGGCCAGCCGCCACGCTTTTTCCCGGTCAACCCGATAATGCTCCAAGAAAACCGGAATAAGGGCGGAAGATACCGCCCCCAGAACCACGAGATTAAAAATCAAATCGGGAATCTTAAACGCGCTGTAATAAATATCAAGAGTGCTTCCGGCGCCGAAATGCGAAGCTAAGATGCGGTCCCTCAAAAGACCGGCCGCTTTGGCGGTTAAACTAAAAAAGGCCAGCGCCGCGCCGGCTTTGAATATCTTGGATTTAAAATTAAAAAGCTTCATTTCATCAACAATTCAATTGAAAAATCTTTTTCCAGAGCGCCGTTAAATATATAACTGCCGCCTATTTTGTTCAAGGCGGGACTGGAATCAAGCACATCGACTCCATCCGGTGGGCTGAAAGAAAATTCAAAATTTTTGACTTTCAAACCCGGTTGTTTTTGAAAAAATATTTCATATTTTCCGTTTTTAAGCCGGACCGGAGCCGTATAATCAAGCCGTATTTCTTTCGTTTCTCCCGGCTCCGTGAGCATCCAAAAACCGAAACCGGTTTTACCCGATTCTCTGAAAATCGCCGTTGATTTGTCGGCCTCATAGTGGGCCGCTGATTCCAGCCGGAACAAATCGCCGTCGGTTTTAAAATCAGATTTGCCGTAATTGAGAAGAGGTTGATAGTCGGGATATTCATTGCCGCTGATATTTAACAATTCGGCTCCTTCCGGCGCCAGCACTTTTACGTATGAAGGATTCGGCCGGTTGTAAAAACCGTATTTGGTGCCGCCGCCGTTGTGTTGGCGAATAATCGTAAGCTTGTGCTTGATTTTACCGTTCTCAAGAACCGCTTCGTCTTTGATGGAAGTGTCGATTACGGCGTCGGTTTTGGAACCTTTCACGCTGGTTAATATCGTGGCCAGGTAATCGGAGTCGGTTTGCTTGACCGCTCCGCTGAAACCCTTCTCACTGGAAAAACCCTGCAGCTTCAAGTCGCGGAAATACATTAAAATATCCTTGCGCTCGAGACTCGCCACCAGAATGTTGAATATTTCGGCCCATTTATCCGGAGCGGCGGAATACATTTTTTCAAGAAAAATCGGCGCCAGGTCGATGACGATTTTTTTGGGCTGGGTGCGGTCGCCATTGTATTCAACTTCTTCCTGGATGGCCGTCATCAAATTTTCACCGTTCAAAGAAAGGCCGTATTCGGACATTTCAATCGGGCCGACAATTTCTAAAATTTCCGAGAGAATTCGGGGATTTACGGCGATAACCCCATCCACTTCGTAGCCGGCTTCTTTTTTAAAAAACCATGAAATCTTTGATGCCGAAGTGGGAAAATCAACAAACCAATTGGCATCTCGCATTCCCCAATTAGGCGTAATGTGCTGAAGCTGAAGCGGCGGCACGATTAAGTCTTTCAGCTGTCCGTCTAAATTGTAACTGTCATCGGCAAAAAAATCCTGCAGCCGGCCGTCTTTAAAAGTAAGGACGGCATAAGTTCCGATGAAACCGCCTGTCGGTCGGAGTTCGGACGGATTCTGAAATACCAGCAGATATTTCCTGACACCTTTGGTTCCCGCGAGATTTTCTAAAAATTGCGAATAGTCCGAAGCGTTGCCGATTATTTCTTCGAAGGCGGGAAGTTTGGCTTGAAGTTCCTGAACGGAAGATTTTTTGTCTTCGGGAAGACTGTTTAAATCAATATCCGCCATAAGGGCCCGCGCTTTTTTTATGTTTTTAAGCGATGCCGGCAGAGAATCGTTAAGCGTCCGAAGAATCTGGCCGATGGCTCCCGGAGAACCGTCGGGATTCAATATCGCGCCGGTTTTGGCAACGGCTGCGGCCGCGTCGGACATGAGCCTGCCGGAACTGGCAATCAGCTTGCCCGCTTCAATGATATTTTTAGCTGATTTAAATTTTCCGGCCCCGGGAAACTCGGCAATAAAAGAACTTATGGAAGCGCCCATGAAATTAAGACTCTCGCCGGCTTTTGCAAATTCCTCGTAGGCTGCCGTGAAATTATCGGAGGCCGAAGCAAAATTAAAATTTTTCAAATTTTCTTTGGCGGCTTCAATGCTTTGAACGGCCGCTTTCCCCTCTTGGACAATTTCATTTTTAACGCTAAAGCCGTACTGGCCGAAATAAACACCGCTCAAAATTACGGCGGCTGCGGCCAAAAAACCGGTGACAAACCGTGACGACAGTTTTATTTCAAATTTTTTGCGCCGAATATTATCCGCCTCCGCCGCTCGAAAGTCGCGCGTCCAAAAATCAAGTTCCGGCGAGGCCGGCAACACGGCCGCCGGGGCGGCGGCCGAAGCCAAGCCGATTTCTTTCAACTCGCCGAAAAAGCCGGAATTATTGTCAGGACTCACCGGCTTTCTTATTTCCGCCAAAATTGTTTCAAAACCTTCCCCGCCGGCCGGGTTCGCCTTTCTGACACCCGATGTCGTCTTAACGACATCGGGTGTCGTTAAGACCATTAATTCAGGTTTAGGCCCGCTTAAAACACGTTCAATAGAAAGCCCGCGCCGCGGCTTTAAGTTGCGCGAGCTGACCACTTGGCCGCCTAAAGAAATAATTTCCTCGCGCGGATTTAAATCGGTTTTCAAAAAATATTCCAGTTCTTTGGCGGGATTTTGTTCTTTGTCCACTGCTGTTTCCGTAAGCGGCGCCACGGCGGTCATCACCACGCCCCGTTCATGCATTCCATCGGCATCTATCCACAATTCGCTTGAAATTCCTCTTTTCCGCAATTCCACCGTTGATGGCAGCGCGGAAATTTTGTCAAAATCAACACGGCCGGTTTCGCTTACCGGCCTTACATCAAACATTGCCCCTAAAATCTTTTTTCTCAATGGGGGCATACATAAATTATAACCCGAAAGAAAAAATCACCGTGTGGACTACTCGCGCTCCGCCCCCGCCCCTTTTCCATGTTTCGAAGCATCCTACAACCTCCTCCGTGCTTCGGAGCGCCGTCTTTTTTCAATCTGCTCGGCCGTTTAGGATAAACAAGGGATTTCTTGCAAGAAATCCCTTGTTTATCCTGGCCTGCGAGAACTTATTCAAAAAGACGGCACATCCTCCGCCGGTTGATTGTGTAAGTAGCTGATGCTTGAGCGAGAAAGGTCAAACGAATAAGGCGAGGAAGGGGCAAGGAAATGGGGAGGGGGGGGTGGAGCGGATTAATTTTTAAAAAAGAAAAGGCCCCGAAATGTTCCGAAGCCTTTGACGAGACGCGGTTTAGTTGTCATTCAAGCCAACCCCCCGAATAAAAAAGAACAACACCAGATAGAACAAGTTAATAGCCGCCAAGACAATCACCCACATGTTTTTTCTCCTTTGTTGTTGTCTTGTTTGGGGGGAAGATTTATCTTCGCCTGGTATTCTTTTTCCAAATCAATCCCGCAGTAAGGGCAATTAGAAATATCCGGTAAAAGAAAACTGCCAAAATCAGTCATTACACGCCAGGCAAAAGAAAAATGTGAAAGATGGATCTCCTTATATTGATATCTAATAAGTCGATAAAACGAAGGTTTTTTATCGCATATATGATAGGGGGCTTTATGATTGGGGTCACTATTGAAAAGAGATCTATTGTCCTTAATTTCAATGGGCATTTTTACCTCCTAAACCTGATTTGAGTACTGGTTATATGTTAAATTAAAAACGATT
>MGJJ01000006.1 GCA_001794205.1 Candidatus Yanofskybacteria bacterium RIFCSPHIGHO2_01_FULL_44_22 | reverse complement strand
TATCCTTCCCAAAAAGACAAAAATTCTCTTTGGGAGAATCACAGATATAAAGATATCATTTTTGACCGGCACCTGTCAACCAATTTTTGTGGATAGCGTGCAGGGTCGCATAATGTAAAATAATTGCTTTGCCCCCGCCCTTCTTTCATCCACTACGCTTCGGCCTCCGGCCTGGAATTTGCTATTCGGTTTACCCCGCTCAAAGCGGCGGGGCGTCTCGGATATTTAAAAATTCCCCGCAACGGATGAAAGAAGGACGGGGGCTACGCTTTTATTTAATTTTAAAAACCTTTGTATTATTTGTAGTCCATCACAAAGTCGTCATTACAACACATTACAAGGACAGTCCTTGTTTGTCGTCCTTGTGGCTTCGGGGCGCCCCCTGATTCTAAATTGCTATTTTGATAGCTTGTTATATTGTTAAGAATTTAATTAAAATTCAATCAACAAGATAACAATAAACAATCAGCAATTTATTTATATCACGCCCTCCGCCCCCATATGGGTTTGTATTTGAAGCTGATGCTCAAGCAAAAAGATTCAAAAGAATAATACAAGGGAGCATACAAACAATACAAACAAGGACTGTCCTTGCAAGCACTCTTGCAAGGACTTGCAATTACAAACAAGTACAAACAAGGACTGTCCTTGTGATTCTTGTGATTACCTTCCCATGCCTGCTGCGGTATGCGGTCGGAGCAGAATTATTGAAAAACAGATTAGACGGGGTTTTTCTAATTTTCACTTGGAGATTATTGATGTGTCTTAAGGTAATTTGTTTTTTTTCTGAACCTGCCTACTGGCAGGCCGAAGAAAAAAGGCCCGACGGAGCACTCGTTAAATTATAAGGTGGTAATAATTTTAAAAGCGTATGAACTATTGTAAAAGTTTTTGGAGGTGATAGGTTTGGCAAATGATAACTCAAAGGACGGAACTTGGTTTTGTTGCTGAAAAAATTGCCGGGGAATTTTTGGAAAAGAGGGGATACAAAATTTTAGCCCGCAATTATCGCAAACCGTGGGGAGAAATAGATATTGTCTGCGAAAAAGAGGGGATTGTTGTTTTCGTTGAAGTAAAAGCCAACAAAAGCGCAGCTGCCGGCTTTGAGCCGGAATTACGGGCAGATTGGAAGAAAATGGCAAAAGTTAAACGGACGGCTGAAATATTCTTAATCGCCAAAAAATTCAATGAGAATCAAGAGTGGCAGTTGGACGTTGTCTCTGTTTCTTTTGATAAAGACAGGGGAGCGGCTCAAATTAAGCATTTTAAAAATATATAATTTACAAAGTTTACAAAGGGAACCATTGTAAGTGGATAAATAAGTTTTTGTTTTGCAAAGTAAAGTTCTATAATTATATTGTATAATATTTTCACGGCTATTTCCGATAGCAAAGGTTGAATTTTTGCTATTTTGAAATTTCCAAGAAAAAATCTTATGCGAAATAGAAAAGGTTTTCTCGCTCTGTTGATGGCCGGTTTAGTAATTGTCGGATTGTCTTTGGCTTTTAATGGCAGTTTGGCTGCAGAAGAAAAACTAAAAATAACAACCGAATCTCTTCCTGATGCAACATTAGGCAAGGCATATAGCCAGAGTCTTTCGGCCACCGGCGGAACAGCGCCTTACATTTGGTCTAGGTCTATGTTTTATGATTTGCCAACGGGTCTTAATTTTTCCCCTGATGGTAAAATTACCGGCACTGTAGCAGCTATTTCTACCCCTAAAGATTTTTTATTGCGTGTAAAAGTTACAGATTCTCCCAAAGAATTTTTTCCTCAAACTGTTTTCAAAAATCTTAAATTAACAGTGGTTACTAATAATGATGTCGGAAATAATGAAAATGAATTAGCCATGGATTTTTCCGGCCTTAAGGCGGGAACGGCCGGCAGGCCGTACAGCGGAACCATAAAAGCAAACAATGCGGCGAAAAGACCGTTTTGGCAGTTGGGAACCAACAATCTTTCTGATTTTGGATTAACGGCTCCCGCATCAAGTTATGGTAGCAGTTTTACAATAAGAAGCATAAACTCCACATCAGCCAAAGAAGGAACAGCCACCGGAACGATCACCCTTAAAAGCAGGATAGGCAAAAACGAAAACGATGAGATAACCGGCGATTTTAAAATTGAGATTAAAAAGGGCGGGGGAGGAGGAAGCGGCATTATTGCGCCCAAGATTGCTTCGTTTACATTTGATAATGGCAAAAAATCAATAAGAGTTACCGAGGGTGATTCAGTAACTTTTAAATGGAGTATTGCTAATGCTACAAGCATGGAAATAAAAGGCCGTTTAGCCCCCCAAAGCGACCAGGACCCGGCCGGCCAAAAGAATATTTGTGAAGAAAATTCCGAAGGCTGTAAACTGCCGGCGGGAGAATTGAAAGTCAAAATATCAAGAAGCAGCGCCTTTTCATTAAGGGCTACCAACACCCAGGACGGCAAATCCAAAACGACAACCTCGGCGGTTTATGTGATTGTAACGCCCGTTAAAAAGAAATTCGGGACGCTTGTCGTGGAAGGTAAGCTTAATGACAAGTCCTATACCGGCAGGATTGTGCCCGTAATTGGCGGTAATGAGCAATCTGGTGAAGATGTGTGGAGATTTTTCAAAGACGGCAGTGAAGATAGGCAGGGGAATCTTAATATAAAAAGTTTGCCCAAAGTTTTTAACAGAACAATCGGAAAGTGGGAATTAAAAATTGATTCCAGCGTTGAAGGTTTCAAGCTCTTTTCTCCCGTCGGTAAGAAAATATCGGCATCTCTTCAAAGTATTTCGCCTAACGGCGGAGAATTAAAATCAGGCGGAACAATCCGGTTTGGCTTAAATTTTAAAATTAGCGATGACAATGGTGGGGGCGGTCTAACGATAACGACCGCATCGTTTGCCGATGGGACGGTTGGCGCCGCATATAGCCAGAGTCTTTCGGCCACCGGCGGAACAGTGCCTTATACCTGGTCAATAATTAGCGGCAAATTGCCGGCGGGGTTAACTCTAAATTCAGCCGGATTATTATCCGGCACGCCGACCAAGGCAGATTCCAAAACATTTAAGATTAAAGTCGTTGATTCATCTTCTCCCAAAAAATCAAAAATTCAACAATTTGCGCTGGCCGTTAAAAATACCAGTACGGAAGTGAAGTATTCTTGCAACTCTCAAGGCAGTTGTGTCGCAGACCCAACTGGTTTGTACGGCAATTCGTCATGTGATAATGCCTGTACTCCGCCGGCAGGAGGCGGTTCACCGGATCTTGGCCGGGCCTACAATGTTCTCCAAAAAGTTTCAGCTGACATAAGGTCTTGTCCGACTTGGCCGTTTATGGATGAAGCGATTAAACAGCTTCGCGTTTTCGACAGCCGTTGGGGTTATCACAATTATCCAAAAACAAAAAGCAGTCTTGTCGTTTCACAGGATAGAATAGCCTGGTATTCTGGTTCTGGAGAACCTGTTAATGGAAGCAATCAAGTGCTTGCTTATGATATTATTTCTGGTTACTGTACAAGTAAGGCCAAGCTTCGCAAGCCAAGCTTAGTTCACTCAAGCGAGTTTAATTACAAAGACCAATGGAAATTTCCAAGAGAAAAATCTTCTATGGTTGAAACTCCCGAACTCGCAGAATTAGAAATCGGGACGGTGACTCCGACTCCCAATTTAGCGTTAGTTGAAGATGTTGTGGCGTTAAACAAATCCCTCATTGCTCAAGGATTGGATGCGGTGGATTCAATTGTTTTGCCGGCCCAATTTTACACGGAAAAGTTTTTCCGGGATGCGTTGAGCGTGTCATTTTGGAAAAAGGTGAAAAAGAGCTTGGAACTTAAAAAATTAGCGCCCAAAAGAAAGCTTAAATCAACTCCGTCGCCAACTAAATAATAAGACCTAAAAACCCTGTAAAAACCCGCTTTTTGCGGGTCTTTACATTTATATGAAAAGGTGATATAATTAAGGGACAGGAAAGTTCCCTAAAAATAAGGCTTTTTGCCCCGCCAGGCGGGGCTACCCAAGGAGGGTAAAATGAAGAAGTTTGCGTTCGGGTGGTTCGTCGCGTTTGTTGCGATTGCGCTTTTCGTTGGCGCGGTGCCAGCGGAGGCGCAGTACGGATACCAGAACGAGGTCGGGGCGCTCGTTCAGGGGAACCTGAACTTGGTATCCGGCCTGCACGGTCAGCTCGACCGTGCTCGGTGGGAGTCGCAGGCGCACGGCCTGGTCTTCCATAACGGCTACTACGGTAATTACGGGAATGACGGCTACTTCTATGGTCAGTATGACCGGGAAGGCCGCCGGATGTCCCGGCCGGTGAAGTTTGCGATCGGCGGTGCTATTGCTGGTGCCGGACTTGGTTACGGGATTTCCGGCAATGGCCGCGGTGCCGCTATCGGCGGTGTTGTTGGCGGAGTGATTGGTTTGATTGCCGGCCGCGACCACGGTCAGCAACAGCAGTATTCGCCAGGACAGGGTCGCGGACAACTCGTTCCGGCGCCGATGCCGGAACAGGAACCGGCGCCTAACATGGGCGCCGAGCCGTGGCCTGAACCGCAACAAGAAAAGGCGACCGAAATGGTCTCGGTCAAAAATTGTACGCGATATCCGATTGATGTGTACGACTGGGACAGTCCAGTCGGAACGCTTCAGCCGGGAGAATCGCGTCAGTTTCCAGTGGCTACACGAGGTGGCTATAGGGGATTGGCAACAATCGGAATCGTGCGAAGCTGGACCGATTCCCGCTACCAAGATTCAACCGGCTCAATATTGTTTATTGAGCCAACAGGAGGTGCGAGATGAGGATTGATGTTCCGGTTAATGTGAAGGTGAACAATACTATGCAGGGGGACTGGATAAGTCATCCCTGGAAGGTCACTTTGACTATTTCGTTCTGGTTTGCCGTTGCCGCCTTAATCGTTTCGCTGGTTTTCGCCGGCGACGAATATGGCAGGGCGGCGGCGCTGGTGGGGGTGGTAGAGATTGTTGCTACCATTCTCGTTCTCGTTTTCGGAATCGGAGCGATAAAGGAGCAACCGACTGCGTTGGCCAAATTTGGCGGTCTTGTGTTATTGCTGGCATTGATTGCGGTACTGGTGTACGGCGGGTGGTTGCTTCAGGGAATGTTGACACCCGTGTCGTCAGCAGTTATGGAGCAAACGATTCCGGCGCCATTGGTTACGATACAGCCACAGTCAACGCAAGCTACCAATTCTGTTCCACCGAAGATTGAGGTGGAACATAGTGTTCACGGTAGTGTCTCGGTTCAAGTCCGGGACACTACCCCTGTTGTTGCGGAAACACCGCCACAGGAAATTCCACCTCCCGAGGATCTATGCGATCCTGGAGGGGAGAAAGCGAGGGCTTGGGGATGGCGATAGTCGCCGTTTCAAGCAACCTTAGTCCGTTCAATCCCGTACGAAGTCCGAAATCTTATTTCGGCAGAAACCAAAGGTTTCTTACTTCGTTCGGGATCAATCCGGGCGACCGCGTAGCAATACGCGGTTTTTTGTTTTCAATAAATCGCTCCGCCCTATCCCCATTTTTATCCACTACGCTCCGACCTCCGGTCTGGAATTTTAATATCCGGACTCCTCATAAGACGCAAATTCCAAAACTCGCATTAAATAACCCCGCTAACAGCGGGGTTATTTAATCTTACGACTCGAACAGTTGTAATTTGCTATTCGTCGTCGCGGATATTTAAAAATTCCCCGCAACGGATAAAAATGGGGATAGGGCTTCGCTATTATCAATATCTCAACGGCTCACCTGTGTGAGCCGTTGAATCCAAGGAAGCGGATGAGTCTTTGAGCGGGTTTTGAGGTCGAAAGCGGGCATGGTGTCCCGCCTTTGGCGGGACGAGCGAAACCCCCAATTTCTGAATTGGGGGCTCGAAGAGCCTCATCCTTGAGCGAGCCACGCTGGGGCGAGCGAGAAAAGCGAAAAGATTGCATCCGCTGGATTGGGGGAAAATGGGGAGAGGAGCGGAGCGAGGATTTTGTTTGAAAAAAAGCCATAAAAAAGATAAGCTTCAATAAATGATTTATAAAACAAAAAGTCCAAAAGAGACGCAAAAAATTGCTTCTTTATTGGCGGAAAAAATAAAAATAAAAAAAACAGCCAACACTACAAGGGGAGCCCTTGTAGTTGCCATGGAAGGGGAGCTGGGAGCGGGAAAAACGGTTTTTACGCAAGGATTCGCCAAAGCGTTGAAAATAAAAGCGAAAATAAAAAGCCCGACTTTTGTGTTAATGAAACATTATCCGATTCCGGATTCCGGATTACGGATTAAAAAAACAATCAGCAATCAGCAATTAACAATCAGCAATTTTTACCACCTTGATTGCTATCGTTTGAAAAATTATAAAGATTTGCTACCGCTTGGAATAAAAGAAATTTTAAAAGAGCCAGCCAACATAATATTGGTTGAATGGGCCGAGAGAGTAAAACCGATACTGCCGAGAAATTGCATTAAGGTGCATATTGACCACATCGGGTCGAAGGAAAGAAAAATTACTACGAATTACTAATAAGTACGAATATACGAATAAGAAAACTAATTCAATAAGTATATTCGTAATAAATTCGTAATTTGTAGAAACTGTGAAGAAACTTATTCTAATCGATGGAAATGCGTTAGTTCACCGGGCATTCCACGCTTTGCCGCCAACCCTTATGTCGCCCAAGGGCGTTTTAACCAACGCGGTCTACGGCTTTGTTTCGGTGCTTCTGAAAATGCTCAAAGAATTAAAACCGGATTATGTCGCGGCGACTTTTGATTTGGCTGCCCCGACTTTCCGCCACGAAGAGTTTGCCGAATACAAGAGTCAACGCGTAAAAGCTCCCGACGAGTTGTATGCTCAAATACCGCTTGTAAAAGAAATTCTGACCGCGCTTGGAATGCCGATTTATGAGAAAGAGGGATTTGAAGCTGACGATTTAATCGGCACTCTGGCCGAGAAATCAAAAAACATACCGAACTTGCAGACGATAATCGCCACCGGCGACCTGGACACCCTTCAGTTGGTGACGGATGACAAGGTTGTCGTTTTTACTTTGCGGAAAGGCATGACGGATACGTTTACCTATGACGAGAAAGAAGTCAAAAAAAGATTTTCCGGATTGTTGCCCAGCCAAATGACCGATTATAAAGGATTAAAGGGCGACCCGTCGGATAATATCCCCGGCGTACCGGGAATAGGGGAGAAGACGGCAACGACATTGCTCGGTAAATACGGCAGCATTGAAAATCTCTACGGGCAACTGTCCAAGCCCAAAAAACCAAAAGATATTTCGCCGAAGCTTGCTGAAAAACTCTTGGAAAATAAAGACCAAGCTTTTTTTTCAAAAAAGCTTGCCACGATAATACGGGACGTACCGGCCGATTTTAGCCTCGAAAAAGCGGAATGGAAGAAAAATATTGAGCGGGACAAGCTGGAAAAACTTCTGAAAGAACTTGGTTTTTACAGTTTGGTCAAAAGATTCGCTGAAATTGACGGAAGCGGAGAGGCAGTCAAAGCGGCTCCGGCGGCGGTTTCTTTGTTTTCGGAAACTGACATCGGCCCAAAAATTATTGAAACGAAAAACGCCGAAGAGGCAGTTCATTTGGCGGCTCGGCTGAAAAAAAAGGGCAATTTTTCCTTTATTCTTTCCGCCGGACAACTCAACCTGTATCCGAATGAGGGCAGTGAGATTTTCAGTCTGCCTGCAAGCGGCTTGCCGGCAAGTTTCAAAGAAATTCTTGAAGACTCCAATGTTTTAAAAACCGGCCACGATTTGAAGGAAACCGTAAAATTTTTATTTAAAAACGGCATTCATTTGAAGGGCGTGGAATTTGACACCGCCCTGGCGGCCTATCTTCTTAACTCCGATTTGTCGGCCCCCGATTTCAATAAAATTTATTTTGCCGAATTTTCGGAAAATCCGTCTTCCGATGAAAGGCGGCGGCCGTTTTTTATTTTCCAGCTGAAAAAGCGGCTTTGGGAAAAATTAAAAACGGAAAATCTGAACGATGTTTTGGAAGACATCGAATTGCCGCTGATTGCGGTTTTGGCCGAGATGGAAATGGCCGGCATTAAAATAGACTCAAGGGGAATCGGCCGACTATCAGAGGCGGTGAGCGGGCAAATCATATCCCTGGAAAAAGAAATATATAAATCGGCCGGAGAAGAGTTCAACATCAATTCTCCCCAACAGTTGGCCAGGATTTTATTTGAAGTCTTGAAACTGAAAGGCAAGGTAAGAAAAACTGGCAAAGGGGCGCTGTCCACTGCCGCTGCCGAACTTGAAAAACTTTCCGAAGAACATCCCATCGCCGATTTGATTTTGAAATACCGGGAACTGCAAAAATTAAAAACCACCTATATTAAGCCTTTTCCGGCCCTGCTCGACAAAAAAACAGGCCGACTGCACACCTCTTATAATCAGTTTGGCACTGCCACCGGTCGGCTTTCGAGCCAGAATCCCAACCTGCAGAACATTCCGGTTCGGACCGAATTGGGCCGGGAATTCCGGAAAGTTTTTATCGCCGAAAAAGGATTCAAACTGCTTTCTTTGGATTATTCGCAGCTGGAGTTAAGGGTTGTTGCCCATATTTCCAAAGACGAAAAAATGATTAAAGCGTTTAAAGCGGGGGAGGATATCCATACCCGGACGGCGGCGGAAATTTTCGATGTTCCTTCGGAAAAAGTGACCGCTGACATGCGCCGCGACGCCAAGACTCTTAATTTCGGGGTTCTCTACGGGATGGGCCTTCTGGGTTTTCAAAGAGCGGCCGGAGTGACGCGGGAGCGAGCCAGGGAATTCATAAATGAATATATGGAAGATTTTGTCGGCGTGGCGCGCTATACGGAAGAGACCAAAAAAACGGCCCACCAAAAAGAATTTGTGGCGACCATTTTCGGGCGCAAAAGACAATTGCGGGAAATCAATGCGAATATGCCGGAGTTAGTGCGGCAGGCCGAGAGGATGGCCATAAATATGCCGGTTCAGGGAACGGCAGCCGATTTAATAAAAATGGCGATGAGTAAAATCGCCGTTTTTCTCCATAAAAATTACGATGACAATGAAGTTAAAATGCTGCTGCAGGTACACGACGAGTTGTTATTTGAAATCAGAACAGATTTAGTCCAAAAATTAAGCGAAGAATTAAGGGATATTATGGAGAATGTTTATCAGCTTAGCGTGCCGTTGACCGTAGATATAAAATGTGGAGATAATTGGTCGGAGATGCACAGTTTGCCTGCGAACGAAAAGTGAGCGGTTGCAAACAAGCCGCTCTTTACTGATAAACAAAATCGTCATGCCGGAATTACCAGAAGTAGAAACAATTGTCCGAGAATTGGACAAAAAAATTGTCGGCCTGCGCATCAAAGACGCATGGGTTGACCCTATAAGGCCGGTTAAAACCGGCCACGGAGTAGGCTGGCCCAAAATTAAAAAGGAAATTACCGGCAAAAAAATATTGAGCGTTAAAAGGCGCGCCAAATATATTATTCTAAATATTGAGGGCCCAAAAACCATTTTTATTCATCAAAAAATATCCGGCCACCTGCTTTACGGAAAATGGAAAAAAATATCCGGCCGATGGACGAGCCTTATTGCCGGTCCCCTGAAAGACGACCCGGACAACAAGCACATCAGACTGATTTTATTTCTGAACAACGGTTATCAGCTTGGCTTGTCCGACTTGAGACGGTTTGCCAAAGTAATTCTGGTTGACGATGATAAGACGCAAACCTTGAAAGAAATGCGGGAATTGGGCCCGGAGCCCTTAGCGATTGATTTTAAAACATTTCACGAACTGTTTGAATTCTCCGGCCGGCGGAAGAAGGGCCGAATCAAGCAAGTTCTGATGGACCCGACGTTTATCGCCGGCATCGGAAATATCTACGGCGACGAGATTTTATGGGATGCCGGATTTCATCCGCTTAGCCGGGCGGAAAAACTGGGGAAAAATGATTTAAAAAAAATTTTTGATTCAACGCGGAAAATTTTACGCAAGGCCATTTTGTATAAAGGCGACAGCATGGATAATTATCGTTTGCCGTCGGGCGAAAAGGGGAGATATCAAAATATCCAGAAAGCCTATCAGCAGACCGGTAAGAAGTGCGGCAGGAAAGACGGCGGTGTAATCCGGCGCCTGAAAATCAACGGCCGTTCGGCTCACTTTTGTCCGAAGCATCAAGCGTTGAAATGAATAGTGGGTAACGAGTAACGAATAACGAAGCAAAAATGAAATTTAATTTTCTAACCAAAATAAACCCGAATAAATTATTGTGGTTTGCCGCCGCGGCGGTTGGAGTTTTGGCGATTGTCTTCGCGGTCTGGTGGAACAAGCCTTTGTTAATAGATAATGGCGCCAACATTCTGGATAAAAACGAAAATGATGACGGTCCGGCAAGCGGGCTGACGGGTCTTGCCTGCGAAGATTATGCCAAACGGCCAATTGCCGTGATGCTTGCCTCCGACCAAGAGGCCCGGCCCCTTTCCGGCTTGTCCCAGGCGGACATGGTTTTTGAAATGCCGGTTGCTCCCAACGGCATCACCCGCCTGATGACTGTTTTTCAGTGCCGGCATCCCGATGAAATCGGCTCGGTGCGTTCTGCCAGAGACGACTTTATTCCTTTGGCGGCAGGCGTCGGCGCAATTTTGGCCCATTGGGGCGGCGAACATGAGGCCCTCGCTAAATTAAACAATCATATTATTGACAACATTGACGCAATGAAATACGAAGGCACGGTTTTTTACAGGAAAAAAGGAGTAGGGCCTCCTCATAATGGATTTACCGACTGGGAGCGGCTCTCGAAAATTTCCGACGATTTAAATTATGACCGGACAAACCGCTTTGTCGGTTATTCCCACGAAGAAAGTGAAAAACCTAAAAACATTTCCGGCATTGTCGGAACCGTTAATGTGGGATTTTTGCCCCCGTACGATGTGCGCTGGGATTATGACTTAAGCACGAATGCCTACAAAAGGATTCGGGGGGGCAAGCCGGAAATCGACCGGGTGACCGGTAAACAAATTGCCGCCGGCGCAGTAGCAGTCATGAAAACTCAATCTCGCTTCCTAAGCGACCAGTACCTATCGGTTGTTACCACCGGAGAAGGGGGGGCTGTTATTTTTCAGAACGGAACTTCGATTGCCGGGCGATGGTCAAAAGACCCCGTCGTTCTTGACGACAAGCTTTATTTTTACGGCTTAGACGGCAAGGAAATTAAATTCGCACCCGGCCCGATATGGGTGGAAATCGTGCCGGAATAAAAATTGCCGATTGCTTTTAATTTTTTATGATTATCTTTCTTTATGGTTCCGATGGTTATCGTCTAAGAAAAAAATCTGGAGAAATCATTGATAGCTATCAAAAAAAACATCAGAGCGGGCTGAATTTTTTTAAATTTGACTGTTCTCAAATTACTCTTGCTGACCTTGATAAAATCAAAGATGCTGTCCGGAGCGGCTCGTTTTTTGACGAGATAAAGCTGATTGTTCTTAAAAACATTTTGCCGGCGCGGTTACCGGCCGGACAAATCGCCGGACTGCTCAAAGATTACGAACTGGCGCGGGACAAAAAAACAGTTATCCTGGCGACGGCTAATGCCGCTCAAAAGGATTTGGCGGCCGCCGATAAATCGCTGTTTAGTTTGCTGGCGGCCGAAGGCAACTTGGTTAAAGAAATCAATATTTTATCCGGTAATAGGCTTGAAAACTGGGTCAAAGAAGAATTTACCGCCCGGGGTTGTTCGATTCAGCCGGCGGCCCTCAAAAAATTAGCGGACTATTCCGGCGGCGACAGTTTTTCCCTGGCGGCAGATATAGCCAAGCTTGCCAATTTTGCCGCAGGAAGCGGCAAAAAAGCGTTGACGGGCGAAGATGTTGAACTGTTGGCGTCAAAAAAAATAAATTTAAACATTTTTGAACTGATTGATGCCATTGCCGCCAAAGACAAACCGAAAGCGTTCAGCGTGCTTTATCGGGAATTAGAAACCGGCCGCGATGTTAATTATATTTTTGCGATGGTTGTCGGTCAATTCAGGAATCTGCTTATCATCAAAGACCTGGCGGCGCGTTCTTTATCTGCGGATTCAATTGCCAAAAAAGCCGGACTTCATCCATTTGTTGTCAAAAAAACACTCAAAATTTTGGACAAATACGATGTTCAGACCTTGAAAACGGCTTACGGCAAATTATTAAACGCCGACATTCTCCAAAAAGAAGGCCGGGCGGCGCTTGAAGATTCTCTTTTCGGCATGGTCTTATCTTTTTAATTTCCTGCGGAGTATGATAAAAGTAAACGCCATGGAGGAAAGACGCTTACACATAGGGCGGGCGGCAAACGTTGCCGAACCTAAAGATAGGAGGTTTTACAGGGCTTTTGAAATAATGCCCGGTCTTTTGGCTTGGCTTACTTTACTTATGATTATTGGCTTGTCGTTTGTTGCGCCGGTTTTTATGGCAATTTTTATAATAGTTTTCGATGTTTACTGGCTTATAAAAACCGTTTATCTTTCCCTGCATCTGCGGGAGTCGTACAAACGGATGCGGGCTAACATGAAAGTCAACTGGCTTGAGAAACTTGAAGGGCTATCGGCCGTAGACTATAGACCGCCGACTATTAAATCGTGGCGGGACGTTTATCATCTTATTTTTTTACCGGTTTACCGAGAGGAATATTCCGTCATTGCCGCTTCGGTGGAGTCGCTTTTAAAAACCAATTATCCCAAATCCAGGCTGGCGGTGATTTTATGCTATGAAGAAAGGGGTGGAGAAAACACCGCCCGCGCTGTCCGGGAAATAGCGCAGAATTACAAGAAAGATTTTTTCGAACTGCTCGCCGTAAAGCATCCGGACGGTCTGTCCGGAGAAATTCCCGGCAAGGGGTCCAATGCCGCCTATGCCGCGAAAATCGTAAAAGAAGAACTGATTGACCGTTTGGGTATTCCTTACAGCCATATCTTAGTTTCAAATTTCGACATTGACACCGTTTTATTTCCTGAATATTTCGGCGTCCTCACTTACACTTTCTTAACCTCGGCCAATCCCTTGCGCGCTTCTTATCAACCGGTGCCTTTATACGTTAACAACATTTGGGAAGCGCCGTCTTTTGCCAGGGTGGTGGCTTTTTCGGCGACTTTCTGGCACACCATTAAACAGGAAAAATGGGAAAACGCCACGACTTTTTCTTCTCACTCCATGCCCTTTCAGGCGCTACTTGATGCCGGGTTTTGGCAGACAAACATGGTTTCCGAGGATTCGCGAATTTTTTGGCAGTGCTTTCTAAGATACGACGGCGACTATCGCGTAGTTCCTCTTTTTTATCCGGTTTCAATGGATGCCAATGTCGCTCCCGGAGTTTTTGAGACTTTTAAAAATGTTTACAAACAGCAGAGGCGATGGGGATACGGCGTCGAAAATATCCCGTATTTTTTGTTCGGTTTTTGGAAAAACAAAGCTATTCCGAAATTAAAAAAGTTCTATTTCGGTTTTACCGTCATTGAGGGTTTTCATTCCTGGGCGACCAACGCCATTATAATTTTCATTCTCGGCTGGCTGCCTGCTTTGGTCGGCGGACCGGCCTTCAACAAAACGGTGCTGTCGTTTAATTTGCCCCACATCACTCGAATTATCATGATTTTTGCGATGCTGGGGCTGGTGTCATCTGCCGTGTTGTCTATTTTCCTTTTGCCGCCCAGGCCGCCGAAATTCGGCCGGTTCAAATATCTGTGGATGGTCCTGCAGTGGCTTCTTTTTCCCGCGGCGACCATTATTTTCGGAGCCCTGCCGGGTCTGGATGCCCAAACCCGTCTTATGTTCGGAAAATATATGGGTTTTTGGGCTACGCCTAAGTATAGGCGTAGCCCAAAAACCGAATAAGTTGGCTATTCAAAATGAGTTAATCTCTGGAAACTCTCAAGTTTTTTAGACAAGAGGGGATATTTTTTTAATCCCGGGTCTTCTTTAAGCAGCAAGCGCGCTTCAAAACGAGCCTTTTTGATTAAATCAACATTAGCGAGTGAGGCCATGCCGAGGTCGGGCAGGCCGGATTGTTTGACTCCGAAAAATTCTCCCGGCCCGCGGATGGCCATATCTTTTTCCGCCAAAACAAATCCATCGTCGCATTCAACAAGCGCTTCCAACCGCTTGTTGATTTTTTTATCCGCCGTCGAAGAAAACAAGAGGCAATATGACTGGTATTCGTCCCGACCGACTCTGCCCCTGAATTGGTGGAGTTGGGCGAGACCGAATCTCTCGGCGCTTTCTATCGCCATTACCGTGGCGTTGGGCACATCCACCCCCACCTCGATTACCGAAGTGGAGACTAAAATGTTGAAGACGCCGTTTTTAAAATCTTCCATAATCCGATTTTTGTCTTTTGGTTTCATTTTGCCGTGCAACATTGCCACTTTCAAATCCGGAAAAATTTCTTTCGACAGTTTTTTATATTCTTCTTCAACCGCTTTGGCGTCAGCCCAGGCCATATTCATTTTCAACTGGCGTGTTTTTAAGAACACGCCGATTTTGGGTTCATCGGGCTCAATTCTCGGGCAAATCACAAAAACTTGCCGGCCTTTTGCGACCTCTTCGCGGATAAAATCATAAGCCCATTTTATTTTTGACGGCGTTGTGACCGAAGTTATTATTTTTTTCCTGTTTTTCGGCTTTTCTTTGATTATGGAAATATCAAGGTCTCCGTAAATTGTGAGGGCGAGAGTGCGGGGAATGGGAGTGGCGGTCATAGAAAGCAAATGCGGAATTAAGGAATTTATTTTTTCGCCCCCTTGATTCTTGATGAGGGCGGCGCGCTGATTGATGCCGAAACGGTGCTGTTCGTCAATTACAACCAGGGCAAGGTTTTTAAAGGCGACATCCTTTTGAATGACGGCGTGAGTGCCGATGATGATGTCCAGCGTTCCGTCGGCGCTTTTATTTTTTAAAAGACCCTTTTTTATTTCTTGGTCATTCATGCAAGCCGAAGAGCCGGTTAGAAGGCCGATGTTGATATCCTTATTCCTTGTCAAATCGGTAATCGTTTTAAAATGCTGGCGCGCAAGCACCTCCGTTGGCGCCAAAAAAACCGTTTGATAACCGCTTTGCGCCGTCTGAACTGCCGCCAGCAGAGCAACCACCGTCTTGCCGCTGCCGACGTCGCCTTCCAAAAGGCGGTTCATCGGATATGATTTTTGAAGGTCTTTTAATATTTCCCAGGCCGCCACTTTTTGGTCATGGGTCAGTTCAAACGGCAAACCGGCCACAAAGTCTTGAGCCGCTTTTTGGTCAAAGGCGACGGGAACCGATTTTAATTGATTTAATTTGCGTCTTTCGGTCAGGGCTTTCAGCTGAAATAAAAACAGGTCGTCAAACGCAAGCCGCTCTTT
Source organism: Candidatus Yanofskybacteria bacterium RIFCSPHIGHO2_01_FULL_44_22 (assembly GCA_001794205.1). GTDB lineage: Bacteria > Patescibacteriota > Minisyncoccia > 2-02-FULL-40-12 > GWA2-44-9 > 2-01-FULL-44-22. Next base: position 2,508 of record MGJJ01000006.1, on the reverse strand, counting down.
GGCGTTTTGGGCCTCGTTTTCATTTTTTGGGAAATGGATGCTGTTGACGGCCGCGTTTAATTCCCGAAAGCCATATTTTTTAGAAATTGCTTCCGGCAAGTGGTCGGTGAAACGGCAATTTGGCAGAAGAGGTTTAATCAGAAAGCGCAGATACTTTGAAGTGATGCCTTCCGTTTCGGGATAAACGGGAACAAAACCGCCGGTATGGATTAAATTGGCCGGCTCTTCTTCATAACGGATTACCGGAGTTTCATCCGGCAAATCCGAATCGTCGGCAGTGGTGTCGGTCGGAACGGGATTAAAAGAGAAAATTTTTTCATAGGTCGGATTGGAAAGGTAAGTACCGTGCTTATCGATGTGAATTTTTCCGGCCAAGCTTACGAATGTTCCTTCCGTCAGCTGGTCGGCGATATACGGCTGGTTGAACCAAACGGCTTTTACGGCTCCGCTTTGGTCCTGGACGATGGCCGTGGTGACGGACATTCTTCTTGGAAAAATCCGCCTGACGGTTATTTTTACCACTTCGCCCCGGATGTTTATTTTTTGTCCGGCTTCTATTTCGGCTATTGGAGCAGTTTTCGTGTAGTCCTCATAGCGGACGGGAAAATGCCAGAGCAAGTCTTTGACGGTCTTAATGCCGAGCTTGTTTAAACGAGGCAAATTCTTCGGTCCGACATTTTTCAGTTTTTCTATCGGGAGAAATATATTCATTTAACGAATAGCGAATGGCGAATAATCAAATCCCAATTGAGGTTTTTCGTTTTTCATTATTAGCTTTACGTTATTCCATGAAGTCCATTATTATAACAGATTTAAAAAAAAACTCCAATTCCACGGAGGACTGGAGCGTTGCTCTGCTATTCTGGTTTGTTTTAAACTTTTTCGTGAAGCATTTTGTCAATCATGGGGAGTATGTTTATAAAATTCAGAAACTTTTTTGTTTGCCGCTCGTTCAGAGTAAGTGTTGTTTTAATGAGCGACAGTTTTTTCTTATCGTCCAGAATGGGCAAATCAATGATTGCTTCAATGATTTTTTCCCGATCAGTTTTTCTATTAAAGATTTCTGCCAAGGCCATGTCTATTTTCTGAGCAATATCGCTCATTTTTGTCTCCCCTAAAATAAAAAACAACTGCCTAAACAGTATCATTATTTAAATTTAATTCAAGACGAAAAATTTATGGTGCAATTGGCTTGCTCCGAGTGTTCAAATATTTCATATTTGTCCCCTCGAGAGGAATCGACTTCAACTCTGCTCGGCTTCCGCCTCGCAGGTCGCAGTCCCGCCTCGCAGTCAAAAATCGCCGATTGCGATTTTTGACATCGCTCCGGCATTCGATTCCTCACGCAAGCCAAGCAGTTGGCTTGCTCCGAGTGTTCAAATATTTCATATTTGTCCCCTCGAGAGGAATCGAACCTCTATTTGTAGCTCCGCAAGCTACCGTCCTATCCGTTGAACGACGAGGGGATATAGTTTTTTAATTTTGGTGTGGGGTCCAGCTGGGCTGCGGGGACATTAATTTGTCTTTTGGGGCTTCCTGTTTCAAGCGCGGAGGTCCTAACTATAATCCTAATTTTTTACCGATAATATCAGCCAAGGAAATTTCATGCTCTTTTTCCGGCAGAAAGTTCATTAGAATTTTTCTTAATTCAACGGGGTTCTGGCCGGCAACGGGGATTTTTATATAGGGAAGATACCATTTTTTCGGTTCCAAGCTCAATTCTTTCGCATTACCCGGAACATAGTCAAGCCAGAACGTCCGAAGCTCTTTAAACGGATACAGATTGGAACCGACGGAAATTCCCAATCCGCCGATTGCAATTTTTGAAGCGGGATGTTTTTTTGCGGTTTGCAGCAGTAAAACAACCGACGACAGCACCAGGAAGATTGTTGTCAGGTAATCCTTTTTAAAAAATATCAAAACCCCCGCTGTGGCCAAAAGCCCGCCTGCCGTCAGCCAGGAATATATTTTCGGCGATAAATGTTCGCGGGGCTGAATTTCCCACGAAAGCGCGGGTGATTCTTGGGGGGCGGTTTGTTTATCCGGTTGGTCCGGCGCGGCTTTCTTCGTCGTTGGACGATTTTCTTTTTTAGAATCAATTTTAACGTCAGCTGGCGGGGTAGGCGATTTATCTTGAGAAGCTATTTTTTTTAAATCGATGATGCGGGACATGGATTCTTAACTTATTGGCGGTGTATTCTTGAAATAGCTCGAACGGAATTCTGCCCTCGCCCTGAGCTTGGTCGAATGGGCTCGGAATGGGCGGGCGGGCAAAAATTGCGGCGAAGCCGAGAGCATTAACAATTTCAAGTTTTTAATTGAGTTAAGTATAACTCAATTCAGTGAATTTTTCAATCAATTTTAAATTGAAAAATTCACTGACTTTGACGGCAAATTCTCGCAATTCAGAAATCTGGGATTCAATACTCAATACTTGTCTCTCCTCACTTTCAGTTGATTTTCTCGCGTAAATTATGTATTTCATGGTTTTGTAGTTAAAAAATTGAT
>MGJJ01000005.1 GCA_001794205.1 Candidatus Yanofskybacteria bacterium RIFCSPHIGHO2_01_FULL_44_22 | reverse complement strand
TGCCCTAAAGCCGAAAAATTTAATTGCCTGCCCGCATTGCCACAAAATGATAATGCCGCATATCGTTTGCAAGTTTTGCGGCTTTTATAAGAATAGGGAAGTCGTCAATGTGCTGGCAAAGGTGCTCAAAAAGAAGGAAAAACACACCCACAAAGCCTAAAACTTAAATTTTATGGCCTCACGTCATTTATCTCGTTCAGTGGTGATGCAAGCTCTTTATGAGTGGGATTTTAGGGGCAGGAAGGAAGGCGCGTTCAAGGAAATTCTTGAGCGTAACATTAAGGAATTTGCCTCCGGTGTCGATGACCCGTCTTTTATTTTCCAGCTGTCCGAAGGAGTAATGGCTCATTTGCCGGAAATAGACAAAATAATAGAAAAAGCGGCGCCGCAATGGCCGCTGGAGCAGATTGCCATCGTTGACAGGAATGTTTTGAGGGTCGGCCTGTACGAACTGCTTTTTGGCAGTCGGGAGGAAGTACCGCCGAAAGTCGCCATTAATGAATCAATTGAACTTGCCAAATCGTTCGGAGGGGAATCATCGGGTAAATTCGTCAACGGCGTATTGGGGACGGTTTATCGCGAAATAGGCGAGCCGGGGAAAGACCACGTAAAATCGTCTGAAGACGAACACGTGTCCGACGATGCGCCGAACCAGTCTCGCCAAGACTCGCCTATCAACGAAGCGGGTGGAGCCGAGGCGGAAAAGAAAGAAGAAACAGACTAAGAAGCCGGACCTGAAGCGTCTGAAAATTAAAAATAGTTAAATTGTTATCTTGTTAAATTGTTATCTTGGTTGAACAAGGTAGCAAGCTAACAAAATACCAAGATTTTTATGACAAATGAAAATCTTTCTTTACTGGAGGGAAACATCGGTTACGAATTTAAAAACAAAGACCTTCTTCTCCAGGCCCTTACTCATCGGTCTTATTTAAACGAAAATCCCAAGTGGCGTCTTGACCAAAATGAGCGGTTGGAATTTTTGGGAGATGCCGTTTTGGAGTTGGTGGTTACGGAGTATCTCTACAAAAATTTTCCCAATCCCGAAGGTGAAATGACCAATTGGCGGGCGGCTTTGGTGAACGCCGTTATGCTGTCGCAAATTACCAAAGAATTTGATTTAAACGATTTTATGCTGTTGTCGCGCGGGGAGGCTAAAGATACCGGCCGGGCGAGACAATATATTTTAGCCAATGCCATAGAAGCGTTAATTGGCGCGATTTATCTTGACGGGGGATACGAGCCTGCCAGCGAGTTTATTGAAAAATTTGTTTTGAAAGAACTGCCGAGGATTATTGAAGACCGTTTGTACCGCGACGCCAAGAGTTTGTTTCAGGAACAAGCCCAGGATAAAGTCGGCATAACGCCCTCGTACGAGGTTTTGGAAGAGTGGGGGCCGGACCACGCCCGCAATTTTAAAATCGGAGTTTTTCTGGAAAAAGAAATGGCCGGCGTCGGCCAAGGGCCTTCCAAACAAGAAGCCCAGCAAGCGGCGGCGGAGGATGCGCTCAAGAAGAAGGGGTGGTAATCAAGACGGTTGATTATATTTGTGAAATTTGTTAACATAAGCCGATGCTGAAAGTACGACTACAACGAGTAGGGAAACGAGGCCAGGCTTATTTCAGGGTCGTGGTTGTCGAGCATACCAAAAAACCGAAAGGAAAAATTTTGGAACTTTTGGGTTCCTACAATCCACATCAAAAAGAATTTAAGGCCAATAAAGAAAGAATCGAATACTGGATTAGCTGTGGGGCTCAAATTTCACCGACAGCCAATAATTTACTTGTAAATTATAAAATTTGGGATAGGCCAAAGATGCAAAGTTGGAAACCGAAGAGAAGTAACAAGAAACAAGAGGCAAGCGACAAGCCAGAAGAAACAGAACTCAAAGCGCAAAACTCAAAGCCGGAAGAAGCCCCCAAAGAAGAAGCGGCTGAAATTAAGACGGAAGAAGCGGAAGTAAAAACAGAAACAGCCGAGACGGTCGAGGCCAAAGAAGAAATTGCTCCGGTTCCCCAAAATGCAAATAATCAGGATTGATTTGAATAAAGATTATTCAACCGCAATCGCCGAGGCGGTTGCGGTTTTGAGTTCCGGCGGAACGATTGTTTATCCCACCGACACTCTTTACGGATTGGGCGCCAACGCCCTTGATGAAGAAGCGGTGAAGAAAATTTACCGCATCAAAAACAGGAGTTTTTCAAAACCTCTTCCTGTCATTGTAAAAAATATGCTCTGGGCCAAAGAGCTTGCTTATATCGGCGCCAGCGCCGAAAATATTTTGGAAAAAATTTGGCCAATGGTTGGAAGCGGCAATAACGACGGCGCTTTTACCGTAGGCAAAGTGACAGTCGTTCTTCCCAAAAAAGAAATTGTTCCTTCGATTCTGACCTCCGGCCAGAGAACAATCGGCATCCGCATTCCCGATTTTATTTTTTTAAACAAACTTTTGGGCCGATTCGGCTATCCTTTGACATCAACTTCGGTCAATATTTCCGGCGAGGAACCGAGTAACGACATAAATAAAATAATCACCCTCTTTGAAGAGCGGGACGAGAAGCCGGATTTGATAATTGACGCCGGAGTTCTGCCTAAATCCGAACCGTCAACCATCCTGGATTTGACCCATCCGCGGCAACCGAAAATCCTTCGCGTCGGTCCTTCAAAACCGGACCAGTTGTTGCGCTTATTGCAGATTTAGCGGGTTTAATTTTATCATATGGCCGACAAAATTATTGACGGCAGAAAAATAGCCGCTGAAATTCTCGGACAATTGAAGACAAAAAATGTCGCCGGAAAATTAAAATTGCGGTTAACCGCCGTTTCTGTCGGAGCGGACGGTAAATTAAGGAAATTTATTGAATTGAAGAAAAGAGCCGCTGAAAATATCGGCATTGAGTTTAATTGTCGGAATTTTAAAACCAACAGCAGCCAGTCGAATATAATATCAGAAATTAAACGTCTCGCTTGCACCAAATCGGTTTCGGGAATTTTTGTGGAACTGCCCATTCCGAAAAAATTCAATACCGGTAAGATTTTAAACGCAATTCCGCCGGAAAAAGACGTTGATGTTTTATCGGCGGCCGCGCAGGGAAAATTCTTTGCCGGGGAATCATCGATTCTGCCGCCGGCCGTCGAGGCGGTAAAAATTATTTTTGAAAAATACGGCATCAGTCTCAAAGGCAAGCGAGCCGCCGTATTCGGCTATGGTCTTTTGACTGGCCGGCCGGCGGTTCACTGGCTGGCCGCATCCGGTGCGGCGGTAACAACGATAAATGAATTTACAAAAAATCCGGGCGGACTTTCTAAAAATGCCGATATTATAGTTTCCGGTGTGGGCAAACACGATTTAATAAAACGGGAAATGGTTAAACGGGGAGCCGTTGTCGTTGATTTCGGGTATAATACCGTAAACGGAAAATTATGCGGCGATGTTGATTTTGCGGCAGTATCGAAAAAGGCCGGACTGATTACGCCTGTTCCGGGCGGGGTCGGACCGATTGTTATAGCCGCGGTATTCCAAAATTTGGTAAAATTAACGGTAAGCAAAAACTAACCCATGTTTAATGGTTTAAACACTTCGTTATTTTGGAGAGTCTATTCTTTATCCGGACAAAATATCTGGCTGGACAGATTTTGGGTTTTTTCGGCGGAATGGCTCGGTTATTTGCTGGTGGCGGGAATTATAATCGTTTATCTGCGGAATAGAAATAAGTATCGCAATATGGTCTTGGTTGCCGTAAGTTCGGCTCTTGCGGCGCGGCTTATTTTCGTTCCCGTCATCAGATTTTTTTATGCTCACCCCCGGCCGTTTATGGTTTTTGAAAATATAAAACAGCTGATTAACCACGATATAATTTCTTCTTTTCCTTCCGGTCACGCTTCATTTTATTTTGCTTTGGCGGCGGGGGTTTATTTGTATAATAAAAAACTCGGCGCCGTGTATTTGGCCTTAGCGGGGCTTATCGGTTTTGCTCGCATTGTCGCCGGCGTTCACTGGCCGTATGATATTTTAAGCGGAGCGGCGCTTGGCTTTGCGACGGCTGTTTTAATTAAATCATTAAAACGCCACTCTTAATTCCAAGCGGGCTTTTTCCGAGGCGGCTTTAAAGTCTTGATTGGCTTTGGCGACGGTATTTTTATATTCAGTCGAAGCTGATTTAACAAGCGAAGACGGAATTCCGTTTTTTTGCTTGTCGGATATTAAGTTTGATTTTGCCGTCCTAATGCTCGAGACAAAAGTTGTCCTGGCGATTGGGGGTCTTACTCCGGTCGCGCAATCCGTTTTGGCTTTTTTAACTGCCGCCTGATTGGAATTTTTAAAATTCCGCACGGCGTTATCAATCGCCGAATTTCTTAAGGCAATAATGCGGTCTATTTCTTGCCGATATTCCAAGGCGGCGGTCTTGACGGCATTTTTGCGGGCGCTGACGGCGTTTTCCATCGCTGTTTTAAAATTGTTAACGGCGGTTTTTTGTCCGTCGGTTTTGGCCAGGGCTTCTATTTTGGCGTAAACGGGAGACATGCTGTTCATCACGCCTTGTTTTAATTCTGCTAATTTGGCATCCCGCAAGTCACGGTTGTTTTTTAAATTTTGCAATCTTTCATTTTGGCGGGTTTTAAGAACTCCTTCGCGGGTAATTATTCCTTGGTCCAATACGGAAACGGCCTGATTCAGGTTGGCGCAAAAATTAGTCCGGACAACGGCAAAAGCGCTGTCGGAAAAGATACCGGCCGCAATAACGGCAAATGCGGTTCCGAGGACGATTGTTGTTTTATAATTCTTCTTCATTGTAAAATTGGCCAAGGTTATCCAGCGCCTGGTCATCTGAATTTATAAACGAAACATCGGCATCTTCATTTTGGGCAAATTGCTGATTGTCGGCCAAGGCGATTGCCTCATCAATTAAAGCGTCAAGGTTATCGGCGGCCAAACTTGTCGATTTAGGCGAAGGGGCGGTTGTTTTGATTTTTTCTTTGTCGGTAATTGCCGGCGCGCTAACGGCCGGGGTTGCGCCTTGCTCGGCTATTTTTTGGGATTCTTCGGGCAATAATTTGGAGTAAAATACGGCCACCAATATGGCGATGGCGGCGGCGGGAACGGCAAATTTAAACCAAGCCGCAAATCCGAAAGAAGGCGAGTGATTTTCTTGATGTTCAGTTCGTTCATCGGGAATTTGGGAGATTATTTTATACAGCAATTCTTTGGACGGATGAATCGCGTTTTTGACAGTTTGAACGGTTTTCAGAGTTTGGAATAATTCCTCAAGCTCGTTTTTATGTTCGGGAAACCCCTCGACTCCGCTCGGGGCAAGTAAATTTAAAATTTCAGGTTCTGATTCGCCCTTTTCCAAAAGTTCCAGCGCTTTGGTTATTATTTTTTCCGTTTGTTCGTTATATTTCATGTTCGTTAAAATACCGCTTAAGAATTTTTAAGGCCCGGCATTGCGTTTGTCTTATCGCGTCTTCCTTTTTGCCTAAAATTTTTGCTATTTCGGCCGTGGTCAGGTCGTTTATAAATTTTAAGATGACTACTTCTTGCTGTTCTTCGGTAAGATTTTCAATGGCTTGATAAACCGCTTGAGCCGTTGATTTTTGGTCAATCAGGCGCTGGGGATTTTCGAATGACTCGGCGGACAGCGTTTCCGGCGGTTTATCGGTCAAAATCTCTTTTCTCTTTCGCCAGTGGTCTATAACCGTATTTCGGGCGACCGTAAAAAAAAAGGCGAGGGGTTGTTTATTTTGTTCCCGAAACGCGCCTATTGATTTAAAAACTTTTACAAAAACTGCTTGGCTCAAATCTTCCGCTTCTTCTTTGTTTTTGGTTCTTAGGTAAATATAGCGGTAAACCGGCGTAAAATATAATTCATAAAGCCGGCCGAACGCTTCAGTGTCGCCGTTTTTGGCGAGTTGCATAAGTTGTTTTAGGTCGTTTTCCGGTTTATTATCGTACATAATAGATAACGAAATATGAGATAGTTTTGTGATTTGGGTGTCTTTATTGTAATTGTACCAAGCTCGCACCTATTTTCAAAACAAATGATGTGGGACGCGCTTCGCGCGTCCCACCTTCTGGCTTTGAAAAAGCCGTTGAGTTCCTTACTAGTGCCGCGGGGGAGAGTCGAACTCCCATGAGCTTGCGCCCGCACGATTTTGAGTCGTGTACGTCTGCCAATTCCGTCACCGCGGCGTATTTCGCCGACAACTTATTTAAATCTTATCACCAATTTTATTTTTTACAAAAAACCGTCCGGACTATCATCGCGCGGGCGGTTTTGGCTTGTAGATGTAAAAAATTCTGCCGACAATCATTTTTTTCGGCACCGGGCCGAAATTTCTTGAATCCTCCGAATCCCGCCAATTGTCTCCAAGCACGAAATATTCGTCTTTTCCCAGGAACGCATGCAGGTTATCGCAAAACTCTCCCGACTGGGGAACCGTAATCAAGTCGGATAGTTTTATCAGGGGGTCAATATAGGACTCACCGGTTCCTATGTATATGGTACAGGTTTTGACATCGCACAGTATTTCTTCATCGGGCAAACCGATTATTCTTTTGACGTGATAGTTTATTCCGTCAGGAGCGTTGTCGTCGCGAATAACGACAATATCACCCCGCCCAAACGTGAATAGCTGGCTGAATCTTTCCGAAAACAGACGACTGCCCATGGGAACCGTCGGCTCCATGCTGGCGTTGATGACATGCCAACTGGCGATAATCTTGAATTTCAGGACCAGAAAAAGAGTTAAAATAAGAAGGACCAGAACCAACCATCGGCTCTTTTGAATTTTCAAGGCGCCCCCCGTTTCTTAAGTAAACAAGGTATCCTCTTTATATTATTAAACGGAAAATTTTACAAGGACAGAGACAAAATATTGTATTACCGCTTTTGTGTGTTAAAATTAATATAGAGAAAAACAAAAACATCGAATTTCGCATCGTATCAATGGCCAGAATAATAAGCGTTTGCAATCAAAAAGGCGGAGTCGGGAAGACTACCACGACAATAAATTTGGCGGCCTACCTTGCCGCTCTCGGAAAATATGTTTTGCTGGTGGATATGGATGCGCAGGCCAATGCCACTACCGGATTAGGCATCCATGTGGCAGACAACGGCTCAAATATCTATCATTCCATCGTTAGCGATTTAAATCCCAATTTGGTGGTTAAGAAAACGTCTTTATTCGGGTTTGATATTTTGCCGGCGGCGCAGAGCTTGGCCGGAGCGACGGTTGAACTGGTGACAATGGAAGAAAGAGAAACCCGCTTAAAAAGGGTTTTAGATTCTATCCGGACCAATTACGACTATATTCTGATTGATTGTCCGCCCTCACTCGGCCTTCTCACCATCAATGCCCTTACCGCGTCGGAAAAGGTGCTGATTCCTGTTCAGTGCGAATACTACGCCCTTGAGGGATTGAGCCAGTTATTAAATACGATTGAATTGGTAAGGCAAGGATTGAATTCAGATTTGCAAATATTGGGCGTCCTGCTTACAATGTTTGACAGGAGGAACCAATTGTCGCATCAGGTTGTCAATGAGGTGAGCAAGAATTTCCCCGGCCGCGTTTTCAATGCTATAATTCCGAGGACGGTTTCTTTAGCCGAGTCGCCCAGTTTTGGCAAAACGATTTTACAGTTTGACCCGGATTCAAAAGCGGCCAAGGCATACCGGCAGTTGGCGGAAGAAGTTATACGGCTTAGTTAAAAGTTATAAAGTCCAGCAAGTTTATAAAGAACTTTATAAACCTTAAGAACTTGATGAACCTTCAACTAATATTATGAAAAAGTTCTTCGGTTTAGGCAAAGGTCTGGGGTCGCTGATACCGGCCTCACGAATGGTAAAACCGGAATCTCCGAAAGAGAATGTTTTTTATGTTGAAATTAATAAGATTAAACCCAATTCCGAACAGCCGAGGCGCGATTTTGACGAAAAAGGAATTGAAGAACTCGCCAAGTCAATCAAAAAATACGGCGTGCTTCAGCCCTTGCTTGTTTCCAAAGTGGAAACCGAAACCTTGCGGGGACTGGACGTTTCTTATAGTTTGATTGCCGGAGAGAGGCGGTTGCGCGCTTCCAAGATGGCCGGACTTCCTCATGTGCCGGTTATCATCAGAGACGATTTTGAAGAGAAAAAGACTCGCCTTGAGGTGGCGCTGGTGGAAAATCTTCAGAGAAAAAACTTGAATCCGGTTGAAGAGGCCGAAGCGTATGAACGGCTTGCCAAAGATTTCGGTCTTACCCAGAAAGAAATCGCCGAAAAAGTTTCCAAATCCCGAGAGGTGGTGGCCAATGCCGTCAGATTGTTAAATTTGCCGAAAGATATGAGAGAGGCAGTCCGTTCGGAAAAAATATCTCGCGCCCATGCCCGCGCTTTGTTGGCGTTCAATGACGAAAAAAAACAAAGAGAAATTTACAATCAAATTCTTGCGGACGGAGTTTCGTCAAAAGAAGTAGAGGGCATCGCTTCGGCGGTCAAATCATCCAAGCCGGTAGCCAAAAAAGAAAATAAGTTTATTGAGTTGGAGAAAAATTTGGGCGAGACCTTGGCGGCGCCGGTGTTAATCAAGGCGGCATCGGGCAGCGGAAGAATCATCATCAAATTCGCCAATCTTGAAGAACTTAACAAAATCGCGAAAAGTATTATTGATTAAAAATTCCTACATAATGAGGGGGGAATAACCCAGTCGATAATTTTTTATAAAATTATTAAAACTAATTTAACAGGTCCGACCTGTACAGGTCGGACCTGTTAAGACCTGTTAAGATGGGTTATTGAACATGGTCGAAAGGCGGAATCAGTCATTGATTAAATTTTATTTCTCGGATTTTTCTATCGGCCAATGAGCGCTTAAGATTCTCGTTTCTTGGGCGCTTTTTATATTTGAACAAGATGTCAGGTGAATAGAAACACCCCTGTTTACGGTCATGTAACCTCTTATTTTTTTGTCCGGAGTGGGATTACAACACTTGGCTAATTTGTATAATAGTCCACTCTGTCCCTGAATAAGGGGTTCGGAGAGTGTTCTAATAGAATTTTTTGAGATTGAAATCGGCTTTCTTTGAGCGGGTTTTTTTATCCCAGGCAAGGCCTGTCCAGGCCTTGCCTGGGATAAAACCGCGGAATTTGCCAGTTCAACGAATTGGAGGTTTTGGGGCGACGGCGAATCTCTGAACCATGATTTGATTTTTTTCCTCGCTTCGGCGGTTTTGACGATTTTCAGCCAGTCAAAAGACGGCTTGGGATTTTTACCTTTCAGAATTTCCACCATATCCCCGTTTCTCAACTCATAATGGAGAGGGACCATTTTATTGTTTGCTTTGGCGCCCAAAATAGCGTGACCGAGGTCGGTGTGAATGGCATAAGCAAAATCAACTGGCGTCGCGCCTTCGGGCAGGTCTTTGACTTCTCCCTTTGGCGTGAAAACGAAAATCCTGTTTTTGAAAAAATCAATTTTTAAATTGGAAAATTCTTCGCCGGTCTTTATTTCTTTCAGGAAATTTTTCAGCTGGGTAACCCACTGAATATCTTTGGTGTCGGTTTTAACGGGCTTCTTTTTGCCGCTTTCCGAGTAAGCCCAGTGGGCGGCGATGCCGTTCTCGGCGTATTCGTGCATTTCGGCGGTTCTTATCTGAATTTCAACTATTTTTCCTTTTTCGCAGAAAATAGTGGTGTGAAGCGATTGATAGCCGTTGGGTTTGGGCAGGGAAATATAGTCCTTTATCAAGCCGGGCAGGGGTTTGTAAAAATTATGGATTACCCCGAGGGCTTCGTAGCACGATTTAATATCCGGCAAGATAATCCGCATGGCGACCAAATCAAAAATTTTATTGAAATCCATGTCGTATCGAAGCAGTTTTTGGTACAAGCTGTAATAGTGTTTTATCCGGGAGTTCATTTCGGTGATTTCTATGCCGGCATCCTGCAGTTTTCTTTTGATGAGCGGTTTGGTTCTTTCCGCGTAATTTAAATTATCGGCGTATTTGGTTTTTATTTGTTTGATAAGCCATGAGTATTCGGCGGGATAAATATACGGGAAAGCCATATCTTCAAATTGTCCTTTGAGGTATCCCATTCCCAGACGGGCGGCGATGGGGGCATAGATTTCAAGTGTTTCTTTGGCAATGCGTTTTTGGTCTTCCTGCGGAAGATATTTTAGAGTTTCCATATTATGATAACGGTCGGCGAGTTTTATCAAAATAACGCGGATATCGTCGGCCATGGCAAAGAACATTTTTTTGAGCGAGCTGATGTGGTTGGCGTTTTGTTTTTGGTCTAAGCCGTGTTTTTCGGAGTATTCAATTTTAGCAAGCTTGGTGACGCCATCCACAAGAAAGGAGATTTCTTTACCGAATTCTTTTTCAATGTTTTTGGCGGTAAGACTGGTGTCTTCAACGGTGTCGTGGAGCAGGCAGGCGGCAACGGTGATTGCGTCAAAACCGAGTTCGGAGAGAAAATAAGCCGCGTGAAGCGGGTGGGTGATATATTCTTCGCCGGACATTCTTTTTTGTCCGCCGTGGGCGGCTTTTGCGAAAAAATAGGCTCTTTCTATCAAGGCAGAATCCTGTTTCTTAAATTTTGGATTTTGCAGTATTTTCTCCAAAAGAGGAGGCATATCAAAAATCCTATCCTAAAAAGAGGGGAAGCTCAAATGCTTTTTTTCTTGCCGCGGCGGGAGAGTTTTTTGGGTTCTTTTAATATTTCAAGGGCGCGGGGGAGAGTTATCGTGTAAACATCATCGCCATCTGCTTTTTTGAGTGAACGAAAATCTCCATCATGAACGATGTATGGTCCGAATCGGCCGTTGTTGGCGGAGATTTCTTTGCCAGTTTCCGTATGAACGCCAAGAACGCGAGGCAAGCTTAAATATTTTAAGGCCTCGGCCACGGTTACTGTGGACGGGTCTTTGTCTTTGGGGATGCTTGCCCGGCGGGGCTTCTCGCCTTTCTCACTTTTCGGAGGATTTTCGCCGAGCTGGACATAGGGACCAAATTTCCCTTCCATAACAAATATTTGAAGGCCAGTGGCCGGGTCGGCGCCAATCGGTTTATTCGGTTCAACGACTGAACCGTCAATTTTGCGGGCGCCGTCGCAGACCGGATAGCGGGAACAACTCAAAAACTTGCCATTACGGCCAAGCTTGATAGTCATGGGGCTATCGCATTTAGGACATTTAAATTCTGTCGGCGCTTCGCCAAGGTTAGTCAGCTTGTCTATTTTTTCTTTGGCTTTTACATCGCGATGGAAAGGTCTGTAAAAATCGCTTAAGGTTTTAACATATTCTCTTTTGCCATCTGCGATATCATCCAATTCGTCTTCCATTTCAGCGGTGAAGGTGTCGCTGATATAATTCATAAAATTTTCTTCAAGGAATGTGCTGACCACTTCGCCGGTATCGGTAGGTTTTAATGACCGGTTGTCTTTCTCTACATATTTTCGGTCATGCAAGGTTTTGATAATTGAAGCATAAGTTGAAGGCCGGCCGATGCCGCGTTTTTCAAGTTCTTTAACGAGTCCGGCTTCGGTGTAGCGTGACGGCGGTTCGGTGTGTTTTTCTTCGCTGATGATATCTTTGAGGGTTAATGCTTCTTTTGTTTCTACCTTGGGCAGTTCCACATCTTCGCCTCGGGCGCGAGTATCGCAGGCCAGCCAGCCGTCAAAGATAACGCGGCTGCCGATGGCGGAAAAATCAGGAACCCCGCCATCCTTAATGTTGACGGTAATTTTAGCGCGCGAAAGTTTGGCGTCGGCCATTTGCGAAGCGATAGTCCGTTCACGAATAAGGCGGTAAAGTTTTTTCTGTTCTTCGTTGGCGCCGGCACTTTCAAGAGCGGCGTTTGTCGGGCGAATGGCTTCGTGGGCTTCCTGGGCATTTTTACTTTTGGTTTTGTAATTGCGGACCTCCACATATTCTTTGCCGTAAGTGTTGGCGATAATACCGGCGATTTGGGCTTGAGCGGAAGCGGCGAGATTTAGACTGTCGGTGCGCATGTAGGTGATAAAACCATGCTCGTAGAGTTTTTGGGCAATGAGCATGGTGCGGGCGGGCGAAAAACCAAGACGCGAACTGGCTGATTGCTGAATAGTAGAGGTAGTAAACGGCGAACGGGGAGAGCGTTTGATTTCGCCTTCGGTGATGTCTTTGACGAACCAGGAACCGCCCCGGCTTTTTTCCAGAATTGTTTCCGAGATTTTTTTATCGCGCGGTTCTTCTTCGCAGACGACGCGAAAGACTATTTTATCCCCCCCAAAAACATCGGCGGCGATGTTGTAGTAGGCCTCGCTTTTAAAGGCGTTAATCTCGCGCTCGCGTTCAACGAGAATTCGCAAAGCCGGCGACTGAACCCTTCCGGCAGAAAGCCCGT
>MGJJ01000004.1:26082-37332 GCA_001794205.1 Candidatus Yanofskybacteria bacterium RIFCSPHIGHO2_01_FULL_44_22 | reverse complement strand
GCCCTTGCGGGCAAAGGATTTTAAGTCCTTCGTGTATACCATTCCACCACCCGGGCAAGTTTATTCTGGAGGCGGCAGCCGGAATTGGACCGGCGCATAACTGTTTTGCAGACAGTCGCGTTACCACTTCGCCATGCCGCCGAACAAACCTACAACGTTCTCTCTTTTTTTTTCTCCTCGTAGATT
This sequence comes from Candidatus Yanofskybacteria bacterium RIFCSPHIGHO2_01_FULL_44_22, assembly GCA_001794205.1. GTDB lineage: Bacteria > Patescibacteriota > Minisyncoccia > 2-02-FULL-40-12 > GWA2-44-9 > 2-01-FULL-44-22. The sequence continues at coordinate 37,146 of MGJJ01000004.1, read as the reverse complement.
TCCAAATTTTCGCCGATTTTAATTTCTTCCGACGGGCCGGCGAGTTCGATTTTCATCCCCGCCTCAAGGCCCTCCCGCACTTCCGCCACGTCTTCTTTATTATGCTGCAGCTGGTTAAGTTTTCCAATTTTTGCCGGCTCTCCGTTTCGGATGGCGCCGATGAGCGCTCCTCTTTTGGCCTTTCCCGAAATAACCTTCCCGCCGACTACCCAGTTTTTTTGGTCTTTTTTAAAAATTGCCAAAACTCGCAACTCACCCAAGGGAATTTTTTCCATCTTTGATTCTAACAATCCGGACATTTCCCTTCGGACATGTTCAATCAGTTCGTATATCACGTCGAATGAAGCAACCGCAATTTTTTCTTTTTCGGCCAGTTTTTTAGCGGATTCTTCGGCGGCGACTCTGAAGCCGATGATTTGAGCTTTTGCGGAAACGGCGGTTTGAACGTCGGTTTCGGCGATGTTGCCGATGTCGTATCTGACGACGCGGTAGCCAACCTCGTCCGACTTGATTGTCTGAAGGGCCGATTCCAACGCCTCTAGGGAACCGGAAAAATCGGCTTTCAAAACAAGGTTCAATATTTTTTTGCCCGGGGTTTCTTCGGAATCTTTGGCTGACTCTTTGATGAACGAAAACAGAGGAGCCAGGTCAACGTTGTTTTCCGAAATTCTTAACGCCGCGTCTTTGGAATCGGCGGTCACGAACGGTTTACCGATATCGGGCGCCGACGGCCAGCCGGTAATCAGAACGGGCTGGGACGGCCGCGCTTCAAAAATTACCGAACCTCGAAAATCTTCCATTGATTTTATCTTGCCGACTATGGTGCCGACTACGAGCCAGTCACCCGGTCTCAATACCCCTTTTTGGATTATGGCCGAGGCGATATGGCCGCGCCGCTTGTCAAGGCGGGATTCGATAATAATCCCTTCGGCTGGCGAGGAAATATCTTCTTTAAGCTCCTCCAGTTCGGCAACCAAAAGAATTATGTCAAGCAGTTCTTGAATGTTCCGGCCTTCTTTGGCGGATATTTCCAAAACCGGCACTTTGCCGCCCCAGTCTTCAACCAGAATATTCTCGGCGGCAAGGTCCTGCCGGACTTTTTGCGGATTGGCGCCCTCCTTGTCAATTTTGTTGATTGCGATGATGACGGGAATTTTTTCCGACTCGATTATTTTAATCGCTTCTTTGGTCTGGGGCTTTACGCTTTCGTCGGCGGCGACTACCAAAATGGCAATGTCGGCGATTCTGGCTCCGCGAGCGCGAATGGCCGAAAACGCCTCATGGCCCGGCGTATCAAGAAAAGTGATTGTTTTCCCGTCGGTTTCCGCTTGATAAGCCCCGATGTGCTGGGTGATGCCGCCCGACTCTTTTTCTGCGACCTTGGTTTTTCTTATCGTGTCCAAAAGTTTGGTTTTTCCGTGGTCAACGTGTCCCAAAACAACCACTACCGGCGGCCTGTTTTTTGTTGTTTTTTCTTTGCCAATTTCTGTCATAAGTGCAAACATGCTACCATTTTTGGGCGTTTTTTACAACTAAAACCATCCGAAACACATTTGAAACACTCAAGGTTTTTATCAGAGCAATTCAACAAAACCGGCTTTTGGCCGGTTTTGTTGTTGGCGATGAGGGTTCGCAATTTTTAAGTTCCAGGTTTTTGTTTTTTAAAAACTTTGCTAAATAACCATCCGGCGCAGGTGCTGGGGGATACGGGCTAAAATTTCGTAAGGGGTTATGCCCGCCAGTTTAGCCATTTGTTCGGCAGAGTTAAAGTCATTTTTATTGTCGCTGATTATTATCACCGAATCGCCGAGTTTAATTTCGGGCAGAGAAGTTATATCTATGGAAGTCATATTCATGCTGATTTTTCCGATAATCGGGCAATGCCGATTTGCGACCTTTAAGAATCCCTGATTGGACAACCTTCTGTCCACTCCCTCGAAATAGCCCGTCGGAACCGTAGCCACCTTGACGGGTTTTGACGCTTTGTGGGTGATGCCATATCCAACGCACTCTCCGGCGGGAATCATTTTTACGGAACTTATTACGGACCGCATCTGTAAAACCGGTTTTAAATTCAGTTTTGTTAAGGACGAAGTGTCTATGCCATACAATCCCATTCCGATACGAGCGACATTGGCATAGATTTGCCCGGAGTAGGGAACGCCGGCGGTGGCCGAAATGTGAAAAAATTTTAAGTTCGGGAAATTTTGCTTGAAGGGGACAACGGCTTTTTCCCATCGTTCGATTTGAAGTTTTGTAAAACCGGCGTCGGCATCGTCTGCGTTAGCAAAATGGGAACAAACTCCCTCCAAATTTATGAAATTTGACGTCTTGATTATTTTAATCGCGTCATTGGCCTGTTCCGGCAAAATGCCCTGCCGATGCATCCCGGTGTCTATTTTCAGGTGAAATTTTTTCCGCGTTTTTATAATACGGGCGATTGCTTGTAGTTGTTCCAATCCGGTGATGGTAAAAGCGACATTGGACAATTTGTCGTTATTGATATTCTCGGGACTGGCGTAGCCGATAACCAAAATCGGCGATTTGCACCCATCGTTTCTCAAAACCGCCGCTTCGCATAAGGAGTCTACGACAAAAAAAACGATGCCCTCTCGGCCTAAAATTTTTGCGATTTGCAAGATGCCGTGGCCGTAAGCGTTGCTTTTCAAGACCGGAGCGAGAGAAAGTTGCGGATATTCTTTTTTGTATTCTTCCAAATTATGAAGCAGGTTATTCTTGGAAATTAAAATTTCCACCGAGGGAATGTAGCGATTGAAGGATTTTTTGAGGGTTCGGAGATATTTTAATAAGCCCATATCAAAAGAGTTTAAACTTGGCGGTGAGGGTGGGATTCGAACCCACGATACCCTTGCGGGTATACCACGTTAGCACCGTGGCCTGTTCGGCCTCTCCAGCACCTCACCAAATCACTGAATTTTATCACATTTTTCATCCTCTCGCAATCACCAGAACCATCACATTTTTTACCCCGTTTTCTTTTAAAACTTTTGCGCACTCGTTGAGAGTTGCTCCGGTGGTGCAAACATCGTCTATCAAAAGTACGGCCCGGCCGGAAACCTTTTCCGGTTCGGCGCAGAAGAATGCGCCCTTTTGATTCGCCAGCCGCTCGGTCCGTTCCTTAATGTCAGTTTGCGGGGTTTTGTTTTTAATTTTCACCAGCGCGCCGGCGGCGTATTCCATCTGGAATTTGTCGGCCAGAGATTTTGCCAAAAGGGCTGATTGGTTGAAACCGCGCCAATTTTCTCTTCGTTGGTGCATCGGCACGGGCATCAAGAGGGGATTGCCGCCGAAAATATTAAATCCTTTTCTTTTTTGAAGCCGGCGAATGTATTTTTCCGCTAACCGCGACAGGGGATTTGAGAGCTCGGCAACGAATCTGAATTTGAAAGTTTTAATGATTTTTTGGACAAGCCCGCTTTTGTAATCGGAAACGACGAATAAATTATCGGCGGGATTTTCCGGTTGGCAAAAACGGCAGGTTTGGCCGAGCGGCGCCGGCTGTTTGCAGCCGATACACTCGAAATTCTCTCTGACGGGAACTTGGTTGAGACATCCGGAACACAAATATTCTCCAAATTTGCCGCAATTAACGCACCGAACGGGAAAAACCAAGTCCAACAGCCAATTTTTAATTCTTTGGGGATAATTCATGCGATTGACGGATTTTTATGTGGTATAATAAAAGAGAAGAAGAATCGTTACCTTGTTACCTTGTTACCTTGTCAGAACTCTCGTAATCAACAAGATATCAATTAGCAAGATAGCAATATAAATTTTGGTATTCAACCTTTTTAAAAGCAAAAGCAAGCTGGGCATAGACGTCGGCACGGCGGCCATCAAAATTATTGAGCTTGAAAAAGAAGGCGGACGTTTCGGTTTGAAAAATTACGGCCTTTTTGAATTGAAAGGCCAGCCGGTTGAAGCCGGAACCGGGTCAGCCGGGTTGCCCGGCCAGGGTATTTTAAAATTGCCCGACCAGGAAATAATCTGGGGAATAAAGGAGATAATCAAAAAGAGCAAGATGAGTTCAACCGACGCGGTGGCGTCCCTACCGTCTTTCTCCACCTTTTCTACGATAATCGAAATGCCTTATCTCTCGGAAGAAGATTTGGCCCAAGCCATTCCTTTTGAGGCAAGAAAATATGTTCCGATACCTTTAAGCGAAGTGGTTCTGGACTGGTCTATTATCGATATTATCGGCCAGGACGCCGATGCCGGCGGAACATCGTCGGTGCCGGCCGGTACGCAGGTGGCCGGCAAAGGCGCGAAACCGACCACAGTGAAGGTTTTTTTGGCCGCGGTGCCGAAAGACGAAACGGCTCGATATCAAAGAATCACGAAAGGCGCCGGTCTTAATCTGCGAGCTCTTGAGCTTGAGAATACGGCTTTAGCCAGAGCTCTGCTGGGCAATGATTTAAGCACTACCGCCGTCATCAACATCGGCGGACGCAGTACCTCGATTCTTGTCGTTGATAAGGGCTATGAGCAGATAAGCCACAACTACGAAGTGGGCGGATTTGAAATAGCCAAGTCCATTGCCCGCTCTTTGAATGTCAGCCTTGAAAAAGCCGAAGAGCTTAAAAGAAAACTCGGCCTGAAACAGACCGATGAAAATATCGTTAACGAAGCGATGGGGTCGCTGCTTGATATGATGGTTTTTGAGGCCAAAAAAACGATTACCAACTACGAAAGTTCTAGAAATCAGAAAATCAGCCGGGTTTTGCTGGCCGGCGGTTTAGTTAATATGCCGAACTTTGTGGAGTATTTCAAACAGAAATTAGGACGCGAAACGACCGTAGCGAATTCTTTTGCCAGAATAGTATATCCGCCAACCCTGAATCCCATTGTCCAGGAGCTGGCCAATACTTTTTCCGTGGCGGTTGGCCTGGCAATGAGAGAAATATGACGGTGTGGATAAAACCATCTGGAAATTCGTTTATAATTAAATTAAATGCCCGATAAAAATGGGTTACAACTCCTTCCCGAAACAAGAAGGAAAATTGAAGTAAAAGTACCCGGGGAAAACCGGACTGTTTACGCTGGAATCGCCGTTTTGGTTTTGGTTGTCGCCGCGGCGGCCGGCTTGTATTTTTTCGGCAATTCTTTGGGAAATAAAATAATCGGACTGGACGGGGAACTTAATAACCTGGAAAACCAGCGGGACAAGAAGGCCGAGGCCAATCTTCTTGTTTTGGACAAGCAGTTGTCCTTAATAAGCGTTCTTCTGAACGACCATATTTATTGGTCCAAGGCCATGGCTAAGGTGGAAAGCTTGCTGCAGGGCCAAGTTCAGTTTGAGAATTTGGCGGCGGCCACCCCTGACAGCAAATTTGACTTCAAAGCTCTGGCCGCCAACTATACGACAATAGCCCGGCAGATAGCCGCTTTTATGTCTGACGAATCCATAAAGGATGTTGTTCTAAACAACGTTAACACTCTGACCAACGGAAAACTTGAATTCAACATGCAGATTACTTTTGACAAAGCAAAATTTCTTAAGCAGAAATAACGCGATTAAATGAGCCAAACCAAAAATTACATCGGAGCATCGCTTATCGCCTTGGCTGTTTTTTTGGCCTGGGTTTTAGTTTTACCGAGCTACAACAAAATTTCCGTCCTGCGCGAGGCGATTAAAGAGAGAGAAAATTTGCTGTCTGCCCGGAACGCCATTATTGCCAATTTAAAGTCCTTAACCGCCGAATACCAAAAACGCGCCGGTGATATCGCCAAACTGTCCTCGGTGATTCCGAACAAGAAAAGCGTTGCCGAACTTGTTTCTACAATGGAAAACATCGCCTCAAGAAACGGCATGCAATTGACGGGCGGAACAATCAGCGAGCAAAGCGCGGAAGCCGGAAAACAGTACGGAATGTTGCTGCTCGATTTTAATTTTAGCGGAAACTATCTTTCGCTGGACGGTCTGCTCAACAATATCGAGAAAAATCTTCGCCTGCTTGACGTCGCTTTCATAGATATCAGCCCCAGCTCTTTCGGCGCCTCTTCTCTTTTGGATTTCAGAGTGAGAATTAACGCCTATTTCTTGGGTCCCGATAACAAGAAAATCGGCAATTAAACGCGGTATTAATTTTTAAACCTTTTCCGTATGCCACAACCCAGCCAAAACAAAATGTTAATTGCGCTTATTGTCGTTTTAGGTTTTGCCGCCGGATATATTTTTTATTCCCAGTTTACCGGACCGGCTCCGGCGCCGGAGCCGCCGATTGTTTCCGGCCGCGACGATTTAAAGAAATTTGAAACTCTGCAAATCAACTTCTCGGTTTTAGACAACGCGAAATACAAAACTTTGGAAGTCTTTGGAGAATCACCGGTCGTGCCGGGAACAACCGGGAAAAAGAATATTTTCGCCCCGTTTTAACCGGTCTGCTTGGCCGCAGGCATGTAGCAAAATTCAGAAAACCGGCTACATGCCGGCTTAAATTATGTCTCTAAAAATTCCGCAAACTCTCACAAGCGAACTGGTCCGGCTGAATGTCGTTTCCGAAACCGCTTTGGGGGAGCTTATAAAAACGGCGCAAGCCGAAGAAAAAGATTTCAGCCGCGTTTTGGTTGAGAAAAATATTATTTCCGACAAAGACCTTTTGGCGCTGGAATCCAGTTTATATCGGTTGCCGATTGTTGAACTTGAGAAAATAGAATTGGACAAAGAGGCAATGAAGGAAATTGCCGAAGATGTGGTCAGTTTTTATAAAATCGTTCCTTTTGCCAAAGAAGGCAATGTTCTCAAGGTCGGCATGCTCAATCCGGAAGATGTCGGCGCTTTAGAGGCGCTGAAATTCGTTGCCGAAGACAAGGGCTTGGCGCTTGAAAAATACGTGCTTAGCCTTAAAGATTTCGACGCCATTTTAAGGCAATATCGCACCCTAACCGGCGAAGTCGGCAAGGCGCTGGAATCGCTGACCGAAGAACTCGGAGAAAAAGAAGGCGGCGTCCGGTCGATTGATGAAATTACAGCCGAAGCTCCGGTGACAAAAATAGTCGCCGTAATCGTAAAACACGCCGTTGAATCAAGGGCTTCCGACATTCACGTTGAGCCGTTTGAAGACCGGGTCAGAATCCGTTTTAGAATCGACGGCGTTTTAAGTACGGCCCTTACCCTTCCGCAAAATCTCCATTCGGCCGTCATAACCCGGATAAAAATACTTTCGGATTTGAAGATTGACGAAACGCGGCTGGCCCAGGACGGAAGATTCTCGACAAGAATAGGCGAAAGAAAAATAGATTTCCGGGTCTCCACTTTTCCGACCAAGAACGGAGAAAAAACGGTGATGCGTATTTTGGACCCTTTGACCGGCAAAATTGATTTGCCCGATTTGGGGCTTGACGGACGAGCTCTGGAAATTGTCGAAAAGGCAATGGCCAAGCCTTTCGGCAGTATCCTTATTACCGGCCCGACCGGTTCCGGAAAATCCACGACTTTGGCCGGTATGCTGAAAAGAATGAATACGGAGGATGTAAACATCGTCACCCTGGAAGACCCGATTGAATATTTCGTGGACGGAGTCAACCAATCCCAGGTTCACGAAGAAATCGGCTATACTTTTGCTTCCGGTTTGAGGCACATTCTGCGCCAGGACCCCGATATTATAATGGTCGGAGAAATCAGGGACCGCGAGACGGCCGCTCTTGCCACCCAGGCCGCCTTGACCGGGCACATTGTTCTTTCGACGCTCCACACCAACGATGCCATCGGCGTAGTGCCTCGCCTGATAGACATGGGCGTCGAAAAATATTTGATTCCTCCGACGCTGAACGTCGCCGCGGCCCAGAGGCTTTTAAGACGATTGTGTCCGACCTGCAAACTGGAGGCCAAAGCCAACGCCGGCGAGGAGAAAATAATTAACGACGCTTTAAACGACATGCCCGAAGACTATCAGCAGGAATTTTTTTCGAAGAGCGGTTACCAAATTTTTAAACCCAATATTAAAAATCCCTGCAAAGAATGCGGCGGCAAGGCTTTTAAGGGCAGAATCGCTATTTTTGAAATGCTGGAAATGACCGACGAATTTGAAAAAATAATTTTAGGCACGCTTTCAGAAGCGGCTATGCGCCAGGAAGGCAAGCGGCAGGGAATGATTGTCATGTTTCAGGACGGAATTTTGAAAGTGTTAAAAGGCGTTGTATCATTAGAAGAGTTGTTGGAAGTGGCGCAGGCGGGGGACAGCGCGTAGTCAAGTTATAAAGTTCATCAAGTTATAATTCTCTAACCTTACGAACTTTATAACTTTACAAACATTAAACTTATGGCAGATTACAATCAATATTTAGAAGAACTCTTATCGCTTGCGGCTCAACAGAACGCTTCGGATTTACATATTTCTCCCGGCCATTATCCGGTTTTGCGGATTGACGGGCGGCTTATAGTTTTAAGCGAGCACAAAATATTGGACAAGGAAACAACGGCCGGATTGGTTTTCGCCTTACTGGGCGAAGAAAGAAAAGACCGTTTTCTGACCGAAAAGGAGCTTGATTTTTCTTACGACCTGGCCGGGAAGAACCGGTTTAGGGCGGCTGTTTATGAATCAAGGGGCGGCTTGGCGGCATCATTAAGGTTGATTCCCAACGAAATAAGAACCGTTGATGAACTGAACCTACCGCCGATAGTCAAAATATTTTCAAAATTATCCCAGGGGTTTGTTTTGGTTGTCGGTCCGACCGGCCATGGCAAGTCTACCACGCTGGTCGCTTTGCTTGACCTAATCAACCGCGAAAGGGCGGAAAAAATCGTGACGATTGAAGACCCCGTTGAATACGTTTTTACGCCGGATAAAAGCATTATTGACCAAAGGGAAATTTCGCAGGACACTCTTTCGTTCCACAAAGCTCTGCGTTCCGTTTTCAGACAAAACGCCAATGTGGTGATGATAGGGGAAATGCGGGATTATGAAACAATGAGCGCCGCGGTGACGGCGGCTGAAACCGGACATCTGGTTTTGGCTTCGCTTCACACCAACAGCGCCGCCCGGACCGTAGAAAGAATTATCGACAGTTTTCCGCCGAATCAGCAGGGACAGATAAGGAGCCAGCTGGCCAACACTCTCTCCGGAGTCATTTCCCAAAGGCTGATTCCCAGGATAAGAGGCGGTCTCATTCCGGCAGTGGAAGTGATGATTGCCACGCCGGCCATCCGGACTCTTATCCGCGACAACCGGCCGAGGCAAATGGACCTGGTTATAGAAACAAGCCAGGATGTGGGCATGGTCAGCCTGGACAGGTCGCTTGCCGACTTATTCAGGCGAAAGGAAATAAGCTGGGAGAGGGCGGAGTTTTATGCCGCCAATCCGGCGGGATTGAAAGAATTGGTATAATATGGAATTTAATTATAAAATAAAAACCCAAAACGGCGAGATGTTGGAGGGTGGGATTGAAGCTTCGGATGAAAATGCCGCGGTAAGCATTCTTCACGGCAAAGGATTCACGGTTCTTTCCCTAAACGCCGTCGGCAAAGACATTTTTTCGGCTGACATCGGCCAATATTTTTCTAAACCAAACAACAAAGACCTGGTGGTCTTCACCCGCCAGCTTTCTACTTTGATTGACGCCGATATGCCCTTAGCCGAAGGATTAAGAACTTTAGCCAAGCAGACGGAAAAACCGTCTTTCAAAAAAGTAATCGGCGATGTGTCGGAGGCGGTTGAGGGCGGCTCGTCTCTTTCCGGAGCGATGGCCGCTCATCCGAAAATTTTCGGCCCGTTTTACGTCAAACTTGTTCAGACCGGAGAAATTTCAGGCAAATTGCACGAAACCCTTCTTTATCTGGCCGACTATCTTGAGAGGAGTCAGGCGATTAATTCAAAAATCAGGGGAGCGTTGACCTACCCGGCGTTTATCGTTTTTTCTCTTATTGTGGTGACGATTATAATGATGGTGTATGTTCTTCCGCAATTGCTTTCTATTTTCAAAGAAATGGGGGCGAGCGAACTGCCGTTTACGACGCGGACACTTATCGCCGTTACCGGTCTGGTCAACAGATTTCTTTACCCGCTTATCATCGTCGTATTCGGCGGCATTTATTTTCTGGGGCGCTATATAAAAACACCGGACGGCCGCGCCTGGCTGGACAATTTGATGATAAACATTCCGTCTCTGGGAACGGTGGTGCGTAATTTATATCTGGCCAGAATATCCGAGAGTTTAGCCACGCTTATAAAATCGGGCATTCCTATTTTGGACGGACTGAAAATAACGGCCGACTTGGTTGGGAACACCAATTACCGTAAAATTCTTTTAGAAGCGGAAGAAAACGTCCGTGGCGGAGGAAGCATCTCGGAAATTTTTGAAAGAAGGAAAGAAATCCCTCCCTTGATGACCTCGATGGTAGCCATCGGAGAAAAAACGGGAAAATTGAATTTCATGCTGGAGCACGTTTCGAAGTTTTACAAATCAGAGTCGGATAACGCCATTGATAACATCTCCCAGCTGATTGAACCTATTCTGGTGTTGATTCTTGGTTTTGCCGTTGCCATTCTCGTTTCGGCGATTCTTTTGCCGATATACAATTTAGTCGGGGTTGGATAGAATTTTCGCGCATCAGAAATAGAATCCCTCATAATTTAAAATCCCTCACCAGTTTGTTGAAACTGGTGAGGGATAGCGCTGGTCGGATTTGAACCGACGATCTCCGCCTTGAAAGGGCAGTGTCCTGGGCCGCTAGACGACAGCGCCACAGATGAAAAAGGACACAGGCGAAATTGGCTGGGGGTGTTGAATGACATTAGTCAATAGCTTGGTGCATCCGGCGGGACTTGAACCCGCAACCTCCTGCTTAAAAGGCAGGCACTCTGCCAGTTGAGTTACAGATGCACCGAACAACCCTATTCTTTAAGTATAACATAAAATAGCTATATTTGTCAATAGCTTTTGGCAAAGCGAGGATTGGGAAGGTAATCACTAATCACAAACTAATCACAAGGACAGTCCTTGTTTGCAGGTCTGTCCTTGTTTGCACTTGTTTGCATTGTTTGCGCTTTGACCTTTCTCGGCAGAGTATCAGCTTTCAATCAAAGCTAAGTAGCGGAGGGCGCG
>MGJJ01000004.1:21885-26052 GCA_001794205.1 Candidatus Yanofskybacteria bacterium RIFCSPHIGHO2_01_FULL_44_22 | reverse complement strand
TAAACACTTAAGTGTGGGACTCGTTAAATTATATTGTGATTCGAAGCATGGGAAAATAGAAATGGGCTGAAATATGGGACTGACCGAGCGATTATTTAATCTGGTAAGTGAGATAAACATTCACGGAAATTTCATTTTCTCCCGATGGAACCGACGGCCCGCCGTCTCCGCCGCCGCCCATGCCTCCTTTCGCTTCAAGATATATCGGTGTCGGGAACCCGCCGGCGCTTTCAGAAAAATTGATTATCTTTCCGAGGTCAATTCCAAGCTCCTTTTCCAGCTCGCGCGCTTTTTTCTTTGCATCGGCAATAGCCATTTTTCTTGCGTCAGATTTTAATTTTTCCGGTTCGTCTATTTCAAAACTCAAATTGTTGACCTGGTTGACGCCGGCGGACACGATACCGTCCAAAATCCCGCTAACTTCTTCAAGTATTCTTATTTTCACTTCCATGGTTTGATTGACTTGATAGCCGCTTATTTTCGGATTTTCACGTTCCGGATAGCTGTATTGAGGATAAATGTTGTAGGAGAGAGTTTTGATGTCCTTGTCATCAATTTTTTGTTTTTTCAGGAAATCAACCACCGATTTTGATTTTTTGGAATTATTATCCTGGGCGGATTTGGATGTAGCCGCTTCAGTAACGATGGAAAGATTGACTATTGCCACATCGGCCATGGAAACAACCTTGCCCTCTCCGCTGAAGGAAACGGTATTGGTTGTCGCGGCGGTATTTATTTTTTGGTTGGTATCTGCAAGAAGAAATAACGAAGCAATGATTAAAAACGCCATTACCGTCCAAACGAGGGGTCTATATTTTTGCATAATGTAAATTTTAAAAATCAAAAATTAAAATTGTCCCCAACCAGACATCAGACTATTTTGAATTTTGATATTTACCTTTTTAATTATTACCATGTATATATTAGCATATGATTAACGATAAGGCCATTTTCTTGGTTCTGCACAATATCAGGTCGGCCCACAATGTCGGCGCTATTTTTCGCACGGCTGACGCGGCGGGCGTGTCCAAAATATTTCTATGCGGCATTACGCCAACGCCAAAAATACAAAAAACATCATCTGATTTATTTCACGATCGTAGTATAAATACGACATCCGACGATGGTAATTTTAATGATAAAATTGCAAAAACGGCGTTGGGAGCGGAGAAAATCGTGCCCTGGGAACGGCATAAACAGACATGGCGGCTGTTAAAAAAGCTTAGGGGCGATGGACTAAGGCTTATTGCTTTAGAACAAACAAAGAGTTCAAAAAATATTTTTTCACACAAACTTCCTAAAAATCGGAATATTGTCCTTATTTTGGGAAATGAAGTCAGGGGATTAAGCGATAAAATTTTAAATTCCGTTGATGATATACTGGAGATACCCATGCATGGCAAAAAAGAATCGCTCAATGTTTCGGTGGCGGCCGGCATCGCCCTATACCAATTAAAATTCGGAAAGTTTTAATGAAATTGCCGTCAAAACAAATAGAAAAAAGGATATTTAGGTCCGGTTATGATTTGATAATCGGCGTGGACGAAGTCGGAGTTGGCTCATTGGCCGGACCGGTGGTGGTTTGCGCCGTGGCGATTACCAATAATTTTTATAATAAAAACCACCGCAAATTGCGTCGGCTAAGGGATTCAAAATTATTGCAGGCCAAACACAGAGAAAAATTCGCCGAACAGCTTAAGAAAGAAAAAGATTTTACGTTTGTTATCACCTCGTCTTCAAATAAAGAAATCGACAGGTTAAATATTTATCAGGCGACAAGAAAAGCAATGAGAAAAGCGGTTGGGCGATTGGAATCGAATTTCCCGTTAAGGAAAATAGTGCTCGTAGACGGCAACACCAAAATAAAAGGTCTCGAAATGGACCAAAAGACAATTGTTAAGGGGGACCGGAAAGTTTTTGCCATTGCCTGCGCGTCAATTATCGCCAAAGTGTTTCGGGATAAAATGATGATAAATTACGCCCGCCGGTTTCCCGGCTACGGATTTGAAAGACACAAAGGTTACGGCACAAAAGAGCATCAGACGCAATTGGCCTCTTTGAGTTTTTGCGAAATACACAGAAAAAGCTTCTCGCCGGTTAAAAAATTGTTATAATGAAATAAATGATTAAAATCGCACTCAACGGGTTCGGCAGGATAGGCAGGATATTTTTCCGGCAAGCTTTCGGCCATCCGGATTTGGAGTTTGTTGCCGTCAACGACCTGGGTTCGTCCGAAAATCTGGCCTATTTGTTGAAATACGACAGCGTTTACGGTCCTTATGAACAGGAGGTAGCCGTTAGCGGAGATAATTTAACGGTTGGCGGCAAAAGCATAAAAATTTTACACGAATCAGAACCGGCCAAACTGCCGTGGGAAGAACTTGATATTGATATTGTCGTGGAAGCTACCGGTGTTTTTGAATCGCATGAAAAATCAGAATCGCACTTAAAAGCCGGCGCCAAGAGAGTGGTAATTACCGCTCCAGCCAAAGACGACATTACTCCGACGGCTACTCCCAATGTCGGCGAAGAGTTTTTGCAATCTGACAAGATAACCTCCAACGCTTCCTGCACCACTAATGCAGTAACGCCAATAATGGCCGTGATGTTTGCCAACCCTGGAATTAAAAAAGCCGTTTTAAATACCGTTCACGGATATACGGCTTCGCAAGGATTAGTGGATGGCCCCGATAAAAAAGGGGATTTCAGGCGCGCCCGCGCGGCGGCGGTCAATATCGTTCCCTCCACGACCGGCGCGGCTTTAGCCGCCGCCAAAGCGGTTCCGGCTCTGGCCGGCAAATTTGACGGCATATCTTTGAGGGTCCCGGTAATTGCCGGTTCTATCGCTGATTTTACTTTTATTTCCGCTCGTTCGACTTCGGCTGATGAAATAAACGACATATTCAAAAAAGCGGCCGGCGAAGAACACTGGCGGGGAATTTTGGCTGTTTCCGAAGAACCCCTGGTTTCAAGCGACATTTTGCGCAATTCTCACGGTTCAATCGTAGACTTGACAATGACCAAAGTGGTGGACGGCGACTTGGTGAAAATTTTGGCTTGGTATGACAATGAGTGGGGGTATGGGGCGATGCTCCTAAGACACATTTTAGCGGTGGCGGAACTTTTGCGCTAATAAAAATTATCATAGGAAAAGTGTCTCAATACATCCATGACGACAAAATTAAAAAGTTAGAGGAGTTGGCCAACCAAGCCAGAGAACTTTTAATTGAAGAATTGGTTGAGGCCAAGTCGGGCCATACGGCTGGACCTTTGGGCATGGCCGATATTTTTACGGCGTTATATTTTCATATTTTAAATCACGACCCGAAAAATCCCGATTGGGAAGAACGCGATAGATTGTTTCTTTCCAACGGCCACATCTGTCCGATTCGATATGCGGTAATGGCGATGTCCGGATATTTTCCTCTTGAAGAATTGCAAACTTTGCGCAAGTTCGGTTCCCGTCTCCAGGGGCATCCCGAGAGGGAAAGATTGCCCGGCGTTGAAACTACTTCCGGCCCTTTGGGTTCAGGTCTCGGTCAGGCCGCCGGCTACGCTTATGCCGCCAGAATGGACGGCAAGAAATTTCGGGTTTATTGCGCCATGTCGGATGGTGAACAGGAGACCGGAAATATATGGGAATCGGCGATGTTCGCGGGGAAATATAAATTAAACAATCTGACCGGAATAATTGACCGGAACAATATCCAGATAGACGGGATGGTTGAAAACATTATGCCCCTTGAACCGTTAAGGGCGAAATACGAGGCCTTTAACTGGCATGTCATTGAAATTGACGGCCATAATTTTGAAGCGATAATTGACGCGGTTGAAGAAGCGAAAGCGATTTATGAGAAACCGACTCTGATTATCGCCCACACCATTCCGGGCAAAGGAATCAAAGAGATGGAGTTTGATTACAAGTGGCATGGCGTGCCGCCCCAACCGGAAGAGGCGAAGAAGTTTTTAGACGAATTAAGAACATTAGGCGGGAAAATTGTAAGCGAGCATCAATAATTGGGGTCAGAAGACAAGAGACAAGCTAAATTAAATGATAAATCCAAACGCAAAATTAGTAGATAATCTGCCGGACAAATCGAAGCTGGAAATGGCGGCGACTCGCGATGGATACGGCAAGGGTCTGCTTGAGGCGGGGGAGAAAGACCA
>MGJJ01000004.1:13294-21855 GCA_001794205.1 Candidatus Yanofskybacteria bacterium RIFCSPHIGHO2_01_FULL_44_22 | reverse complement strand
CGAATCAACCCGCTCTCTTTGGTTTGCCGAAAAATTCCCGGAAAGGTTTGTGCAGGTTGGCGTGGCCGAGCAGAATATGGCAACGGTGGCATCGGGCATGGCAAATTACGGCAAGATACCGTTTATTTCTTCATACGCCGTTTTCAGCCCGGGCAGGAACAACGAGCAGATAAGAACCACGATTTCTTTAAACAATGTTCCAGTAAAAATCGGCGGCGCTCATGCCGGCATTTCTGTCGGTCCTGACGGGGCGACTCATCAGGCGCTGGAGGACGTTGCTCTGATGAGGGTTCAGCCGAACATGGTGGTTTTGGTACCATGCGATGTGATTGAAGCGAGAAAGGCAACTGTGGCGGCGGCGTTTAACGGCAAGCCGACGTATATAAGATTTGGCAGAGAGAAATCGCCGGTTTTTACGACGCAAGATACGCCGTTTGAAATTGGAAGGGCGGAAATATTTAGAGACCCTTCGATACACGCAGGGCAAGTGGCAGATTGCGCGATAATCGGCTGCGGGATGCTTTTGTATAACGCCTTGGCTGCCGCCGAGGAATTATCTAAAGAGGGAATTGAATGCATGGTTGTAAACTCTCACACCGTCAAACCGCTTGATGAAAAAACGATTATTGATGCGGCTCAAAAAACGGGCGCGGTAGTGAGTGTGGAGGAGCATCAGATAAACGGCGGACTGGGTTCGGCAATTGCCGAAGCGCTTTCAAGAAATTTTCCGGTTCCGCAGGAATATGTCGGAGTTCAAAACCGATTTGGCGAATCGGGGAACCCCGATGAATTAATTGAAGCGTTCGGAATGGGGGTTGCACACATCAAAGAGGCGGTGAAAAAGGTTATTGCAAGGAAAAAATAAAAATCCGCCGTTTCGGCGGGGGATTTTTATTTTAGGCCATCGTTTCTTTTTCGGATTCCAGTTCTAAGGGTTTCTTGATGAGCTCTTTTAACTTTATGAAGTCGTTTTGGATAAGAGTTTTGGTCTGCTCATTATCTATGGTTGTTTTGGGATGAAAGGTCGGCAGGAGGTCGTAAGAACCGAAATTAAATGAGCGGCCATGAATATTGTCAAGCGGTTGGCGCAGACCGATACCGGTCAGAGCCATATTGCCGAGAGTAACGACCACTCGCGGTTCAATCGCTTTGATTTCTTCTTTTAGGAACGGAACATAAGACTTTATCTCTTTTGAAGTCGGTATTTTGTCTTTGGGGTAATATTTGAGGACATTGGTGACATAGACCTTGTTTTTGTCTATGCCGGTTGCCCGGAGAAGCTGATTGAGAATTTTTTCGGAATGTCCGGAAATGGGCTTGCCTTCTTTTTCTTCTTCCGGACCGGGAGCTTCACAAACAAATACGATTTTTGCCTCAGCAAAACCCCTTCCGAAGACCAGCTTCTTATTTAAAAATTTTTTCTTTAGAGAATCATTAACTTGTTGTAGTTTCTGTTTCTCCATCATTATGGCTTAATGCTACCACAAGCCATTAATTTTGGCAACCCTTACGTAACGGTTTTTTTTATTTTTCTACACTCCAAAGCACATCACAACTTCCCGAATGCTCCGTTGTGCCCCATTTTTGCAACCTGCTGGTTCAACAAATAGGGCACAACCTCCGCTACCTATCTTTGATTTGAAATTGGTGTTTAATCGAGAAGGGTCAAATGAAAATTGCAAAGCTCCTTTTAGGGTGTGCGCGCTGTAGGATTCGAACCCACGGCCCTCTCCGTGTAAAGGAGATGCTCTACCACTGAGCTAAGCGCGCATGGTGCGGCCGGATGGATTCGAACCATCAACCTCGGTCTTATAAGGACCTTGCTCCACCATTGAGCTACGGCCGCATGATTATTTATCCTATCAGCGCGTAAAATTCTTTCTGTTCAAGCGTCTCTTTTGCGATAAGTTCTTGGGCTATTTTATGGAGGATATCCATTTTGGCTTCCAAAACTTTTTTGGCCGATGCTAAAGCTCCGGAAACAAGTTTTTTAACTTCTTGGTCTATTTGAAACGCTATTGTCTCGGAATAGTTTTTGGTTGAGGAAATTTCTTTACCGAGGAAAATCAGCTCGTCTTTTTCTCCGAAAGTGATGGGACCCAAAGTGTCGGACATTCCGTATTGCGTTACCATTTTGCGGGCCAAATCAGAGGCCACCCTCAAGTCGTTTGACGCGCCCGTTGTGACATTTTTGAAGATAGTTTTTTCCGACACATAACCGCCGAATAAAACCGCAAGCTCCGATTCAAATTCCGGTTTTGACCGCAAGTGCTTGTCTTCTGTGGGCAGTTTGAGAGTGTATCCTCCGGCTCGTCCGCGCGAAACGATGGAGACCTTGTGCACCGGGTCGGTGTGGGGGAGCGAAATGGCCACAAGAGCGTGTCCGGCTTCGTGATAGGCCGTTATCTCTTTTTCTTTTTTGGAAAAGATATGGCTGCGTCTTTCCGGACCCAAGATTACTTTCTCTATGGCCTGAAAAATATTTTCTTGGGTAATTTCTTTCTGGTTGCTTCTGGCGGCCAGGATGGCGGCTTCATTGAGCAGGTTGGCCAAATCGGCTCCGGAAAATCCCGGAGTTCTTTCCGCGACAAGTTTTAAGTTCACGCCTTTCGCTAAGGGCTTGGTTTGGGCGTGGATTTGCAAAATCGCTTCGCGGTCATTCATTGACGGTTCGTCCAAAACGACTCTTCGGTCAAAACGGCCAGGCCTTAAAAGAGCCGGGTCAAGGATATCGGGTCGGTTGGTGGCGGCTATTACGATGACGGCGTCATCGGTGTCAAATCCGTCCATTTCAACCAAAATCTGGTTAAGGGTCTGTTCCCGCTCATCGTGTCCTCCCCCAAGTCCGGCTCCGCGATGGCGGCCGACGGCGTCTATTTCATCAATGAAAATTATTGAGGGGGATGTTTTCTTGGCGAGTTCAAATGTGTCCCGCACCCGATTGGCGCCGACGCCGACGAACATTTCCACGAATTCCGAGCCGGAAACGAAATAAAAAGGGACACTTGCCTCGTTCGCCACGGCTTTGGCAAGGAGGGTCTTGCCTGTGCCGGGCGAGCCGACCAGCAAAATACCGCGGGGGATACGAGCCCCGAGTTTTTGGAATTTTTTCGGTTCTTTGAGAAATTCCACCACTTCGGAAACCTCCTCCTTCGCTTCCGTCAAGCCGGCCACATCTTTAAAAGTCAGGTTCTTTTTTCCTTCGGATTGGTTGGCGAGTCTGGCTTTTGTTCTGCCGAAACTCATCGCCTGCATGGAACCCTTTTGGGCTTGGCTGAACATAAACCAGAAAATCAGAATTATCAGAAGAAACGGCAAAACGACCGGCAGAACGGTCGATAAAATCGCCATCGCTCCCGAGTCCTCTTTGATGCGGATGTTAGCCGCGGAGAGCTTGTCTTTTTCGGCTCCGAGGTTGACCAACGTTTCAAACGCCGAAACTCCTGGTTCTTTTTTGGCGAAAAGTTTTTTGTTATCGGTGAGAGTTATGGCCAGGTTGTCTCCGTTAACCGATATTTCTTTAATTTCCCCGCGATTGATTTTACCGACCACCTCCGAAAGAGCCGCTTCGCTTGGCTTATCGTCCGGCAACTGAAAAACGGCAACCAGCCCGGCCGCGCCGAGCAGAATGAAAAAAACTATGACAATATTGCGGATAAAACGTTTCATGCCTAATTTATATAAGGATAAATGAAGTCGGAGTTTTAAGCAATTATTTCCGTTTAAATTCGGGGGTCCCAAGCTTTTTCAGAAAGGCCGAGTTCAATTATTTTTTTTAAGCCGTTCTTTTGGATTTTGGTGGGGGAAACTTCTTTGGGGTTTAAGCCGCCGTTCTGCAGGGAATTTGTCGCCGGGTCGTAATACCATTCCGGAATTTCCTTCAATCTGCCGAATTTAGCCAAATCGCGCACTCCCATTTCGATGCTGTAACCGGCTTGGGCAGCCTCCTCAACCCGCATCAACGCCGAAAGAGAGCGCAGGTCTACCCTTTTGGTCGGCCTGGTTAAGATATTCAAGTGTCCTGAAGGCAGCCACTGGGCGACCACGTCGAATCTGCCGCCGTTCTGGGAGCGTAAATATCCCGCAAAACTTCCGTTATCGGAGGTAAGAATAACCGCCCGCAATTTTTTGTCGCGCTGCCTTACTTCAAAAGTTTCAACTTCCCCGTTTTTAATTTTTTCTTCAAATTCCAGCGGGAGCTGTTCGGTCCGGCGGATTTCTTCGTTGTGATGAGCGATGAGAAGGGGGAGTACGTAGTCAATCAATTTAGCGGGATTTTTTACCAGGCTTTTGTTCAAAACCGCTATCAAAGCGGACAAACCGAAGGCCCGGTCGATGGGGTCTTCGGAAACGGTGCCTTTGCCGAAAAAATCGTCGCGGCGGGCGTATTCCAAAAGCTTGGCGAGAGACGCCTTATCGACAACGCCAAGATGGCCGGCAATCAAATCAGAGGCAGTCGTTTTGACGCGGGCGGCATGGTGGTCAAACCGGCCGCCGCCGAGGTCTATTAAAACAACCCCCTTTGCGTCCAAAGTTTCTTCGCTCTCTCCCTCCGGCAGAATCTGCCAGAAATCTACGACGGCTTTTTCAATGCCCGGAAATTGTTCCCGGCCGAATTTTTTCAGTATGAAAATGGCGACAACCGTATCCGGCTGGGGCCTGGTCGGGAGTATGATTTTTGAATAAGTGGTTGACATTTGATTATGGTTCTATTATAATACAAACGAGGTTCTTTGTCAAAACGAACGAGGAAAAGAGACAGAAAGGAGGGGGTAAATGCCCCAAAATGCGGAAGAGGTTTTTGAATCCCTGCGAAGGTCAAGCGCTTACAACTATCTGTCATCTGCGGCGGAAGAAACCAAGAGACGGATTTTTGCGAAAGTCTGGCGGGAATGTTCCGTTGGTTTGAAAAGCCAATACGGTTTTTCCGGCGTCACCGATGGCGACACTGGTTTGGGATATCTGGTTGAAGAATTTGCCAGGCGTTCATTGTCGGTCGGTCTTGCCCCAAATTCACAAACGGCGGCCAACCTGGAGAGGCTGTTTCTCTATGCATTGAGGACGGGCGACCGTTCGCTTCTCAATCTGGGACGTCTTTGCAATCCTGATTTGTTGTGGATAGAATGTCGGGGCAGGAGAGCGGAAATTGTCGGAATGGGAGAGGTAAAGGCCTCGGCCGGCGGGATTCGCAATTCAAAGGAGCAAATTGGGTTCCAAGAATCGTCAATCCGCACCCTGACGGAAAAAATCAGGGAAGAAAAGAAAAACGGAACGGCCAGCCAATGTTTCAAACAATGGCGGATTTCCGTAAGCCAAAATTTCCGGAAAGTACTTATTCTGCCTCTCGGCCAAACGGAATTCGTCCGGGATATTCCGGCCGGATGGGAAATCCGGGAGCTGGAATTCACCCGCAACGAATTACTCTTTGCCGCCCAAAAGCTTTGGCCGGATTTTTTACCCGAAATAAGGTTTGAAGAAGGGTTTCTCGGCCGATACGAAAGGCTGTTTCTGAAACCGCTTCTTCAATGGGGGAAAGAAAGATTGGCGTTCGTATTCTATGATGATGCCGATGCCGGCGCCGTGTCGGACGAATTGTTTTTCTTTTCTTTTACCACCGCCAAACTTCCGCTTGACGACATTGACGTCGAGTTGGCCAAGAAACTGGCCGGCGGTCTCAATCCGTCTTCCGTTTTTCTTGGTCTTGTTCTGCCGGAACTTCGAAGAGAAGACCTGACGGCGGGCGAGAAGAAGTTTCTTGATAAGTTTCTTATTCTGTTCGGTGAAGAAAGAGAGGCAGAGAGATTTATCCTGCTCTTTCTGTCTAACCAGAGGAGGTTTTCCAAAAAACTTGCCGGGCAGATAAGAAAACATAAAGAAGCATCAAAAATCAGAACAATGGAAAACGTCAATTTTCTCGTTCTATAAAGAAAACGCCCCGAACAAGCTGTGTAAGCTGTCCGGGGCTTTGTCGTTTCTACCGCCGGTAGAAACGACGGCTTGACTGGGAGGGTTGGCGGGCGACCATTCGCTTCTGCGGCGGGAAGCGTTGCAGAAGCTCTGTCAGTTTTTCATTGGAAAGGGCAGTGGGTTTTGCCGCCTCGTATTCCGCCCCCCCGTACACCTTCCCGCCGTTGATAAGCTGGCCCGGCCCTTGGTGGTGGTACCACCGGTCGTCCGGTTCCAACGCCTTAATTTCCCTGGCGAGGTCGGAAATATCCAACTCGCGGGGCAGAAAGGCCGTGTGGCCCGTACTTCGTCGAACCAGCAGAATATCCGTTTCCGGGTCGCGGGCGGCGACTTTGGAAACGAAGTAGTTGTTAGTCGTAACGAAAGTTGCTCGGAAGTTGCCGGCAGGGAACCTAGTTTTCGGCATGGCGGCGTATTCATCCTGTGCTTTTTCAAGCACAGTCTTAACGTCCGAGAATCCTCCGAACCACCACTCGCATTCCTTCCGGATTTCGTCAACGGGATGGCCCAGTCTTTCCAAATCCCGCAGGAACCGGCCCACCGTAAAGGGGGCGTCGTTGCAATTCTTGGTAATGTCGCGCATTACCCGGAGTGGTTCTGTGTCTGTTGCGCTGTCCACTTCCGTGGCCGCTTCCGCCATGTCTTCAACGGCGAGGAAGGCATGAACGACCCGGCCGGCCCGTTCGATAATTTCAGTTTGGTCATACCCGTCGAGCTCGTAGAGCTCGCGGATAAGCCACGAGACCGAAAAATGGAAACTTTTGAGATAGCCGGTCTTGTTATTCCGTCTAAGAATCTCAATCAGTTTTTTTTCAGCCACAGATGGTACCAGTTTTAGGATGTTCATTACCATCTCTGTGGCTGAACCGGCCGAACCTCGATTGTACTTCTCGTCCCCGATGTCAATCGGGAACAACCCCTGTTCTTCCCATTCCAGCATTTGTTGGACGGAGCATACGGGGTTTCCGTAGTACTCTCCCACTGGTAATAGGTGGCCAAGGTGTCTTTCCGGGACAACCTTGGCGCAAATCTTGTCAATCGGCGAGTGATAAAGCATCACTACGCCTTTAAATCCTTCCATTTCTCCCCCTCCTTTTTTTTGGGTATAACAGGTCAGACCTGTACAGGTCTGACCTGTTATGAATGGTTTGATGTTGTCAGAGAACCGTGTTTGGTTTATTATACACTATTTATAAAAAAAAGCAACCCCACACACAACCGGGTGGTTGTGTGTGGGGTATTCCGCATTGCGCGGAAAAAGAGCTATTCCTTCTGTTCCTCCTCCTGGCGGGAGCTGCTGTTGTGGCTGTTCCCGTCGTTGGTGGAAGCTTTGGGTTTGAGGTACTCCGGTACCTGTTCCAACCCTTCCTTGCCATAGAGACTGTGGAGTCTCATGAAGACGCTACAGAGAATGGCTCGGACTCGTCGCGGCAGGTCCTCGAGAGGCAACTCGGCTTCTCCCGCCGCCTCATCGGCAATGGTATAGGTCGAAGCTCCCGGAACCGCAAACTTCACCCTCAAGGACCGGCTGGTCCTTTCGAAGACGAAGCCCTGCGGTGTCTTCGGCTTGTCGGGGCCATTGTACCTATCTGCGTAGACGACATAGGAGTCGTCTACCCCCTCCAACCCCAGAAAATTGTCGCAATTTTCCTTTGTCAGGAAAATCGCTTCTTTCTCTTTGGCGACCTTTTGAAGCTGCCAGTCGCGTTCGTTCGGCTGGTTGAGTGCCCCGACGGCCTTCCACCGCCGGTCGGTGGTGAGAACATCGAGCGGGTGGGGTTTTGTGAACTCCTTCAGCCACCCCACTTTTTCCGGAATGCCCTGAACAGTTTTGGTGACGGAAAAGTTTCCCCCGTCACTCTCTATGTGGAGGATGAGCGGGACGTCCCTCTCGTCAACCGTCCAGAGGATATTTACCGGACAAGTACCCACTTTGCCGGCGACGAGGTCGGTGAAAGTGAGTGGGTCAGTGAGCTTAGACACATCGCAAAGCTCGTGTGCCGTTTCTCTCCGTTCGGCTGATTCCCGCTCGCGGGCGAGTTTGGCTTCCATCGCCTTGCGGAGCAAGTCCGGCTTTACGCCGGAAATGTCCAACTTGTTGATGGAGAGTTCTGTTGACTTTCGCAACTTGCTTTCGTTCTTCTGTTTGTCGTACCAAAAGAAAAGCAAGTCGCAGAGCCGCCCGCCGGTAGCTTTGGTGTAGATGACCTTCCCCCCGCTTCTCTCCAGGAGGATTTCTCCGAGAAACCCTCCCCCATGCTCCTCGTCGTTTTGGACGGGGACAAGGGTCCTTTCCCCCTTTCCTGACAGGAAGCCCGTCAAAGAACGAGTTAGGCCTGGGTCACTTTTCACCAAGTCGAGCTCCGATGGGAGGAGCTCTTCTTTCCCGTCTTTACCGATTCCGGTTGTTCGTACGGTGCCGATGAGGAACGGCTTGACCCGTTCCATGGTTGCGTCGCGGGACATCTTTTTTCGCGCATCGTTCGTCTGCGCGAAATCTTTGACGAAGACACAAATATTCTTGGAGAGGGCAACCTGCTCAAGCGGGGCGCCCGTTGGTCCGAACTTCTTGCCTTCCCAGGCAATCGGCCCGG
>MGJJ01000004.1:0-13284 GCA_001794205.1 Candidatus Yanofskybacteria bacterium RIFCSPHIGHO2_01_FULL_44_22 | reverse complement strand
CACGGCCGACGGGTCGAGAACGGCGAGCGTTTTGGCAAGGCTCGCCGCGATAAGGCGGTTCTTCTGTCGGACAATCAGCTTCTCCGACAGGGTGATGCCAAAACGTTTCTTCAATGTCTCGACATCGTTTTCTACCTCGCGGAGAATGACCTCCGTCTCCCGTACTTCCTGTGGGTCAACATCAACCCCCACTCTGCGTCCTTCGTCGCAGGTTGCAAGAAAGGACGCGAGTTCCTTTCTTTGCCGGGCGAGTTCCTCGAACGCGTCGAGGATTTCATCCGACACCGCCTGATTTGCCATCAAGCGGTTCAGTCGCTCCCGCCTCTCTTCTCGGGCGGCGAGGATATCCTCGACTGCCCGGGGAGCCGCGGGTGCGGGCTGTGGTGCCAACGGTGTTGCCGCCGCCTGGGCCTTTGCGGTCTTGACGGCTTGTTTTTCCATCTCGGCATTGGATAATGCCGATGCCATTTTTTCGGCCAGGGTAGCCATTTCGGTCCTCCTCTCCCGCTCCAGTCTGGGCGGGAAAAACGAAAAACATTGTTTGTTTGTTGGCTTGCCGGCGCGCTCTTGCGCGCTGTCTTTTCCTTCCCTTCTTTCCTCCTTTTTGAAAAAAGTTGTAAAATAGCGAGCCTTTTCCTGATGGGTATTATTTTATATCAAAGTGGTTCTTTTGTCAACTTACTGTTATGGTTCAATAGCTTTGCAACACGGGGCGCATAACGACACGGGGTGTCGTTAGTCCGCAGATTATTAACAACAAAATGCTCCTTTTGCGGTAAAAAGAAAAACCCCGCAAAATCTCGTGACAGTGGAGCTGTCACGGAAGCGCGGGGTTCAGAACAGTTTAAGCTCTTTTCCGTTTTCGGATTTGACGAAGCCTTCGCCAGGATGTTCAGCGATGAACTTCTCCATTTTGGCATTGTCGCCGTGATTCAGAATCGTCATCTCCGGTTTCATTCGGTCTTTCGTTTCCAAAACATTGTTGCCGTCGCAATGGCCGGTCAGGTTTAATCTTTCGGCGTCGCAGAATCGCGGAATTGCGTCGGGACCGAACTTGAACACCGAACCCTTTTCCGATTCAAAGAAAGAGTATTCCGGCGAATGCGGGTCAAGATAGCCGAGAGAAATGAACAAATGGTTGCTTCTGGAAATTCCTTCCTCGGCGTAAAGCCGCGCGCAGCCGCCGAATCTCATCGCCGAGGGCGCGATGACGATGTTCGGTTTTATTCCGTTGATAATTTGGAATCTTTCCTTTTTGTCGCCGACAAAGTGTTTGGCGGCATCACTGCTCATCGCGTTGTTTTGAAGAAAGACTTCGGATATTTCGCGGGCGGCTCCGTCAATAAAAATTGGCGCATCCGGACAGGCCTCGCGGGCGAGTTCATAAGCTTCCTGGGAGCGTCCGATTGCATAAGTCAGAAATCTGATGAATTTCCCTTCGGCGAAAGCGTTGCGTACGGTTTCAATGCATTCGGCCTCCGTTTTCTTGCGGGGAGGATTGGTCTCGCCGATGCGGGTCGAATCGACAACCATAAATCTCAATCCGTCGTTCCACTTGAGCCGCGGGGCCGCTTGGACAGTTCTTGTGTCGGCGAAAGAGATATCCCCGGTATCGAAACCGACTGCCTCGTTTTTGTAGACGAGGAAACAGGAAACGGCGCCGAGAGTATGCCCGGCCGATATGGGAATGAAGGAGAGATTGTCATTGACCTTGACCGGATTGACCGCTACGCCGACCGACGGAGCGATAATCATCATCCGAGAAAGAGCAAGTTCGACATCTGCCGGAGAGTAAGGCGGTTCCAGTTTTTTCCGTTCGGCCAAGTCTATGGTGGTGAACCAGTGGAACTTGCAGAATTCCCGCGTCGGCGCGGTGGCGTAGATTATAATTCGAGGGTTCTTTTTAACGAGGTAAATAACGGCGCCGACGTGGTCGAAATGGCCGTGGGTGAGCAACAGGAAATCAACAAGCGGGACGATGTCCATGTCGGGCGAAGTTTGACATGTCGGAAAGGCTTCAATCGAAGACGGGTCCAACTGGTTTTTTGAGTCTTGGCTACCGTTGAGTTTGCCGTCGAAAAGACAGGAAATGTCGGAATCAAACCCGGTCGGACGCAAGCCGCAATCAATTGCGAAGACCGTTCCGTCGTCAAAAACGTAAACCTTGTGCGAGGCGCCGACTTCATTGGCGCCCCCGCCGAAAATCAAAGAAGCCATTTGTTTTTTTCTCCCTTCTTTAACATAACGACACCCCGTGTCGTTATGAAGTGAAATTGTCGAAAATGACGCGCGAAAAGTCGCTCCAAACCGAACCAAATTGGCAAGGTGCTGTGGAAAAACTCTTTTTTGAAAAGGATTTTTCCACGGCCCCCTCTCGTCCTGATTACTTTAACTAATTTTATTTAAATCGTCAAGTATTGACCCGTACAATAATGAAGGGTATAATCTTAAACAAGAAAAAGAAAGAAGGAGGTTCTTTCAAAATGCAAACAATTGAGATTGAAACGGCGACAGTTCCGGCAAATGAAGCTGTTGTCGCGGCCGGAACCACCGTTCAGGTTGTGACCTTTCATCCTTTTGAACGGACGAAAATTCTGATGGTCCACAACTTGCTCGAGGATATCGTGCCCGATATTCCGATGTACGGCGGTCGGCCGAAACCGGCTGGATTCGGGAACGGCGGCGGCGGGATGGAAGACGATGAGCTGGAACACCTGAAGGAGGTCAACCCGGCGCACCCCATACTTTTAAATGACACTCTTTCCGACGAAGAAAAAAAGATTGCCGCTTGCGGTCTGCGCGAGGTGACCGATGAGAGCGGCTATACCGACATTGAAATTATGATTCCCGACGGCCAATTGAAACTTAACGAATACTTCTTTCGTAACGGCCATCGGGTGGTAACGGTTGGGGGGGAAGTAAAATCTCTCGCCGTCGTTCCAATCCGGGAACGGAATGAAGTGGATATTGCGGAATGGTTTGACCTGGCTGAACCGTTCTCGGTTGCGTTTGGCGGACAAAACTGGGGAGCGGGGCCAACCCGGGACAAACTGCCATACTGGTCGCACGTACGCCGTGACCTGCTGTCCATTTCAAAAATAGACCGGTACTTGCGCCAGCACAAACAAGCGAAGCAGTGTATCGGCCGCCTGATTCATCCGTCGTGGCGACTGGTCTTTCCGGTCGGCGCGGGAGACGGGAGGTTTCCGTCCGGAGGATTCGGTATCCATCCTCGTGTTTGGTACGAACTAATGGAAGAAATGATTCGGCGTAAACTGGAAATGGTGGACAGCGATATCCTGTATCATCTGTTCAGGGACGAAATTGAGCGGATAAGGGGATATGAAAAACTTCGGTCGGAAAAGCAAGAAGAGGAAGTGGAAATCGATTTTGAAACCAACGCTAAAATCATCCGAGAAGAAGACGAAGAATGGAGAATCTGGATGGAAAAGGAGTTGGGTCTAAATCAGGGCTGATTCTTGGAAGCTCCGCTTGCGGCGGAGCTTTTCTATTATTTTACCGCTTGCTCCGTCGTTTCCGTTTTTGCCTGTTCCGACTCGTCGGAAACGAGGCGAGTCGCTTCCGGGGTGAGAGCGAGTTTATGCTCCTTTGGGTCTATGCTGACGACAGCTAAGTTGTATTCTTTTCCGGTTTCAAAAAATTCAGCCGGAGTCCGGCCGCCCAATTCCGCGGCCGGCACAAAGCCGACTATGGACGAACCGTTTACGCCCGGCAGTTCCACAAACGCGCCGGCATTTTTTATTTTTATAACTTTACCTTTCACTTTCTGGCCGGCCTGATATTTATTTTCAATGTCCAGCCAGGGGTCTTCTTTAAGAGCCTTAAGGGACAAAGCGACTCGTCCGCCCTCCAAGCTGATAATTTTGGCTGTGATTTTTTCCCCGCTATGCAGAATTTCGCGCGGATTTTCCACGAATTTCCAGTCAATTTCCGAAGAGTGAATCAATCCGTCCAGGCCGTTCCCCATTCTGATAAAAGCTCCGAAGTCCGTCACTTCCGTAATTTCGCCCTCTACGGTGTCGCCGACTTTAAGTTTGGCCAGCTCTTCTTTTAAAGATTCTTCCTGGATGGCTCTTTCGGAAACGATAAGTTTATTCTCCGCCTCCGAGAAATCGATTATTTTAACTTTCAATTCCTGATTCTTGAATTTTTGAAGGGCTTGGACGATTTTACCGGTGTCGCCGCCGCCGACTTTAGGATAGTGTTCAGCCGATAGCTGGGACAACGGCAGAAAACCCTGCACGCCGCTAACTTCCACAATCAACCCGCCCTTGTTTATGTTAATCACCGTAACGGGGACTATTTCTCCGTTTTCTTTTTTTTCTTTTATATCCTGCCAGGCAGTGGTCATTTGGGCGGCTCTCAAAGAAAGTTCGCGGTAGCCGTCGTCATTTTCCAGCTCGATGAGCATGGCCGAGATTTTATCCCCGGATTTGAATGTTTTCATCCGGTCGGGGTTGTCGTAAAATTCGCCGGGATAAACTATGCCGATACCGATAGGGCCGAGGTCGACAAAAACGCTGTCTTTGGAAACACTGATAATCTGGCCGCTTAAAATATTGCCCGGTTTGGGCAAAAAGAATTCCTCCCTGGAAAGGAGGTCTTTCATGGATTTGATTGGCATTGTTTGGGCCTCTGTCATAATGTTTAATAAAAATACAGGATAATTTTAAAAAATGCAAATTGCTGCGCAATAAATCAAGCCCTGGCTTGCCTCCGACGTTTTGAATAAGAGGCGGGGGCTGGGAGTTAAATTGATACTCCCGGGCCTTGCCCGGGTGAATCCCCGGGAACTAATACAAACCGTTGCTCTTCTCCTAAATTTTTGATATTCTTAACGCATGACAATAAGCTGGTTTGGACAAAGTTGTTTCCGGATTGAGGCCAAAGAAGTTAGTATTTTGATTGACCCTTTTTCCCAAGAAATAGGCTTACGGCCGCCGAGAATCAAAGACAACATTGTTTTGGTGAGCCATCAGCACTATGACCACAACAATACGAAAGAACTCGGGCCGGACTCATTTTTAATCGATACGCCGGGCGAGTATGAGAGAAGCGGCGTTTATATAAGAGGCATTCCCTCTTTTCACGATAAATCGGAAGGCCGGGAAAGGGGACTCAATACGATTTACATAATTAAAACCGAAGAAATGCTGGTCTGTCATTTGGGTGACCTGGGACAGGACAAGCTCACC
Source organism: Candidatus Yanofskybacteria bacterium RIFCSPHIGHO2_01_FULL_44_22 (assembly GCA_001794205.1). Lineage (GTDB taxonomy): Bacteria > Patescibacteriota > Minisyncoccia > 2-02-FULL-40-12 > GWA2-44-9 > 2-01-FULL-44-22. The sequence continues at coordinate 8,068 of MGJJ01000004.1, read as the reverse complement.
GACAAGCAGGTGGAAGAAATAGGCGACATTGATATCCTGATGGTTCCGGTGGGCGGCAAATACACCCTTGATGCCAAAGGGGCGGTTGAGGCGATAAGTCAGATTGAGCCGAAGATTATCATTCCGATGCATTACAAATTGAAAGATGTTAAAATTGACCTTGATGGACCGGAAAAATTCGTCAAAGAACTTGGTTTGACTCCGGAAAAAGTTGACAAATTTAAAACAGCAAAAAAGCTTTTGCCGGCAGAAGAAATGAAATTGGTGATGTTTGGTATGTAATTACTACTAATTTACGAATGAATACCAATATACGAATACTTTATTTTAATTTGTAGATTCGTAAAGATTTGTAAATTGGCAGTGACAAAGAATGTCATTTTTTAAAGATATTAAAAATCAATCGCAGGGAGCAAGAGAAATAATGTTCCTGTTAAGCACGATAATCACCGTATCGCTGGTGGGCATGATTTGGTTTCGCTCGTTTGAGAAAAACATTTACGTAATGCTTAACCCCGACCGCGAGACGGAGCAGAAATTTTTTGCCGGAGGACGGCAGAAATTCGGCGACCTTTACGCCAAAAACGATTCGGCCGGCCGCAATCTGCCCTCTCTGTTCAGTAATTTAAGCCAAACCGGCAGAGACCTGAAAGCGGCGGCGCTCGGCCTTTTCAATTTTAAAAATAAGATTATCGAAACGCCTTTACCGGCCGAATTAAACCAACCTGAAACGCCAGCGAAGGCCTATCTGTTGCCTGTGGCTGGGAAGAAGTAGCGAAAACTTTTTAAGTGGCTGCTTACAATGGGCATCTTTGCATGTCAGTATGCAAAGATGCCCATTGTAAGTGTTATCAATGCAGGAAATCAAACCAAGAGAAATAACCCAGGAAGTCCAGCAATCATATTTGGAATACGCGATGAGCGTGATAGTTTCGCGCGCTCTGCCTGACGTTCGTGACGGGTTAAAGCCGGTTCATCGCCGGATTTTGTATTCCATGCATGAAATGGGTCTGCGGCCGAGCGCCAAAACCCAAAAATCGGCCAAAGTGGTCGGCTACGTTATCGGTAATTATCATCCCCATGGCGATACGGCCGCTTACGATTCGATGGTTCGCATGGCCCAGAATTTTTCTTTGCGCTATCCGCTGGTTACGGGCCAAGGTAATTTCGGCTGTTTTACAAAAGACACCAAGGTCAAGTTAACTGACGGACGCGAATTAAGCTTTGAAGATTTAATAAAAGAACATAAAACCGGTAAAAAAAATTACACTTATACGGTGAACTCTTTGGGTTTAATTTCCGTTGCCGAGATAAAAACACCAAGAATGACAAGAAAGAAAACCGAGATTATGAAAGTAATTTTGGATAATGATGAAGAAATTAGATGCACCCCCAATCATTTATTCATGTTGCGGGACGGTACTTATGGGGAAGCCCAAAGTTTAAAATCAGGAAATTCGTTGATGCCTCTTTATCAGCGGTTTTCAGTAAAAACCGACCGTATTAACAGAGAGGGTTATCTTTTAATACGCCAAAATAAAACAGGCGAATGGATTCCGGCCCATCATTTAGCGGATAATTACAATTTGACGAACGGAGTATATTCAAAAAAAGCCGGACGAGTGAGGCATCATTTGGATTTTAACAAGCTTAATAATAATCCTGAAAATATAAAAAGAGTGCGGTGGGGCGAGCATTGGCAAATACATTACGAGCAAGCCGCAGGCCAGCATAAAAATTCCGATTATAGAGAAAAGATTGCCGCGGGGCGGAAAGAATTTTGGGCTAACCCGATTAACAGAGAAAATTATGCCAAAAGGATTTCTGAACGTAATTTCCATAATTGGAAAAATCCGGCATATCGGGAAAAAATGCGAGTGATGCTAAGCGAGGCAAATAAAGAATATATCAAAAATCATCCTGAAAAGAGAGTAGAATTTTCTCAAAGGGCGTCTAAGACATTGAAACGGCTTTGGCAAAATCCGGAATATCGGTCGTTGTTCCACGGGAAAATTGTTGCCGCCAATCAAAAGCGGATTACTAACAATACCGGAAAAGTTAAATTTCTCAAAATATGCCGAGAAACATTTGAAAATTACAAAATGTTAAATCGGGAATTATATGAACGGTTAAGAACTAAAATATATGGTTATGGCCGCGCTACATTGTGGGAAACGGGCATCAATAAATATTATAAGGGCGATGATGCGCTATTGCTCCAAGATCTGACCCAAAACCACAAAGTTAAAAGAATAGAGACTATTAACCGAAAAGAAGATGTTTATGATTTAACCATTGACGGTACGCATAATTTTGCTTTAGCGACAGGAATTTTTGTTCATAATTCAATCGATGGAGATTCCGCTGCAGCGTACCGCTATACTGAAGCAAAATTGTCTCCCATTTCGGAACCGCTTTTGGCCGACATAGACAAAGATACGGTTGATTTCATGGATAATTTTGACGGCACAAGCAAAGAACCGGTGGTTCTGCCGACAAGAATTCCCAATCTCCTGATTAACGGCTCAATGGGCATTGCCGTCGGAATGGCCACCAACATTCCGCCCCATAATCTTGGCGAAGTTTTAGACGCGTTGTCCTTTTTGATTGACAACGGCGACGCTGAAATCAAAGACCTTCTCCAATTCGTCAAAGGCCCCGATTTTCCAACCGGCGGAATCATTTATAACGAGAACGACATCGCTAACGCCTATGCCACCGGCCGCGGGCCGGTGGTGATGAGGGGGAAAGCGGATATTATTGAGAGCAAAAAAGGATTTCAGATTATCGTCACCGAAATACCGTATCAGGTCAACAAAGCCGAGCTGATAATGAAAGTCGCCGACCTGGTCAAAGAGAAAAAAATAGAGGGCATTAAAGACGTCCGCGACGAATCGGATAAAGACGGTCTGCGGATAGCAATAGATTTAAAACAGGATGCTTTTCCGAGAAAGGTGCTGAACCAGCTTTTTAAATATACCGAACTGCAAAAAGCGTTTCACTTCAATATGCTGGCCTTGGTTGACGGTATTCAACCGCAGATTCTCGGCCTCAAGGGGCTTTTGGAAAAATTCATCGCTCATCGCCGGGAAGTAATTACCAGGCGAGCCCGTTTTGAATTGCAGAGAGCCAAAGACCGGGCTCACATTTTGGAAGGCCTGAAGAGGGCGCTTGACCATATTGACGAAATTATCAAAATTATAAAATCATCGGAGTCCAAAGAAGACGCCTTTAACAATTTAATCAAAAAGTTTAAGTTTTCCGACAAACAAGCGACCGCAATTTTGGAAATGAAATTGCAGGCTTTAGCCGGTTTGGAAAGAAAGAAAATCAACGACGAGCTGAAAGAAAAAATGGCGCTGATAGCCGAACTGGAAGATTTGCTGGCCAGCCCCAAGAAAATTTTGGCCGCAGTGAAAAAAGAATTTACTGAAATAAAAGAAAAGTATAACGACGAACGAAGAACCAAAATAATCAAATCTCCGCTTAAAGAAATAGGGGAAGAAGAATTGGTTCCGGAGGAGGACTCGCTGTTTATGCTTACCCGCGGGGGCTACATTAAACGAATGCCGCCCGAAGAATTAAAAGCCCAAAAAAGAGGCGGCAAGGGTTTAATCGGCATTGCCACAAAAGAGGAAGACGTGGTTTCCCAATTTTTCCTTGCCAATACTCACGACAATATTCTCTTTTTCACCAATACGGGAAAGGTTTTCCAAACCAAGGGATACGATATTCCGGAAGCGTCGCGCCAGTCAAAAGGCAAAGCGATTGTGAATTTTCTGCAAGTGAGTCCGACGGATATGATTACCGCCGTTATTCCGATATCCAAAGAAGAAAAAGAACGCAAGGGCTATTTGTTCATGGCAACGGCAAACGGCGTTATCAAAAAAGTTGACCTGGATGCTTTTGCGCAGGTAAGACGCAACGGAATAGCCGCCATTAAATTAAAGGGTGATGACCAGCTGGGTTGGGTGCTGTCCACTTCCGGCAATGACCAGATAATGCTGGTTTCGGCAGAAGGCAACTCCATCAGATTCAAGGAAAAAGATGTCCGGCCGATGGGCCGGGGCGCGGGCGGCGTGATAGGAATCCGTCTTGATAAAGGACAAAAAGTTGTCGGCGCCGATGTCGTTCCTTCCGGGGTGGAAAAGGGATTGAGAATACTTGTAGTGATGGCGAACGGTTACGGCAAGAGAACCGACCTGAAGTTTTACAAATTGCAAAAGCGCGGCGGCCACGGGATAAAAACCGCAAAGATTACTCCCAAAACCGGCAATCTGGTTTCCGCCCATATCATTTCCGAAGAAAATAAAGATTTGATTGCTTTGTCTCGCAAGGGGCAGGTTATCAGAACTACCGTAGACAGTATTTCAGTATTGGGCCGAGCCACTCAAGGCGTAAGAGTGATGAGATTGGACTCCGGCGATGGTTTGGCCTCGGTGGTGGTATTTTAGCTTACTGCCAATTTACAAATTAAAATAAATTATTCGTAATCCGTAGTAGCTGTTGATTAGTTGTACTCGTTGAATGTGTTAAAATAAAGAGATGCTGGATAACACATCTGATATTTCTCAAGCCAACACAACAGTCGGAATGGGCGGGTTTTTGGATCCCGGAAAAATAGTTTCCGAATTCGGGATAAGCGAGGGCGCGAGTATCGCTGATTTCGGTTCCGGCGCGGGTTATTTTACAATTTTACTTGGTCAAAATGTCGGCAAAGACGGCAAGGTTTACGCGCTTGATGTGCAGGAGCCGCCTTTGGACAGCGTTCGCGCCAAAGCCAAAGCGGCCGGTTTGGAAAACATAGAAACCATAAGGGCGAATCTTGAAGTTCTCGGGGGTTCGCGTCTGCCGGACAATTCACAGGACATTGTTCTGCTGGCGAATATTTTATTTCAATCGTCAAAAAAAACCGATGTCATCAACGAGGCGGCAAGAGTGCTAAAACCCGGCGGTTCAATGATAATAATCGATTGGAAAAAAGGAACGGGCGGATTTGGTCCGCCTGACGAACTGCGAATGGAAAACGGAGAAATGCGCTCTCTGGCTCCGGCCGGCATGTTTGTTTTTCAAAAAGATATAAACGCCGGCAGTTTTCATTACGGCATGGTCTTCGCAAAAAATAATTGATTGAGTGAATACCAATAAAATTTTCTACATTTTAGTCGGCTTAATCGCAATCGTTATATTTATAACGATTATTTTGGTTTTGCGGGGGATGGGCGGAAGCTCCGGCCAGCCCGTCAATCTGGAATTTTGGGGAGTATTTGACGACAGCGAAGCTTTTACCGGCGCCATCAGGGGATATCAGCAATCACAGCAATCGCAGAAATCAAACGTAAAAATTTTTTACAGGAGGTTTTCGTATGAAGACTACGAAAGGAGCCTGATTGACGCATTGGCGGCCGGGACCGGACCGGATATTTTTATGGTCGGCAACGCCTGGCTACCCAAACACGGCGACAAACTGAAACCCCTGCCGGCCCAGATAAAGGGTCTCAAGGCGCCGCTTTTCACGCTCTCAAGTTTTAAAGACCAATTTGTAGAAGTCGCTTACAACGACCTTGTTTCAGGCGGACAGATTTACGCTTTGCCGTTGTACGCGGACACTTTGGCGCTTTATTACAACAAAGACATGTTTAATTCCGCCGGCATCACCAGACCGCCGACAGATTGGGAAGAATTTAACGACGATATCGGACTGCTTACGAAGCTTGACTCTGCCGGCAATATTGTCCAGTCCGGCGCGGCCATGGGAACGGCCAAAAACATAAACCGCTCCACCGACATTCTGATGGCCTTGATGCTTCAGAGCGGAGTAAAAATGACTGATTCGGACAACGCTTCCGCCACTTTTGCCAATGCGGTCAGCGGTTTGACTGTCGGCGAAACGGCCTTGAAATATTATACCGATTTTGCCAATCCGCGAGTAAGCACCTACGCCTGGAACGACTCCCGTCATTATTCCATAGACGCCTTTGCGCAGGGCGAGGTGGCAATGATGTTCAATTATGCCCACCAAGCTTCGATTTTGAAAGCCAAAGCGCCGCGGCTCAATTTTGGCGTCGCGCCAATGCCCCAGATTTCCAGCTCCGACATTAAAAACTACGCCAATTATTGGGCGGTGGGAGTTTCCAATGCTTCCAAACAATCGGATGATGCTTGGAAATTTATCGCTTATCTTGTTTCAAGGGAAGGGGCAACGGCATATCTTAACGCGAGCCAGCGTCCGGCGGCCCGGCGCGATTTGATAGACCTCCAAAGAACCGACATTGATTTGGGACTGTTCGCGGTTCAGGCGCTGACGGCCAAATCCTGGTATCAAATTGACCAGGTAACGATTGAAGGTATTTTTGCCGACATGATAGACAATGTTAATTTCGGAAAATCGTCGGTCAGAGAAGCGCTTTCAAGCGCCGAATCAAGAGTGACGGTTTTGATGGCAAAACAAAAAAGACAGGCCAGGTAGCTCTTGGAATATTTAAATTTTACTTTATGCAAAAAGGAGCGTTGAAAGTCATTGTTTTGTCTGCGGCATTTTTTTTGCTTCTGCCAAATTTTGTTTCCGCCGCTCCTTCCTGGTGGCCGCTTGTGCCGTGCGGCACTTCAGTTAATCCCGAACCCTGCAATCCCTGCGAACTTTTTCATCTTGGCCGCAACATCATCGATTTTGTTTTAATGGGACTGATGCCGCCGGTTGCCGCCGGCCTGTTTATTTGGGGAGGTTTTTTGATTTTAATGGGTGGCGCCAACCCCGCCCTTCTTTCAAGGGGGAAAGAAATTTTTAAAACCACTTTTTACGGTGTGCTTGTTATTTTAGCTTCCTGGCTGATTACCAACACGATAATGATGAGCGTGGCGCAGGATTCAATTGAAATCACAAAAGCCGACGGCACCAAAGAAACCGTGAACATCGTCACCGACTGGAACAAGTTTAAATGCACATACACTGAACAGGGAACGACTTCCACAACGGGAGACCTGACCATTTCTCCGGATACTTTGCCGGATGTAATACCCGACCAGTATTATTCGCAGGCAATTTCCGTTTCAGGAGGTCAATCTCCTTATGACTGGTCTGCGACCGACGCAAGCAGCCTGCCTGGAGGTTTCAGTTTTGACGACGGGCAAGTTTACGGTCAAACCGCTCAAACTACCGGCTCGTTCACATTTACGGCGCAAGTCAAAGATTCTACCAGCCCCACGCCTCTGACCGGAAGCAAAACATATTCTTTAACGATTGGAACAATGGCCGGTCTGACTTGTAATGTACAAGGACTTGTTTTGGGTTCTTGTTCCGATGCGGGTAAATGTCCCGACTGCAAGCCGATAAGCGGCACATCTCTTCAGGCGGCTCAAAGCATGGCTGATTTTCTTAACGGCAAATTATTGCCTGCATTTAATAGCGCGGGTATTGGTTATCGGATTGCCGAAGCAATGTGCCCAACCGATAGGCACAATAGTTGCGCCCATTTTAACGGTCATGCGGTGGATTTAGGCGGACTTTCTGGTGAAAATCTTAAAAAAGCGTGCGGTATTTTAAACAGCTTGGGGATGAGTGGAGCCACGAGTGCGGGTAGCGGCGATAGGGGGAGATATACTGTTGAGATTAGTTCGCCCGGTTCACCGTGTCCCGCCACCTGCGGCGGCAATCCCGGTAGATGCGGAGCATCGCCCATTCATTTACAATATTAAATAAAATGATATTTATGGAATTTAATTTTAATAAACAATTTTTTCTTGGTATTTTTCTATTTGCACTGGTTATTTCTGTTCCAATTTTAATTTATGCTCAAACAGATATCATGATAGATTTTAATATTCAAAGTTATCTTTTCCGTCTCTATTATGACAACGGTCAGCTTTTTGCCGACAGAGATTATGAATTTAAATATGATGTTTCTTCCGACCCGTTTGTTCCCGAAACGATAACCACTCAATTCCCGTATCGGGGAGAAGTTGTTGATTTGTTGAATCAGGTTGCCGCGGTATTCCAGTTTGACCCCAAGGGCGGGAATATCAAATTTGTAAAAGGCAAGCTCACCGCTAAAGCTCCTTATGCTCCTGA
>MGJJ01000003.1 GCA_001794205.1 Candidatus Yanofskybacteria bacterium RIFCSPHIGHO2_01_FULL_44_22 | reverse complement strand
CGACGCTTTCATAAATCCGGAAATCACCAGCCGCTCCCGCGAATGCGATGAATTGGAAGAGGGCTGTCTTTCCATTCCCGAATATTACGCTTCCATTAGCCGTTCAAAAAAAATACAAATCAAAGCCTTGGATGAAAACGGAAATAAAATAAAATTCAAAGCGCGGGGATTTTTGGCAAGAGTTTTACAGCACGAAACCGACCATCTGAACGGTATTGTGATAAAAGACAAAAAGTGATAAAATAAAATTAATTGTTAATTGTTAATTGTTAATTGTTAATTGTTAATTGTTAGCTTATTGGATTGATAATTCAATCAATAAAATGACAATTAACAAGCTAATTCATGAGCTTTGAATCAGGACCAAAAATTTATAAAAAAGGAACTTGGGAGTCTACTCCGGTTGAGAAAAAAACCGATAACTTGCCGGAACAAGAAGAAGACCAAAAAGTAAAAAGATTCATCAAAACCCCTGAAGGCCTGAAAGAAGTGCCATGGGGACAACCGATTGAAACGAAGAAGGAGAAAGAACAAACGGAAGAGCTTGAAACATGGGAAAACGCGCTTGAAAAAGCCGAAGAGGAAAAAGCGGCTTAATTACGGATGGAGACCGATAAAATCAAAATAATATTTTTCGGAACGCCGGAATTTTCAATTCCGGCGTTTCAGTTTTTAATAAAAAACGGATACCAAATTATTGCCGCCGTTACCGCCCCCGATAAGCCTTTCGGACGCAGAAAAATATCGACTCCCCCGCCGGTAAAAGTTTTAGCCCGACAAAATTCCATCCCCGTTTTCCAGCCGGTCTCTCTCAAGAGAGACGCTGAATTTCTCCAAAAATTTAAAGAATTGAAACCCGACCTTTGCGTCATAGTCGCTTACGGAAAAATAATCCCCAAAGATTATCTGGGCTTGCCCCAATACGGTTTTGTTAATATCCACCCTTCGCTTCTCCCCAAGTACCGGGGACCCTCCCCCATCCAATCGGCAATTTTAAACGGGGAAAAAGAAACCGGCGTTACCATTATGCTGGCTGATGAGGAAGTCGACCATGGACCGATTCTCGCAAAGCGAGAATTTTCAATTTTCAATTTTCAATTTTCAAACCGCAAGGAATTGGAAAAAAAACTGGCCGAACTGGGGGCAAAATTATTGATTGAAACCTTGCCGGGTTATCTAAACAGCGTGGTTGAACCAAAACCGCAAAATCACTCGGAAGCGACCTTTACTAAAATGTTTTCGCGGGAAGACGGGAAAATAAGCTGGCCGCAAACCGCCGAACAAATATACAACCAAATTCGCGCCCTCAATCCCGAACCGGGAACTTGGACAACCTGGAACGGCCGTATTTTAAACATTTTAAATGCCGAACCTCCCTACAAGGTGCGTCCTTGTAGGGTTTGTAGAAGCAATGATTTAGATTATTTACTGCCAGGTAAAATCCAAATTGTTAATAACCAAATTGCCATACAAACTTCTAAATGTTATTTAGTAATTAAATCTCTCCAGCTTGAGGGCGGAAAAGAGATGGACGCAAAAAGTTTTCTTCGCGGCCATCCTGATTTTGCCAGCTCACGGCTGAAATAACGCTCTTTTACAATGAGGAGGGACCATGAAAGTCAACTGGAATTTTGCCGTTGACATAATGATTTTGACAATTATTTTAGGAATTACGGCCGGATGGACTGACGCCGCCGAAGCCATAATGCGTCCGCCCGCCGAATATGATTTCTGCGCCAAATCGGCGATACAAGATGCAACGGATGATTACTTGGCCAATCCGGACCCTGCCAAATTGGAACCTTTAGAAATAAAAACCGTATTGGATGCAGCTTCGGTTGAGTGCGAACCGGAAAAAATTCATGTGTTTTATGAAACAAATCCCGGAACTTGCTATTTCAGAGTTCTTTTGGTGCCGGTCGGATATCCGTCTTCTGATGAACTGGATTTCAAAATGAAGAAGCTTATCGGCGCCGCCGTATTGGCGTTTAATGACATACCGGGATTAAGTTTTGCCTATGTTTCACCGGCTTACAAGATTGATTTTGTTCATGTCGAAAGGTTTGTCCTGCCCAAAGACAATGAGCTTCTTCAAAAACTGTGGGAATCGCTCACCAAGTCTGCCAAGCCCAATGTGCCGATTTTCGTTCTAAATACCAGTGAATATGTCGGTACGGCGGATTTTAGCAACGACCCGCCTTGGGGTATCATTGCGGGCGAAACCGAATTCTCCAATTCATTATTTCAACACGAACTTGGCCATTTGCTTAGTTTGAACGATGGATATGAGGCATTTTATCGTCCCGGCAGGATTCCCGGAACGGAACTATTTTTTGAAAATTTGCCGATAAACGTCTATGAGGCATATTCGGCCGCAACCGCGCAGCCTTTTATCGTCCGCGCCGGAAGCTGCTGCACCCAAGCGGTATATCGGTTTGCTGATTCGAAAAATACCGTCATGACAACATTAAATCTTGACTCTCAAGAGAAAGATTTAAACGCCTTCAGCGAAATACAGGCGCGCATTATGGGAGAGTTTGTCAAAAAATACTTATTAGACAAATTCTGCCGCTTAAAATTCCCTTCCCGGCTCTATCTGTTGCCAAACCAAAACCCCAGTGATTAAACCGAGGTTTTTTTATTTATTCTTAATTCTATTTTTTAGTACACTATCGGTTTTCCGGTTTTATAATACGTCAGTTCAATTTGATTGACGGGAGCAATCTGTTCATCGGCAACATTCATCCTTCTGACGGCCATAGGCGTAAGATATCTTTTGGCGCCGTTTACTATTTGGAACACATCTCTGTTTAGCGGATTTTCCAAAAAAACAAACTGGTTTCTCGGATAAAAATTGAATTCTTTTTTGCTTACTTCAATTATGTCTTCGTCACGGTCGCCGTAAGATTCAGAGACGTTCTTGTCGGGAATCAGGCGGATCATTCCGCCGTCGGTCAGATAATAAGTGTTGTTTTTGTTTCCGGCCAACATCAGCAATTTCACTCTCGGATATTTGGCGAGATTCCTGGCGGTAATGTCTTCAATCATTTCCAATTTAAATCCGTAATTATAAAAAATATCTATGGTCGGAATCAGGTGCTTCTTGCCTCCGATAATTTCGTAAATTTCGGTTTGGCCAGGCACTCTGACTAACGACACCGAACCGCTTCCGGCAGATTTTTTACCGGCAGTGTAAATGGTCGCGGTAAGGTTTGAGTTGCCAGAGGCGCTTGAATCGTTAGAAACGTTGGAAGCGTTATTGGGCGTGGCAACTGGAGCCGGCGTTCCACAGCCGATTCCCAACGAACCGAGAACGTTACAAACCATAACATTGGGGTCGCCGGAAACCGCAATCTTAGAAGCCGAATCAGCTTGCCATGAATCTGTCGAATCGGCCAGAGCGGTTCCGGATAAAAATATCAACCCCAAAAGACTCAAAAGGGCGGACTTTATTGATTTTTTAGCAGGTAGTCTGAACATTCTTTAATTATATCATATTTCACCTTTTTTGTCAAAATATGTTGCGGATATAAAAAATGATACAATTTAATAGGCTTAGTTATTAGATTTGAGTTTTGAGATATTAAGTTAATTTGTATGGCCAATCAGGAGACGGTTCTAACTGTAGAAAATCTGGGAGTTAAATTTGAAGATGATAACGAGGTTTTAAAAGACCTAAGTTTTTTTGTTCAAAAAGAAGATGTCTTGGCCATCGTCGGCCCCAACGGTTCCGGCAAATCGGTTTTATTCCGCGCGCTTATGGGTCTTATCCGCCACTCCGGAAAAATCAATTGGGCCGAAGGCCTAAAAATCAGCTATGTGCCGCAAAAATTCCATATCGACGCTGAATTGCCCCTAAGTGTCTGGGAGTTTATGAAGTTTAAGACCAAGAATCGGACTAAAATCATAGAGGTTTTAAAAGCGGTGGGTCTGGCGGAACATCACGACGAACATCATCTTGTCAGCCATATTTTAAAAAAGCGGCTCGGCTGGCTTTCCGGCGGCCAAATTCAGAGGGTGCTTATTGCCTGGTCGATTATTGATAATCCGGACGTAATTTTATTTGACGAACCGACTTCAGGCATAGACGTGGGCGGCGAAGAAACGATTTACAATTTGCTCAAAAAAGTAAAAGAAGAGCGAACGCTTACGATTATTCTCATCTCGCACGACTTGAACATCGTTTACAAATATGCCGACAGCGTTATCTGTTTGAACAAAAAAATGGTCTGTTACGGCCGGCCCAGCGAAGTGCTTGACCCTGCGGCTCTTGCCAAGTTATACGGCGGAGAAACCGCATTTTATAAACACGAACACTAAAATAGTTAAAAGTTCCAGGTTCTTAAGATTCGTAAGGTTGGGGAAAATAAATTACTTTATGAACTTTATAACTTTATAAACTTGATAAACTCATTATATTTACAACTTCTCGTCGGAACTTTAATCGGACTTGGGTCGGGTTATATCGGCTCATTTATGGTTTTACGCAGAATGTCGCTTGTTGGCGATGCGCTTTCCCATGTCGCTCTGCCTGGCATAGCCGTCGCCTTGCTCATCGGAATCAATCCTTTCATCGGCGCGTTCGCCGCTCTTGTCGTAGCCATTTTAGGAATTTGGGCGCTTGAGAAAAAAACCGAATTGCCGTCGGAGACACTGGTGGGCATATTTTTCACTTTAAGTTTGGCGCTGGGGCTTCTTTTAACCCCGGAACCGGAACTGCTTGAGGCTCTTTTCGGCAACATATCCAAAATCAATATTATTGACGCCGCACTAACCGGAATATTTACCGTGTTTATTTTTATGGCGATTAGACGGCTTGCCAAGGGTTTAATGCTGTCGATTGTTTCCAAAGACCTTGCCAAGTCGGTCAGAATTCCGGTGGACAAAATGAACTTGATTTTTCTTTTGTTGGTTGCCGTCGTTGTCGCTCTTGGCTTAAAAGTCGCCGGAACATTGCTTATGGGTTCTTTGGTCATAATTCCCGCCGCCGCTTCCAAAAATATTTCAGTCAGCTTATCGCGTTATACTGCAACTGCGGCCGTATTTGGCGGATTGTCAGCCTTTTCCGGCATTTGGGTCGCCAATTATTTTAATATCGTTCCCGGCCCCATCGTAGTGCTTGCCGGAGGCATCGTGTTTTTGGTGACGCTGTTGTTTAAAAAATAGCCGCCCCGACCTGTTTGGTTTCTTGCAAAATCAACAATTTCTGCTAAAATATTGTCATTATGGCATTGGGGGTAAATGAACTAAAACAGAAAACCTTTTTTATCTACGAGGGCCAGCCCTTCGTGGTTTTGGAAACATTTCATTTGAAAATGCAGCAGAGGCGGCCTACGGTGCAGGTTAAAATGCGCAATCTGATGAACGGCAAGATACTGGAAAGAAATTTTGCCCAGTCGGATATATTTGAGGAGGCCGATGTCCAGCGGCAAAGCGTCAAATTTTTATATGCTCATCGCAACCAATACTGGTTTTCTTACAAAAACGACCCGTCAAAAAGATTTGAACTTTCAGAAGATATTTTGGGCAACGCCGTTAAATTTTTAAAACCTAATACAATTCTTGAAGCGATTATCTTTGAAGGCAAAGTCATCACCGCCGAATTACCGGTCAAAATGGAATTCAAAATAGTTGAAGCTCCTCCGTCCATCCGGGGCGATACCGCTCAAGGCGGAGTCAAGCAGGCGAAAATAGAAACCGGCGCTTATATCAATGTCCCCCTCTTTATAGACGAGGGAGATATCGTCCGGGTAAACACCGAGACGGGTGAATATGTAGAGCGCGCGGAAAAGGGGAAATAAGCTCCGAATCACCTCGCAATTTCTTTCCCTCTTTTAACCAACAACAAGGCGGGTATAGGAACGGTAAACCAGAAGAAAACTGCCGGCGGAGTTATGAAATACACGGCCAGCGCAGCCGGCACAAATCGGGCGATTATATCAAGCGGTAGCATGCCCAAAACAATTATCAGCAAAAGACCCAGCTGGAGAAGGCTAATCACGGTTACCGCAAAAAAGGACGCTTCGGCGATTGTCAGGCGGTTTTTCGCCAAGGATTTGTTTAATATCAAAAACACGGCAAAATAAACTGCCAGGAAAAAACTGACCTTCGTAAAATACGGCTGGGGTGAAAATTTAACCGTTTCATGAAGCCAGTCCCAATAAGGAAACACCGACTGGACGGCATAGGCGATGTAAATGCCCAAAAAAGAAAAAACCGCTCTTGTCCGGCCCAAACTCAAACCGTAAAGTAAAATAAAGACGAAAAAAAGACCGGCCAGTAAAACGCCCGGACTGAAATTGAAGTCAACTTTTAAAAAATTAAGAAAAGACAGGATTTTTTCCATCATTTAATTTTAATAATCACCACTAAATCACCCGTACCACCCTTGCCGGCGTTGCCGCCTTTCGGCACCACAACAGAATAACCGCTTTCCAATGAGGAAGGGAGTCGAATTTCTATTTTTTTCTTTGCTTTCACGGCACCGGAACCGCGGCATTCAAAACATATTTTTTCCGGCATTTTGCCTTTTCCCCGGCACTCCGGACAAACAGTAATTCTTGAAAAATATCCAAAACCGTTTTGAGAGGTTTGTCTAAGCTGGCCGGTTCCGTCGCAAGCGCGGCATTCTGATATTTTGTAACCTTTGGCCACGCCGTTACCGCCGCAAGCGCCGCAGGCAACGCGAGTTTCAAGCTCGACAAATTTTGTCTTTCCCAAATCGTTTTTACCGACTGCCACTTCTAAAATTATATTTTCTCCCCTGCTTTCATCTTCGTGCCGCGGTTGGCGCCAAGTTTCACCGTTGCCGAACATTTCTGAAAAGATATCAAAAATATCTTCAGCGCCGCCGCTCCTTGAACGGCCAAACAAATCCCAAAATCCTCCACCTCCTCGGCCGAAGTCGTAATCACCCTGGAAGCCGCCTTCGTTATAAGCAAATCCAAAATTGTCGTAATTCGTTCTCTTTTGCGGGTCGGAAAGCGCTTGATAGGCCTCGTTTAATTCCTTGAATTTTCCTTCATCGCCGCCCCTTTTGTCAGGATGATGTTCGTGGGCCAATTTTCTGTAAGCCTTTTTTATTTCATCCTGCGAGGCCGTTCTCGGTACTCCTAAAATTGTGTAATAATCTCTGTTGGACATAAAATAATGCTAATCCACTTATTACAATATCAATGTTTCCGCTTTCGCGTCTCTTTCTTCAATTTTCACAAATCCCGCCTTTTTCAGCGCAAAAAATAAAAGCGAGCCGATTAAAATGCTAAGCCAGACGAATATTTCGTGAACCCCCCAAATAATCAAAAATAGGGAGGCCGTTAAAACCGGCGGCGCATATTTCAAATACGGAGCGGCAAGCGAGTTTAATTGATTCATTGTTTGCCTGGTTATTTCTTTTATGATGGCCTGCTTTTCCCGCGGGTTTCCTTCGATTTGTCCGCCGATAAAATTAGTTATGACGGAACTGACGATTTTCTCTCCGCTTGGAGGTATTTTATTAGCCTTTTCAAGCGCTTGAACACCCGGGTTCTCATAAATGACAAATGAAACCATCACCAGCAAACCGATAAAAATCGGGGTCAGACCTCGGCTTAAAATTATCCTGGCGTTTATTTTAATTCTTTCCCTTGATTCGGAAGTGACGCTTAGGCGGGAATATAACAGGCATAAAATCAGAATTCCGACAGCCGCAAGATTGAAATCCGTAAAACCGCTTGACAAAAGAAATACGGCTCCGGCCAGCGCTCCGCTCGACAGCGTTTGAAACAAAGTTCCGAAAAATAAAATTCCAAGACCCAGCAACGAGGCAAGACTCAAGAAGAAAACAGCTGGCAGGGCGACCGCTTCAAAAGAAAACGGCATTCCGCCGAAACCGGCGGATAATTGGCCGACCAAACGGGCAAACCCTCCCCAGAACAAAAGCGACAAGATTACAATTGCCGCTTCCCAGGAAATGAATTTATATAATTTTGACATTTATTTTTGTTTTTCCTGCTGCTCCGGTTTTTCCGACGATTCCTGCGGTTCGGGTTTTTTTTCTTGACCTTTATTTTGCGCATAGAGCGCGCTTCCGATTTTCTGGGCGGACTTTGACAGTTCTTCCGTCGCTTTCTTTATTTCTTCCAGATTGTCGGACTTCAATTCGGTTTTGAGCTTTTCGCTTTTAGTTTTGAGCTCTTCCTTATCCTCCTCTTTTATTTTAGCATCATTTTCTTTTATCATCTTCTCTGCGGTGTAGATAAGTGTTTCACCCAAATTGCGGGCTTCGGCCGATTCTTTCTTTTTGGCGTCCTCGACGGCATATTTTTCGGCGTCAGCCGTCATTTTTTGTTTTTCATTTTCAGTCAGGCCTGACGAACCCTCAATTCTGACAGATTGCTCTTTGCCCGTTGCCCTGTCTTTTGCCTTTACATTCAAAATCCCGTTGGCGTCTATGTCAAAGGAAACTTCAATTTGGGGAATGCCGCGAGGGGCCGGCGGAATGCTGTCCAGAATAAACTTGCCAAGCGTCTTGTTGTCGTGGGCCATAGGCCGTTCACCCTGCAAAATATGAATTTCAACCGAGGGCTGATTGTCGGCCGCGGTGGAAAAAACTTGGCTTTTTGAAACCGGCACAGTCGTATTTTTTTCTATTATTTTCGTAAATACTTCGCCCAAAGTTTCAATGCCTAAAGACAAAGGCGTGACGTCCAGTAAAAGCACATCTCGGATTTCCCCTTGCATTATTCCGCCCTGGACGGCCGCGCCGAGCGCGACCACTTCGTCGGGATTGATATCCTTGTGGGGTTCTTTGCCGAATAACTTTTTAACTTCTTCAATAATAAGGGGCATCCTGGTCTGTCCGCCGACAAGTATCACTTCATTGATGTCGGATATTTTGAATCCGGTTTGTTCTATTGTTTCTTTGGTTAATTTGATTGAGCGGTCAACCAATTCTCGGACAAGTTCTTCAAGTTTTGTTCTCGTAAACGACAAGCTGAAATGTTTCGGACCGGAAGCATCGGCGGTAAGAAACGGAATATTTACTTCGGTGGAAAGCGTGCTTGAAAGTTCGTGCTTCGCTTTTTCGGCGGCATCTTTCAGCCGTTGGACGGCAAATTGGTCTTTGGAAACATCCACGCCTTGGTCTTTTTTAAATTCGTCAATTAAATATTTGATAATTCTCTGGTCAATATCGTCTCCGCCAAGGTGAGTATCGCCGCCGGTTCCTTTTACTTCAATGGTATCATCGCCAATTTCCAAAACTGAAATGTCAAAAGTTCCGCCTCCAAAATCATACACAACGATTTTCTCGTCTTTCTTTTTGTTGAGTCCGTAAGCCAAAGCAGCCGCCGTCGGCTCGTTGATTACTCTTTTAACGGTAAGTCCCGCAATTTCTCCGGCGTCTTTGGTCGCTTTTCTTTGGGCATCGTCAAAATATGCCGGCACGGTGATTATCGCTTCGGTAATTTTTTCTCCCAGCTTGTCTTCGGCGTCGGTTTTCAATTTTTGCAAAACCATCGCCGATATTTCCGCCGGTTTGTAGTATTTAGCCTGCCCTGAGCCCGCCGAAGGGTCGCCCATTTTTACCTCAACATCGTCATGGGCGCCGGCTTTTATTTCATAAGGCAATAAGCCCTTGTCATGCTGGACTTCTTTATCGGAAAATCTGCGGCCGATAAGCCGCTTCACAGAAAATATGGTATTTGAGGGATTGGTCACCGCTTGCCGCTTGGCCGTTACACCAACATATCTCTCGCCGTTCTTGCCGATTGCCACGACCGAAGGAGTAGTGCGCATCCCCTCTTTGTTCTCCAAAATTCTCGGCTGGCCGATTTCCACCACCGCCATCGCCGAATTAGTTGTTCCTAAATCAATTCCCAATATCTTTGACATGGTTTGACGCGACGCCAATTTACGAATTCACTCGAATTTACGAGTATTATTCGGGTCATTCGTGTCCATTCGGGTATTAGCGTCGGTTTATTTATTTTACGATTTTTACTCTTGCCGGCCGGATGACTTTGCCATGCATCGTATAACCGGCCCTTACTTCTTCTATTTTTTCTCCGCCGTCTTCTCTCGGAGTGGTCTCCTGGCCCTGCTTTAGCGGGTCAAGGAACTCTGTCGTGCTTACCGCTTCATGCAATTCCGGATTAAACGCTCTGTCTGTTTTTATTCTTTCAACATCGTATTTTTTAAGCACTCCCTCTGTCTTTTTAATAATTTGTTTTATGCTTTCCGCGCTGGCTTCATGCTTTGCGGCAAGATCCAGATTGTCGATTATGTCCAGAAATTCCAGTATCAGGCCTTCATTCGCAAATCCTACAAATGTTTCCATCCTTTTCGCTTCGTCTTTTTTGTAATTTATAAAATCGGCTCTTTCCTTCTTCCAATTGTTCAGATATTCGTTAGATAGTTTCTTGCAAGTTTCCAGTTCGTCTTGCGTTTGCTCTTTCGTGGTATTCGCGTCTATTTGTTGATTAGCATCGGTTTTATTGTTTTGATTTTCTTTGTTCATGTTGAAAATATTCTATTTAATTCATCGGCGGCGTATTTGACCAAACCGATATTTTTTTCATAATCCATCCTCGTCGGACCCACCAAAGTCATTGACCCCAAATGCTGACGAGGCAGACTATATTTTACCGTTATTACCGCTTCGTCTTTCATTCCCCCCATCGGATTTTCGCGGCCGATAAAAACATTCGGAGCAAAATCTTGCCTCCCGAAAAAATCCTTTTCCATTCTGTCAAACAGCGTTTCAAAATGGTCAAAAAAACTTGTGAGCTGAAACATTCGATCAAATTCGCGGAATTCAGGGAACTCCATCAAACTGGAAAGGCCGACCTTGAAACAATCACCGCTTTCAAAAATATTGGAAAAAATAAGATGGTCTGACAGGTCAGAAATAGTTTTGGCAATAGTTTTGTTTATTTCTTTCGGGTCGTTGCCCCCGTTTGCGATAGCGGAACGGATTCTTTTTTTTGCGCCGTCGGCAATATCAAAACAGGATTGGGCAACCAGATTATCAACATAAAAACGATAGGCCTTGTCGGTTGGAACTCTTCCGCCGGAAGTATGGAGCTGGACCAGATAGCCAAGTTCTTCAAGGCCGTTCATTTCATTTCTCAAGGTAGCAGAGCTTACCTTAAAAACTCTTGATTTTGCAAGCAATTTTGAACTTACCGGCTCCGCGGTTTTGATGTGTTTGGAAATGATTTCCGCAAGCACCTTGGCCTGCCTCAAAGTAAACATAAAGGCATTCTATCAAAATTAGCACTCTCATGTCAACAGTGCTAATTTTATGCCATCTCTCCAGGCAAGGCCTGGACAGGCCTTGCCTGGAATGCCCGGGAATGCCCGGAAGAGATAGAAATTATTTGTAGCTTAACCAGTCAAAAATCTCGTTTCTAAATTGGTCCGGCTTTGAAAAATAATTCGGGAATTCCCTTGTAGTAAGAATTACCTTTTGTTGTCGTTTAACTCCTAAATAATCTTGGAAACTTGAATATATAAATTGTTCAAGAAATTTAATAGTTTTTCCCTTATCCTTAATCCCCACTTCTTTCCAATTGGCATCAATAAGTTTCACGGGATTCAAATGTATATAGGAAAATAAATATTTAAGATAGCGATCGTTATTTGCATGCTCTGACTTAAATTTTCCTTCAAATAGTGCGCCGGTGCGTTCGTACTTATTATTGTAATACATTGAATATCCAGTCGTTAACTTGTGCATGAATTTGCTTACATCACCGCTATTTGTTTGGGTCAACAGAATATGAAAATGATTAGGCATTAAGCAATAGGCGCCGATATCAACAGACTGTTCTCCGCGATCAAAATTATAAATTTCGTTCCCAACAGAACACATTTTAAAATTTTCTTTCCCGTTTGAAAGAAACATCAGTTTTAGAAAACGATGGTAATCATCTGAATCGTGAAAGATGATTTGTTTGCTGTTGCCACGATTATAAATATGGTAGTACTCGCCGACGGCAAAAGAAATTTTTCGTAATGACATTTTTTGATCTTACCAAAGTTATTCTCTCCAGGCAAGGCCTGGACAGGCCTTGCCTGGAGAGACCCTCTGGGGACTGCCTATGTTTCTGAAATGGATTTAAAATATGCTAACATTAGTTTATGCCAATCTTGCAAAAACTTAAAACTTTCTGGAAATCGCTGGGGCCGGGATTGATTACCGGCGCATCGGATGATGACCCGTCAAGCATTGTTGTTTACTCTTTGGCGGGAGCCAAATTCGGTTTGGCGGCTCTGTGGACCGCCATTGCCACCTTGCCCTTTATGGTAATCCTTCAAAGAATGGCCGGCAGAATCGGACTCGTTTCCGGCAAAGGACTGGCCGGCAACATGAAAAAGCACTATCCGGCATGGATGTTAATCGCCGTCACAACGCTTATTGTTTCCATCAATATCATCAATATCGGCGCCGATATTTCAGGAATGGCCGCCGCTATTAACCTCGTTATACCGATTTCTCATCTTACTCTGGCAATCTTGATATCGGTTGTCATTATTTTAATTACGATTACCGTCCCCTACCGCTTTTTGGCTCATTATTTAAAATGGGTCGCCGTTGTTCTTTTCTCGTATGTCGCCGCCGCTTTTTTAATTCAGCTTGACTGGAAACATATTTTTTACAGAGCCATAATTCCGCAGTTCATTTTGAGCCGGGAATACATTGCCATGATTATCGCTCTCTTCGGCACGACAATTTCGCCTTATCTTTTTTTCTGGCAAGCTCTTGAAGAAGCCGAAGAAGAAAAAGCTCACAATCACCAGCGAAGCAAGACCTTAATCAAAAACGAGATTGGTTCAATGTATAAAGATGTCTATGCCGGAATGATGTTTTCCAACTTAATCACCTTTTTCATAATCATTCTGGGGGCGTCAACATTTTTTAAAAACGGCATTACAAATATCGGCACCATCGGTGAGATTGCCGGCATGTTAAAACCTCTCGCCGGACAA
>MGJJ01000002.1 GCA_001794205.1 Candidatus Yanofskybacteria bacterium RIFCSPHIGHO2_01_FULL_44_22 | reverse complement strand
TTTTTTATCTATTTTAAATTCCCGGCACACTTTTCCGGGACCATTTAATAATTTATTTTTCTTGCCATCAACCACAGTCCCTTGTCTATCGTTTATTGCCACGCTTCGTATCAACACCGCCGCCGGATAGCCCTCTTTCTCGGTAACGATATTTAAACAATGATACATTCCGTAAATCATATAAACATAAGCGTGGCCGGGCGGCCCAAACATTATTTTGGTTCTTGGTGTCAGACCCTTTGACGCATGCGAAGCGAGGTCTCGGAAACCGCAATACGCTTCCGTTTCCGTTATCATTCCGACAATAGTTTTACGGCCTATCCGACGAACTAAATATTTACCCGGCAATTCGCGGGCAACAGTAAGCGTTTTTCTATTGTAAAATTTTTTAGAAAGCCGCATAATTAAATAAAATAAACGCAAATCTACGAATAATCTGCGAAGGTTTAATCATATTCGCATGGGCATATTCGTAATATGCTATTCACGTGCAATGAATTCCCAAGAATACGACAAGTTAACCGTTGAAACAGTCAAAAGGACTGTTCCCTCCGTGGTCAGCATAGTTATATCAAAATATCTGCCGAAAATTAAGAACATCTACGGCATGCCCATCCCTCACCAATTTATTTTTGGGGAAGTGGAGGAGGGCCAGAGAGAAAAAATCCAGGTCGGGGGCGGCTCGGGTTTTATCGTTCACCCCGACGGGCTGATTTTAACCAACAAACACGTCGTTTTCGACCCGGACGCCGAATATACGGTGATTGCGGAGGATATGACAGAATACCCCGCCAAGGTTGTCTCCCGCGACCCCATCAACGACATTGCCGTCATGAAAATAAACGCCAAAAACCTGCCGACCATCCTTTTGGGTAATTCTTCCAAGATAGAACTGGGCCAGACGGTAATCGCCATCGGCAACGCTTTGGGAATTTTCTCCAACACCGTTTCCAAGGGAATCGTTTCCGGCCTTTCACGCAGTATTTCGGCGGCAATGGGCGGAGCCGACGGCGGCGTGATGGAACACCTGCGCGGAGTAATCCAAACCGACGTTGCCATCAACCAGGGCAATTCCGGAGGACCGCTGATAAATCTCGACGGCGAAGCTATCGGCATCAATACGGCTATTATTTTCGGCGCCCAGAATATCGGCTTCTCGATTCCCATCAACTGGGCCAAAGACGACCTGGAAGACATCATCAAACACGGCCGGATTATCAAACCGTTCATCGGCCTTCAATATGTGATGCTCAACGAGAAACTGCAAAAAACTTATTCTCTGCCGACCGATTACGGCGCGCTGGTTGTCCGCGACCATGTCCCGGGCTCGATTGCCATAGTGCCGGACTCGCCCGCCGATAAAGCCGGCGTTAAAGAAAACGACATCATTACCGAATTGAACGGAGAAAAACTGGCCGAGAAATCCGACTTGCGGGACATGCTGCAGAAGTTCAATGTCGGAGAAGAAATCGACCTGACGGTTTTGAGAAAAGGCAAAGAATTTAAGACGAAGGTGAAATTGGAAGAGCGCAAATAATCGCTCCGCCCTTTTTGTTTTTCAAACAAAAAACGGCTTGATGTTATCGCGCCGTATGAGTTTTAAGAATGGCTATAATTTTTTTCTTGGCCTTATTTTTTTCTTTCTTAAAGTAATCTAATGTTTCTTTCATACAACAGATTTCACCTTTTAAAAATTCAATTCTTACTTCCCATTTTTTTGGGGCGACCCCAAGTTCTTTCTTTAGCTTACTTTGACATTTCATTATATCATTCGTCTCATCCTCTAGACCAAGGATGTCGGTTTTTAGGTCGTTAATCGTTCTATGCCAATTTTCGTAAAAGTAAGGACAGATAAACCAATCGTATTTTCGTTTAATCTTCAAAAGGATTTCCTTTAGGGTTGTAGAATTAAGCACATTCCGCTCAACATTCATCTGCGCGCCGCAAATCCCACACTTAGCCTTTTTGGTTTTTCCTGGTTTTGAATAACATTCGCCGTTATTTCCATGCAAATCTATTTTATGCATTTTCAAAGACCTCCAAATAACTTGTTCCAGTGTTTCAGATAGTTTAACGCAACATCAATCATTTAAACAAATAACCAAATAACGGGCAAGACCTGTTTACGGGTCTTGCCCGTTAAAAGTGTTAAATAAAAACCCGTACAGATTGCAAAAAGATGGCGCTCCGAAGCACGGGGGAGGTTATGAGGTGTTATTGGTTTCAACCGCCAAATCTGTTAAAATTCAATCAATTATGGAGTATGCAAGTAACCCAAAAACGGGTTTTGATTATGAAATCCTGGAGACAATCGAGGCGGGCATTGTTCTGAAGGGATATGAGGTCAAAGCGATAAAAACCGGCAAGGCAACTATAAAAGGGGCTTATGTGAAAATCATTGACGGCCGGCCGGCGCTAATCGGAGCAATAATCGCCCCCTATCAGCCCGCCAATACTCCCGCCGATTATGACCCCCAAAGAACACGCGCTCTTCTTTTCTCCGAAAAACAGATTTCGTCCTTAATCGGCACGGCCCAAACCCATGGCCTGACCCTGCTTCCCCTCAAACTTTACGACAAAAACGGAAAAATAAAACTCCTGGTCGGCGTCGCCCGCGGCAAGAAAAAATACGACAAACGAGAAACTCTCAAGAAAAAAGATATCGCCCGCGCCAAACAGAGAGGAATTGAGGAATAATGTGCCAGCACAAGGGCTTGGAAAATATCATTTTTTATGATATAATTAACATACGGGGATGAAAGGCCTCGACGGAGTTTTTAACAATGGATGCTTGGAGCGGATGGCCGTTTTACCGCTTTAAAACACCGGCTAACTATATAGGTGCCAATTATTCACCTAATTACGCTTTCGCCTAACATCGTTTAGGTAAGCCATCTCTTCTGCGATACTCGCTGGCAGGTTAAGAGGTGTCATTCAGCGAGCTGGACCGATAATCGTTATTTTTCCGATTGCCGGTTGAGAAATATGAAAAATCAGCTTGAGGTTATTTTGTTGTGGTTCGCCACAATCCTGAGAGAAATCGAATGGATTGATTTTTTAGCCTCAAGTGAAATACCAAATCAACTAACCAAGTAGACGCCCATTGAGCTAAATTTCGGACGGCGGTCCAATTCCGCCCATCTCCACTCGACTCGTTTCGATAAAATCGAAACTCGCTCGTGGTAAACCACGGCGAAAATTAAATCCGCCCTAATTTTATAAAATGGGCGGATTTAATTTTAAGGAGAGTGCCCTGAGCGAATCTTTCTGTTGAAAGATGAGTCGAATGGGCATATTCTTTCCTCATGCCTTTCGTTTATATGATTAAAAACTTAAGAGGTTGTTTGTATATTGGCATTGCTCAAAATCCCAAACAACGCCTGCGTCATCATAATACCCAACATGGCGCTCTGTTTACAAAATCAAGTAATAGTTTTGCTATTGTTTTTCAGGAGAAATACGAAAGTTTGTCCGATGCCAGAAAAAGAGAAATTCAAATTAAAAAATGGCGTCGTCAAAAGAAAGAAAAGTTGATTGAAAAATTTCAAAAAGGCCTATCGACTAAATTTTAGATTTAATTCGGTAAAAGATTAGTTTGCTTTGTGACCCAATTCCGCCCATCTCCACTGCTTCGCCAAGGCTTCGCAGTGCACGCACGTCATGGCTGGGGGCAGTGGGGCCATATTTTATATATTTTGCAGAAGTATCTTTTCGTAATTTTTATTTATTCTGTGTCCCCCTTTTGGTACTATAATCATTTTCACATTTTTCTTGCATAGGGGTTTAAATACTTTCTGTAAAAACTTCTCTTTTTCACCAATAATAAAAATAACTTGTTCTGCTTTGTGTTTGCCTAATGATTCAAACGGGGTAGGCGAACAGAGAATAAGCTTTTTTATTTTTCTTTTGAGAGCTATCTCCAAAGAAAAAACAGCTCCGAGCGAAAAACTTACAACCGTGCCGCAGTTTTTTGATGATGTGGCTTTCCCTGTATTCCAATCAATATCAGCCACAATCAAATATTTCAATAATGATTTGTAGTTTTTCTTTGTTTCTCCTAATCCTGGAAAAAATATTGCTTTCATGAATTTAATGATTAAAATAAGGGGGCATTCCTGCCCCCACTCGCCGTTAGACGTCGAATTCGTTGTTCTTGACACCTTTGACAAATGTGGACCATTCGTCATTGGTAAAGAAAACGGCATTTTTTGTCTGGTCGTTGCTGTTGCGAACGGCAACACCGTTGGGCGTGATAGCCACAGCGACGCAAGTCTTGGGATTGTTCTTGGACCAAGACGATGTCCTGAAGTCCTCATCCCGGACTTTAATGTGCTTGAACATTTCTTCTCCTTTCCGCAATCATTTCTGATTACACACTAATTTTATAGCAAAAGAAGGGTTGTGTCAAATTTTAACAGTATCTACTATCAATAAAACTAATTTTTTAATTAATTACAAGGGGTGACCATATCATCACAACAACAACTTATTAATTTTCTTTCTGCCTTGTGACCCAATTCCGCCCATCTCCACCAAATAAAAATAAAAGCGAGCTTACCGGCTTGCTTTTATTTTTATCACGGGGTGGAGATTTGACAAAGAAAACATAATATCCTTATGATGGACCCGAACCGGGAGGTGCGCCATGGATGGAGCGTTTGAGTGGCTTAACAAGATTTTTCAGTATTTTTGGCAGTTTGTTCCGCGTCCGTATTTAATCACTTGGGTTAACCGCGGCGTTCGTTACCGACGCGGCAAGCCGCCGATTTTGGTCAAGCCGGGCGTCCGATGGTATTGGCCCTTGACCACGGAAGTAAAAGTGATAAACGTCACGCTTCAGGCCCAGGAGTTCCATGCGACGGTTTACACGACTCGCGACGGGAAATCCTTCAGTCTGGGGTATACTTTAGTATTTACGGTGAGTGATCCGGTTATCGCCGATTCGAGCACCGATAACTATGTCCAGACTATCGGCGAACTTGCCGAGTCAATTCTATCTCCCATCGTAGCCTCGCACACGTTCCTTGAACTTTTGGAGATGATTGCCAAAAGCCCCCGGAGGGGTTCGTTGGACGCGATTCTCTCGCGAAAAACCCGGACTGCAATGAAAACATACGGGATCAATGTGACCTACTGTCGCGTAAACACTTTCTCTGTGACATGTGTTTTGGATCTGCACCAGGACCAACGACAATCATAAGTCGGCCCCCATATTTCGGGGGCCTGTTTATTTACTTTGAAGAAAAAAGTCAGCCCGAAAGCAGCTTCCGCCAACCGTCGGGATAATTTATTCCGATTGTTTTGGTTTCCCCCGTCGTAGCGGTTTCAAAAGTGAGCTCGGTGGCGCAAAGAGCGATTGCCCTATCGGGCAATCGCTCTTTCGCTTTATATTTAACATCTCCGACAATCGGATGGCCTGCCGCGGATAGTTGGGCGCGGATTTGATGAAACCGGCCGGTTTTCAATTCTATTTTCAACAGCGAAAATTTTCCGTTAGTTTCGACCGTCTCATAATCAAGCTCGGCCGAATCCCCTTGCGGTGAGCCAGTCGAATCCACTTCTCCGCTTTTTGAAATTGTCGCCATCTTTCGTTTTTCGTCTTTTTTCAAAAAATTTTTAAGCGCGCCGTTTGGCGGCTCAATCGTTCCTTCAATAACGGCATGGTAAATTTTTCGCATTTCCCGTTCGCGGATTTGCTCCGATATTCTGGCCGCGCCCTTTGAAGTCTTGGCAAACAGGACGATGCCGGATACCGGCCGGTCCAAACGATGGACCAAGCCGAGAAACACATTGCCCGGTTTATTGTACTTTTCTTTCAGATATTTTTTAACCTCGTCCATCAAGCTTGGACTTTTTTGTTCGGCCGGCTGTACCAAAACCCCCGCCGGCTTGAAAACCGCGACAAGGTGGTTGTCTTCGTATAATATTTTTAGCGTCGTTTTCGTTATCACTATTTTAAAATACACATTTTGTTTAATAATCGCCAGCTCTTTATTTTTAGAACTACTTATGATAAGATGAGCAATATTCTAAAAACCCTTGCAGAAACAACCAAGAATCAACAATCAAATCAGAGTACCCGAATTAAAAGTCATCGATGAAAATGGCGTCCAGCTCGGCGTTTTAAAAACTTTTGACGCTCTTAAAATGGCGCGGGAAAGAGGCCTTGATTTGGCGGAAGTGGGGCCGAATGTTCAACCCCCTATTGCCAAAATTATGGATTATGGCAAGTATGTATACCGCAAGGAACGCCAGGAAAAAAAGAGCGGCGGGGCCAAGCGCAAAGAACAGGAAAGGAAAACAGTCCGGGTCGGTTTTAAAACCGGCGCCCATGACCTTGATTTTAAAGCCCGTCAGGTTGAAAAATTTTTAAAGGAGGGCCACGTGGTCAAGATGGAGCTGACGCTAAGAGGGCGGGAAAAATCGCTTGCTCAAATGGGCAAAGAAAAGCTTGAAAAATTTTTAAAACTGTTAACCGAGGAATTCGCCGTTCAGGACGATATCAAAAGGTCGCCGTTCGGCTGGGTAATAACAATAAAAAAATGACTTGGATTCGCGCCAGAAAAACAAACAAATCTCTGCTGAAAAGAATAAAAATCACCGGCACTAAGAAAATTTTAAAGCGGCCGCCGGGACAGAATCATTTCAACGCCAAAGAACCCGGCCAGTCTTCCCGTTTCAAAAAAGGTTTCGTGGCGGTACCCAAAAGCATTGAAAAAGATATCCGAGCTCTTTTGCCAAGCGCTTAATACAATATTTAATTTTTATCATGACCCGAGTCAAAAGAGGAACAACCCGGCACAAAAGACGCGAAAGGCTTCTGAAACACACGAAGGGTTTTTTGTGGACTCGCAAATCCAAATATCGCCAGGCCAAGGAGGCCCTGCTTCATGCCTGGAGTTTTCAGTTTGCCGACCGGAAAAAGAAAAAACGTAATTTTCGACGTTTGTGGCAAATTAAAATCAACGCCGCCGCCAGGGAAAACGGCATCAGCTACAGCAAACTGATAAATCTTCTTAAAAAAGCCGGGATAGAACTGGACCGCAAGATTCTCGCCGACCTTGCCGAACACGAACCGGAGATATTTAAAAAAATACTCGGAGCAGCCCAATAAAAAGCGAGCTTGTTTACAAAACATGCAATACGGGATAAAAGCTCAAAAAAAAGACACCCGCGACAAGCTTTGGAAAAAATTGGAAGCGGAAATACAGGAAAGAGCCGCCGACAAAGACCGTAATTTTATTTTGCGAGGTTCCTGGAAAAAATTTATAAGAAAACAAGGCGGGTTAAAAGTATTCCAAGTGGACGGCGAATGGGTACGTAATAACTTGAGCGCTATTTTCGGACATGCCGGACACGGCTATGTTCATGAGTTTATCCCCTTGAACGAAATCTGGGTCGGAATCCGGCATCCCGCCAAATGCGTTTGCCGCAACGTGGAAAAGAACAGAAAAATGTCCCAGCGGTTTTCCGACAGCGCGGTCCTGCACGAAATAACCGAACGCAAAGAGATGCGCCGGGGAATGATTTTCTGGAAAGCCCATCAGGTTGCTCTTCAGAAAGAAAAAGAGGCCGGCTTGCTGAAAGACCCTTTTTCAGAAACAAAATGAATTGTTGACAACAACGGCCCCCATAGCGGGGCTGTTGTATTTTTATTGCAGCCCCGACGGGATTTGAACCCGTATTACATGGATGAAAACCATGTGTCCTAACCGGGTTAGACGACAGGGCCCTCACACTTATTCAGCTTCTGCAACACAATTTTTAAATTATCCCATAAAAATTGAAATAAATCAATAAAAGTGATATCTTTCGGCCTATGCGAATTCTCGGCATTGAAACATCATGCGATGAAACAGCGGTGGCAGTGCTGGAAATCAGGGGAAAAAATAAGATTTCTATTTTATCAAACATTGTTTCGTCGCAGGTCAAAATCCACGCCAAATTTGGCGGAGTGGTACCCAATCTGGCCGCCAGAGAACATGTCAAAAATATCAGACGGGTTTTTAATCTTGCCCTTAAAACCGCCGGTATCAAAGATTTGAAAAAAGAAATCAATTTAATCGCCGTAACTCGCGGGCCGGGCCTTAGCCCCGCTCTTTTAGCCGGACTGTCTTTTGCAAAAACAATCGCTTGGCTATACGACAAACCGATTATTGGCGTCAATCACCTTGAAGGACATATTTACTCCAACTGGCTACCCAAAAACGACAATAGACCATTGACCATCGACGATAGACAATCCAAAAACATTTTTCCGGCTCTTAATTTAATTGTTTCCGGCGGGCACACAGAACTGGTGCTTATGGCAAACTACGGGAAATACAAATTAATCGGCGAAACTTTGGACGATGCCGCCGGCGAAGCGTTTGACAAGGTGGCTCGGCTTCTCGGACTCGGCTATCCGGGCGGACCGGCTATTTCAAAAATCGCAAAAGACGGCGACCCCGAAAAATATCCCCTGCCCCGTCCGATGCTTAAATTAAAAAACTTTGATTTCAGTTATTCCGGCTTGAAAACAGCGGTCTTATATCTGATTAGAGACATCGTCACAAAAAGCCCTTCGACAAAGTTCAGGGCAAGCCCTTCGACAAGCTCAGGGCAACATCGGCTTTCTGCCAAGCAGAAAGCCGATGTTGCCGCCTCTTTCCAAAAATCCGCAACGGAAGTTTTGGTAATAAAAACCGTCCGCGCCGCCAAACAATACGGCGTAAAATCAATTTTGTTATCCGGCGGAGTATCGGCTAATGAAACCCTGCGAATCGAACTTAAGAAAAATGCCGAGCAGAACGGTTTTAAATATTTCCAACCGCTTGTGGAATACACAGGTGATAATGCCGCCATGATTGCCCTTGCCGGATATTTCAATTATCTGACAAATAAAAAGTCTCTTAGCTTCTATTCCTGGTCAAAAATCGATATGGACGCCAACCTCGGTTTTGTTTAAGATAAATCTTATGGAAGATATGGAAGACATTCCGAAGTCGTACAATCCGAAAGAAACGGAAGAAAAAATTTACAAACTTTGGGAGAAAAGCGGTTTCTTTAATCCGGACAATTTACCGGTCGGCAAGCCCTTCAGTAAAGTTCCGGGCAAGCCAGAAACATTCGTCGCCGCCATCGCCCCGCCCAACATTACCGGCGAATTGCACATGGGCCATGCCCTTGAAAACATTATGGAGGACATAATTTTCAGAATGAAAAGAATGCAGGGATATAAAACGTTGTGGCTTCCGGGAACCGACCATGCCGGTATTGCCGCGCAAAATGCCGTGGAAAAACAGTTAGCCAAAGAGGGGCTTTCCCGCCATCGGCTCGGAAGAGAAAAATTTCTGGAGAGAATGTGGCAGTGGCGGGAAAAATACGGCGGCGCGATTTTAAATCAGTTCAAAAAACTCGGTTTGTCTCTGGATTGGTCCAGAACCAAATTCACCCTGGACCCCGCCTATCAAAAAGCGGTAGAAACCGCTTTTATCCACTATTATGAAAAGGGTTGGATTTATCGAGGCGAGCGGGTGGTTAATTGGTGTGTCCGATGCGCGACTTCAATTTCCGACCTGGAAGTCAATTACATTCCGGAAAAATCAAAACTTTATTTCATAAAATACGGACCTTTTGCCTTGGCCACGGTAAGGCCGGAAACCAAACTCGGCGACACCGCCCTGGCCGTTCATCCGTCCGATGAAAGATATAAAAAATATATCGGCCAAGAGCTTGAAATCGAATCGGTCGATAACACCGTTCCCAAAGAAGAAAAACCGAAAATTAAAAAAATAAAAATAAGGGTAGTCGGCGACATCGCCGTGGACCCCGAATTCGGAACCGGCATAATAAAAGTCACTCCGGCTCATGATATCACCGATTCGGAAATAGCCCGCCGGAATAATTTACCGTCAATCAAAATAATCGATGAGCGCGGAAAGATGAATGAAAATGCCGGCATAAGATATACCGGAATGAAAACCACCGAAGCCCGCGAACAAATCGCCGAAGACCTGGAAAAACTCGGATTAATGGAAAAAATAGAAGACTACGAACATAACATCGCCCGCTGCGACCGGTGCAATTCAGTCATAGAGCCCCTGCCCTCCGAACAATGGTTCCTTAAGATGGAAGAACTGGCAAAACTGGCCCTTGACGCTCTCCGTGACAAAAAAATAACCTTTAATCCCGCTCGCTGGAACGCTCCCTATGAAAACTGGCTAAAAAATATCCGCGACTGGAATATCTCCCGCCAGCTTTGGTGGGGACACCGTCTGCCGGTCTGGTTCCATGAACCAAAATGCGTACCCCGCCAAAATTTTTCTTCGAAAAACTTAGACGAACAAGCCAACCAATTTGAAAAATGTGAGAATATCATTGTGTCCGCGAAAAAACCGAAATGCGAATATTGCGACGCCCGCTATATCCAGTCCGAAGATGTCTTGGATACGTGGTTTTCCTCGGCTCTTTGGCCGTTTGCCGTGATGGGCTGGCCGGAAAAAACTAAAGACCTGGCCGAATATTATCCGACTCATTTCATCACCAGCGCCAGAGACATACTTTTTCTCTGGATAGTGCGCATGATTTTTTCCGGCCTGGAATTCACCGGCCAGGTCCCTTTTAAAGACATTTATATTCACCCCACCGTTCTCACCAAGGACGGCCGGAGAATGTCCAAGTCCCTCGGTACGGGAATCAACCCTCTTGATTTAACTGAAAAATACGGCACCGACGCTTTAAGGTTCGGATTGGCTTATCAAACCGCCGAGCTTCAGGATATCCGGTTCAATGAAGATGTGATTATGATGGGCAAAAAATTCGCAAATAAACTTTGGAATATCGCAAGGTATGTGATTACAAAAGCTAATGGCCAATGGCTGATGACTGATGGCTCAAAACCGAGAGCGGAGATTGTGGAAAAATTAAATAAGGTCGCTTTGGATGTGACCGGAAATATCGAAAATTACCGGTTTGGAGAGGCGGCCCATCTTCTTTACGATTTCGTCTGGCACGATTTCGCCGACAAGTATCTGGAAGAAACGAAGGAAAAGGAAGATGACGAAACTAAAGAAACCCTGCTTTATATTTTAGCCGACTGCTTGAAACTTCTCCATCCTTTCATGCCCTTTATCACTGAAGAAATCTACTCCAAACTCCCGCTCAAAAACAAAAAACTTCTTTTGGTTGAAAGTTGGCCGGTTCCTTTGACATTTCTCAGCCAAACATCAACTAACAATCAAAGATAAGTGGCGGAGGGGCGCGCTCTTTTTCCCCTAAGTCCGACATAGGGGCAGGACAGAAATCCCTTGTTTATCCTAAACGGTCGAGCAGATTGAAAAAAGAGCGCGCCGTAGCGCTCGTCCCACACTTAAACACTTAAGTGTGGGACTCGTTAAATTGCGAAGTGCTTTGAAACATGGAAAAGGGGCGGGGGCGGAGCGGCCTTTTTCTCATTTCCCGGCAAAGGTTGTATAATAAAAATATGCCCCCCCTTTTGAACAGCGCACTTCTTGTAACTCTCGGACTTTTGCCCAGCCTGCTTTGGCTTTCATATTATCTTCGCAAAGATTGCCACCCCGAACCCAAAACCCTTCTCACCAAAACTTTCCTGCTTGGCATAATCATCTCCCCCGCCGCTATCGTCTTCCAGCTTGGTTTTGTCCAACTCGGTAATTTTTTTCCGTCTCCTATTTTTTCCCAGGACAGCGCATCATTTTTTGCGTGGGCGGCTTTTGTGGAAGAATTAATCAAATATTTCGTCGTTGTTCTGCTGGTTCTGCGCAATCCGGCGTTTGACGAACCCGTTGACGCCATGATTTACATGCTTACTGCCGCTTTAGGATTTGCGGCCATAGAAAACATTTTGGTGATGTTCAAGATAATTCCCGACGGCGCCAATGCCGCTTTGGGGGTTTGGGCATTGCGTTCAATGGGCGCCACTCTGCTTCACGCCTTATCGTCGGCCCTGCTTGGATACTTTCTGGCCATGTCGTGGTTTTTTCAAGCCCATCGCAAAAAACTTGTCGTAATGGGCATAACTATGGCCACCCTTTTTCATCTTTCGTTCAACGTTTTTCTTTCAGCGTTTCAAAATCGCCTTACCGGCTTGATTTATTCCACTTCTCTTCTGCTCATAATGGCCTTCCTGATTTCCATATTGTTTGATAAAATAAGAGAAAGGCACAAGCAATCGTCAGCCGGCGCCGTTTTGACGGTCCAGCCGATGAAACGAGAATTGAATTTTATAAAATAACAATTAACAATCATATTTTATGGAAGATTTTTTAAACGAAGAGGGTGGTTTGGACGTTGAACTGGCGGCCGCCAAACCCAAACCGGCACAGCAAAACGAAGGTCAATTGACCATTGATGTTTTTCAAGACAATGACGATATCATCATCCAGTCAACCATTGCCGGCGTGGACCCGGAAAAAGATTTGGACATATCAATCACCAAAGACATGGTGACAATCAGGGGCACCCGCTCGCAGGAAAAAAGAATAAAATCTTCCGATTATTATTATCAAGAGCTTTATTGGGGCTCCTTTTCCCGTTCCGTCATTCTGCCGGCAGACGTGGATACCGAAAACTCTAAAGCCTCATATAAGAACGGCGTTCTTACCATCCGCCTGCCCAAATTGGAAAAAACTCAAACCAAGAAAATAAAAATAACCGGTTAATGGCCAATGGTCCTTTGGGGCTGCTAAAACCTCGCAACTCGATTTACCGGTTGGCGATAGCCGGTGTTTTTGTTTTGTTGGCTTTTCGGGGCGGAACCTGGGCCTTCATTCATTCGCGTCCGGCCAATGATTTAAGGGCCCAAGTAAAGGATTTTTCCTCGTTATTCGCCGAACAAAAATCACTTTCCCTTATTGCCGAGAATAAAAAAATTGCCGTTCCCGCTCCAATCGTCCAAAATTGGCTGGAAACTTATGAGAGGGCTTATACCGGCAGAAATGACGTCAGGATTTCTTCCGATAAATTAAAGAGTTATCTTCTTTCGCTCGCCGCCGACATTGATACGGAACCGACTAACGCAAGATTTGAAATGGAAAACGGACGAGCCAAGGTTTTTTTGGAGTCGGTTCCGGGCAAGAAAATCAACATTCAGAAGTCCGAAGCATCCATAATTCAAGCCTTAGTGAATAAAAGAGATTCCGCCGGACTGACAATTACAAAAATGGAGCCGGCGATTACGCTGGCAAAAATAAACGGTTTGGGCATATCCGCCCTGTTGGGACGCGGCGAATCGGATTACGGCAAATCAAGTCCGGCGAGAATTCAAAATATAAAAATGGGGTCTTCAAAAATTTCAGGCGTAATCGTTAAACCGGGAGATGAATTCTCTTTTAACAGTTTTTTGGGGGAAATTGACGGCAACAACGGCTTTGAACAAGAATTAGTCATTAAAAACGGTGAATTGGTTCCGGAATACGGCGGCGGAATTTGCCAGGTTTCAACTACGCTCTTCAGGGCGGCAATATTGGCCGGCCTGCCGATTACCGAAAGAAAGCCGCATTCGTTTCCGGTTAAATATTACAACCCGCAGGGGTTTGACGCCACAATTTATCCTGGCGTTACTGACCTCAAATTCGTCAACAATACTCCTGCCCACATTCTTATCCAGGGCAAGGTAAAAAACGGCAAAGTGATTTTTGAAATTTACGGAACAAGCGATGAACGGACCGTAAACATGGACGGGCCTTACCAATACGACGAAAAACCCAGCGGCTCAATGAAGGCGTATTTCGTCAGAAAAATATCTTATGCCGACGGAACCGCCAAAGAAGAAAGATTCGATTCGGTATACAAGCC
>MGJJ01000001.1 GCA_001794205.1 Candidatus Yanofskybacteria bacterium RIFCSPHIGHO2_01_FULL_44_22 | reverse complement strand
TCGCCGCGTCGGTAAGAAGATACAGCAAAACCCAGGGAATAAAAATAAGCGCCGTTGCGTTGTAAATAATAAAAGTTTGATTGCGCGATTCTATCAAGTTTTGATAAGCGTTTCTTATTAAAATCCAGAAGAACCACAGGGACAAAAACAACGCCGGAATCCCCATTTCGGCCGCTATTTGAAGATAAAGATTATGAGCCGAAGAACCCGCCTTGGCCAATCTTAAGTCTTGTTTGAGAACTACGGGGAAATTACCGATACCGACACCCAACAAAGGGTGTTTTATTATGGAGGCGAATGATTTTTTCCATATTTCTATCCGCTGACTGTTGGATGTCTCGCCAAAGTCGATGATTGATTTTATTCGGTTGCGCAAGATTAAAGAATTTCCTTTGGAAACAAGAAATTGGGGCGAGGAAAATATTGGAAATGCCGCGGCGAATAAAAGGAAAAATAAAATCAAACAAGAAGACAGGTAGATAACTATTTTTTGCTGTTCAGTTTTTTCTTTTATTTTCAACAAAATGGCCAGACACAGAATAAATAATACTGCGCCCATGCCGGCGGCCCATATTCCCCTGGTGCCGCTAAGAATTGCGACTAAAAAGATAAGGGGGATAAAAATAATTTTTAAATTGATAAATTTTTTCGGGGATAATTTTTTTATGGCTATTACAAAAACTGAAGGCAATCCCAATAACAGAAATATCGGGAAAGAGTGGGAATCCGGGAATAAAGAAAATACTCTGAGCGAAAGCTGGTCCCCAAAATAAGCAAGCCAGGTATTTCCGACTCGTACCGCAATATTGCACCATTCTGCGCCGAATTGCCGGCATTGAATGCCCTCTCCCCACAAAGCCATAAACTGATAAATATCCATAAAATATGTGGAGACAACCTGCGCCAGTCCCACTATGGCCACAATAATTGTTGGAATTGCCAGATTTTTAATTATATTTTCCCGGAATTGCTCTTTTTTATTGAAAAGGTCGTAAGCCACTATGCCGATTAAACTAAGATTGGTGAAATATAGAACCCTTTTAACGGCAAGGAGATAATTTTCAGCTTGAGTAATTGAAAGGATGGCAACCAATAAAATAAAAACCAACAGAACAGAATAAAGATTTAGTTTTCTGAATTGAGTTATGGGATGTTTAATCAACATTATAATTTCATCGGCGGGTTTTTCCCAAAACCATTTTAAAAATAATATCGCCGAAATGATTCTCCAAGTGTTAAAATTATCAAATGTCGCCGTAACGGGAATGGCAATAAAAAACGGTATGGAGCGAATGAATAACAAAATTCCGTCTTCAAGCGGAGCCCAAATTGCGTAGCCGGCCAAAAATAAAGCAAGCCAGATGGCCGCTGTTCTCGGCAGCACCCCCAAAACTATCAGGACAAATGCCGCCAATTCCAACACAAAAATTAAATTCAGATATTTTCGCATTCTTTGAAAAATATTTCGGCAAAATTATGCCAGCTGAATTTGGAAATCAGGGTTTTGTATTTTTCTGCGCAAACAGCTCTTTGGCCGGCGTTTGTCAAACCGTCTCGGATAACCGCCGCAATCTCATCGACGCTATGTTCATTTTTTACAAAAAACGCCGCCTTGCCAAACAATTCATGATTTAATTCGCAATCCTTGACGACGAGTGGCACGCCGTACGATGCCGCTTCAACCGGCGGGAGACCGAATGCTTCGGATGATGAAATGTAAATGAACACTTTGGCGTTGCGGTACAGGTCGGCCACTTCGGCATCGCTTTCTATATACTCGCGGCGGATGACCCGTTCCTCGCCCAATTCCTCGTTTATTTTTTTGACAAGTTCAGCGATGATTGGGGGGTTGTATTTATCTTTGCCGACGAGGATAAATTTTAAGTTGGGGAAATCGGGCGCAATTTTTTTAAAGGCCCGCAATGATTCCACGGCCCTGCGTCTTGGAAACATTTGACCGATGTATAATAAATAGTCCATCGTCCATAGTTCATAGTCCATAGTCTCTTTAGGACTCACGCCTAATTTTGCGACAAATATTCTGTCGGCGGCAATTCCGTATAGTCTAACAAGCTCTTTTTTAGCAGCTTCGGAAGGAGTTAAAATTTTTGTAGCTTTTTTGGCCGCCCAATTTGAAAAAAGTCGGTAGGCTAACTTATATTTGAAAGGCAGGGTGCCGCTTGTATATTCGTAATGGACATCATTGGTCAGCATAACGATTGCTTTGCCAAAGTACAGCGGCGGCAGATTGTAAGAAGGGAAAAACATTATGTCTATTTTGTCCAGCATTGCTCGAAGCGGCATCAAAATGTGATAAAAAATGTTAAATGAATTAACGAACGGTAATTTTAAAACCTTCTTTACAAATATGGGATTTTGCAAAAAATCATCGGACGGAATGCCGGATTTGAAATATAAATATAATTTAAACTTTTTTTGGTATTCCTGATTCGCGGCGTATTCCTTCAGTAAATTCAAAACCAGATGGCCCACCCCCCACCTTGACTTCGCATCCTCCAAATTTTCGCACTCAACGCCGACCCTTATCATGTTGTTAAATTACCATTTTTTAATGTTTTTGTTGACTTGACAAATAAAAAATAAATATGATATTGTTATAAATGACAGGGAACCCTAATTTTCGTAACTTAACAAACAGGAGATGGTTAAATGACCGCCAAGCATGTCGTGATTGTAAACGGGTATGGATGTAATTGGAATGATGAGCTTCGCGGATATTTGGACTGTGTGGTACGGTTCTGTAATGAACAACTACCCTATTGTCTGATTTTCTGCGGCGGATTTTCTCAACGAAAAAGTTTTCCTGGTACATCAGAGGCCCTTTTGATGTACCAATATGTTATTCTTCATCTGACTGTGAAGCCCCTGATGATTCTTTGTGAACAAGACTCTTTAACTGCGATAGATAACATTTCAGGCGCCGCCCGCATACTCAAAAAATTTAATCTGTTATCTCACGACACCAAATTGACTGTCTTTTGTGAGGCAACCTGCGCGTTGAAAACAGACCTGTTGGTCCGACATTTCATTTGTCGTCGAGCTAATATTCGAGCTAATATCAAAACAGCAAGCTGGGAACTGATGTCGCCGGAAAAACAGATTATCTCAACGCTGTACGACTGGGCGGCAATTAAAATCCCGCTGTTGGCCCGCTACTGGCGCTGGAAGCGCCGCCGCCGCGCCGAACGAATATAACCCCCCCGCTTGAGAAACCAACCCCACCTGCGGGGCCTTTTTTATCTTGAATTTTGAATCTTACTAAAGCGAATTAAATTATATTGTGAGTCGGAGCGCGGGAAAATAAAAATGGGCTGAAATATGGGGTTAACCGAGCGTTATTTTCCCGAATCTGCCTAAATAAAAATCCATAACGCCAGAAAGAATAGCGTGAGATTGGGCAGAACGGCGGCCAATGAGTAGTTTTAAAATTTGTTTGGTAATAATGAGCCAGCTCCACGGCCAAACCGCTATTTTAATATACCACGGCCCATTTTTCACATTGAAATATAAAGCATTGCGATAATGATATCTCAATAAAACCGGCGAGCCGAGTTTTGCCGTACTGGCTGAAACGCGATGGTTTAACCCCAAATCCGGCAGAAATTTAATTTCAAATCCGGCCGCCTTTGCTCTTTGGCAAAAATCGGCATCTTCAAAGTAAAGAAAATATTTCTCGTCCAAAAATCCGACAGTTTCAAAAACCTTCCCATGAACAAGCATTGCGGCGCCTATCGCATAGGCCGTTTTATTATCAAACATTGATAAGGGTTGATAAACATGCCGCAAGGTCGGTTTTAACCAATTTATTCGGCCGGCATAAGCCATTCGTTTGCCTTCGTTTAACGGAATGCCGATTATGCTCGGATTTTGATATTCCGATTGTTCCAGGATAGTTTTTAACCGAGCGATGAAACTATTTTCCACAGTTGTATCGTTATTAAGCAATAAAACCCAATCGGCATTATTTGAAACGGCTGTTTCGGCGGCAACATTATTTCCCCCCGAAAAACCAAGATTTACCTTATTTTTTATAAGCTTGGATATCTGGTCTGACTTCAACGCAGATTGAAAATAATTTTCCAAAATACCGGCATCTTCCGATTGCGAGTTATTATCCACCACAAAAACATTGGCATTGTTTTCCGCGGATTGCAGAGATTCCAACAGTTTTATGGTTTCCGGGGCTCCGTTAAAGTTTATCGTAATAATCGCAAGTTTCATTGTGACCTATTGATTAAAGAAAACAGTTCATCTTTAAACTTACTTTCGGAAAAGTAAGCAGCTCTTTGTTTGAGCAGTTCCGGTTTGTAATTTTGATAATTTTCATTGAGCCGACGGATACCGTCAGCCAGCGCTTCCGGAATGGGGTCATCAAAAAATTCTCCATTCTCGCTCTCTTTAATTATTTCCGTTGCTCCACCTTTTCGCAAGGCCAGCACGGGCTTTCCAAAAGACATTGCTTCCAAGGCGGTTAATCCAAAGTCCTCTTCTTGGGGCATTATTAATGCTTTACAATTCTTATAATAATTTATCAATGTTTTTTCATCTTGAAAACCGGTAAATTTAATGTTTTCCCCCGCCATTTTTTCAAGTTTTTTTCTGATGGGTCCGGCGCCCAAAATTATTAGATTATAACCAAGTTTGTTGAAAGCTTCTATTGCGATATCTATGTTTTTATGCGGATAAAGACGGGAAACTATAAGAAAATAATTACCGCTGATAGCCAATTGACTATGGACTACGGCTGATTGTTTGGAAGAAAATGTCTCGCCATAAGCCATGGTCTCTAAGTTATTAGCAATTGTTAAGGGAGGATAAATGACCTTTGCGTCCCGTCGGTAGTATTTTTTTATCCGCGCGCGAACTGTTTCTGATATGGCCGCGAATTCATCAACCCGGTCAGCCGCCCCCCTATCCCAAATTCTTAACAAATGGCTCGACAGAGCCGTTATGAATTTGTTGGAATTTTGGCGCGCATATTCGGCATGATAATCCCAAAGCGGCCGAGTCGGACTGTAGCAATAACAAATATGACGAGTGCCTGGT
This sequence comes from Candidatus Yanofskybacteria bacterium RIFCSPHIGHO2_01_FULL_44_22, assembly GCA_001794205.1. GTDB lineage: Bacteria > Patescibacteriota > Minisyncoccia > 2-02-FULL-40-12 > GWA2-44-9 > 2-01-FULL-44-22. Next base: position 24,042 of record MGJJ01000001.1, on the reverse strand, counting down.
TTTAAAATAAGGCCTTTTGAAAAAATAACTGAAGAAGAAACCACCGTGTCATAATCCGACAAATCAAAACTTTCCGCGCAGAACGGCATGAAAGGAAAAAAGAATTTATAAGTTTTTTTAATAAAGGGAACTTTTTGGAGTCCGCTGGGCCTGATATCGGCCTTCGGGAGAAATTTTTTAACGAAACTGCGGTCGAAAAAAAGAGTGTAGATGGGAGCGTCCGGAAAGATTTTATGCAGTTGAAACAACACTCGCTCCGCTCCGCCAAAATTGTTCAACCAGTCGTGAACTAAAGCAATACGCATATTACCAATGTCTAAATTTACCTTCTGGCTATTACGTTTTTTTTGTAAACATCCAAATTTTCCAAAACTATTCCTGCACCCCTAGCCACACAGAACAAAGGGTCGTCAACAATCGTTGCGGGCACGCTGGTCACCCTGGTAATTAAGCGGTCGATGTTTTTAAGCAGCGCGCCTCCGCCGGAAATATGAATACCGCGGTCAATGATATCAGAACATAACTCCGGCGGTGTAACCTCCAAAACGCTTTTAATAATTTGTACGATTTCCCGAAGGGGCTCGCTTAGCGCTTCGCTTATTTCATTGGAAGTTATTTCAACGGTTTTAGGGAATCCCGAGGTTAAATCACGGCCTTTGATATTTATTTTTTCTTCCTCCGGTTGTTTTACGGCACTGCCGATGTTAATTTTTATCAACTCGGCGGTTCTTTCTCCGATGGCCAAACCGTGTTTTTTCTTAACATATTCTATTATCGCCTGGTCAAGCTTATTTCCGCCTATGCGCACCGAAGACCAGCTGACTATTCCGCCCAAAGAAATCACTGCCAATTCCGTTGTTCCGCCGCCGATATTTAAAATCATATTGCCGGCCGGGTTATTGATGGGAATTTTTGCTCCGATAGCGGCCAAAACGGGTTCTTTTACCAGATAAGCCGCCTTTGCTCCGGCATTAAGAGTGGCCTCAATAACAGCCCTTTTTTCCGTTGAAGTTATTCCGGCAGGTATAGAAATCAAAACCTCCGGCTTTATGAAGTTGAACATGCCCCCGGTTTTTTTAATGAAATATTTTAACATTGCCCCGGTTACCCGATAATCGGCAATGGCTCCGTCAACAAGCGGTTTGGAAACAATAATGCTGTCGGGTGTACGTCCAATCATTTCTTTGGCCAAATTACCGACAGCTAATATTTTATTATCCAAAATCGAAATGGCCACAACTGAAGGCTCGTTAATAACAATCCCTTTTTTAGGAACGAAGACGACAGTGTTAGTTGTGCCCAAATCAATGCCAATTTTCATTTGTGATTATCTAATAGTAGATTTCCGGGTTTTAAGTATTAAGTCTTATTTTTATCATAGTTGTTTTAAAATGTAAATTCTGGCGCAAGAGATGTTTTAGTAGTATTATTTTTATAATGACAAAAATGACAAAACGAGTGCTTTTTTATGCCGCAGTTGTGGTATTTTTAGTCATTAGTTATATTGTCAGTCTGTATGCTCAAGGTTATAAATATAATTTTTCGGAAAGGAGATTTGTCAGGACTGGCGCGATTTATATAAAAACATCCGTCGACGCTGATATTTTTATCAATGATAAATTGTGGGGTTCAACTTCTTTTTTCGGTAATTCTTTTACGGCCACTGGATTAATGCCGGGAGCTTACGACGTCAGACTGCAAAAAACCGGTTATTTCCCGTGGCAAAAAACAATTTTGGTTGAGGAGGGGTTAATCAGTGAATTTTCAAAAGTTTTTATTCTGCCCAATGCGGGTGATGAAAAGACAAAACTTCAAGAAGAAATAAAAAAGACATTGCACTCCGAACCAACATCTTCGCCGGTTCCATCGGCAGGTTCAACCGACGAACAGCCGTTTTTTATCAAAAAAGAAGGTTTGTTTCAAAAGGTTGACGACAAGACGAAAAAATTGGCTGATGGGGTTAAAGGATTCGGATTATCCGAAAATAAAGATAAACTCTTTTGGTGGAACTTAAATGAGATTTGGATGCTTTGGCTGAAAGACGCCGATTATCAACCTTATAAAAAAGTCGGGGAAAAAGAATTGATAACTCGTGTTTCGGCTTCAATAAAAGCCGCCGCCTGGTTTAGGGGCAGCGACCATGTGACCATTGAGCTTTCTGAACCGACTCAGGCAAAGTCGGTTTATTACGAAATTATCGAACTTGATAAACGAGGCGGAATAAATGTCGTCGGCATTTCAAAATAGGGTCCCGAGTTTGTGAGACACATGCGGTACGGATTAGCGTTTCTGCCATTGGGGAGCCTTGCGGGCTTTTTTGAGGCCGTATTTTCTTCTTTCTTTTGCCCGTGGGTCACGCGTCAGAAATCCACCCTTTTTGAGTTTTTTCTTAAAATTTTGGTCAAATTGAACCAATGCCCGCGAAAGGCCATGCTTGATAGCTTCGGCTTGGCCGCTCAAACCGCCTCCCCGTACGAGAATTACGGCCTTGAATCGATTTAAAGACTTCAGTTTTCTCAAGGGTGATTCTACGACGGAACGCAAATTAACATCTGAAAAATAATCGATATAATCTTTGCCGTTTACGAAAAGCAAGGCACTCTCTTCTTCTATGATATCGGTTGATTTTTTCGTGTATAAACGGACTCTGGCTATCGAATTTTTTCTGCGCCCGATAGCCTGATAGTATTTCTCTTTACCGTTGTTATTTTTCGGAAATTCTTGAATTTCTTTTTCTGTCGATTCTTGAATCGGTTCGCCGTGAACCTGCGGTTCGGTCTTACTCACCGCCTTGAGCTTGTCGAACGGCTGAATCGGCTTGCCCTGAACCTTGTTGAAAGGCTTGTCGGACGCTTGCCGAACCGGCGCTTCCCTGACCGGAAGCTTTGGGTTTTCTTTTTCCGTTGTTTTTTCTGCCACCTTGCGCTTACGGAAAACTGTAGTTTTTTCGTTTTTCTTTTTAGGCATTATGTTCAAATTTAAGATTTTTAATGATTTTGTCGCGGGATTTGTTTTTGGGCAACATTCTATAAACACTCTGCCTGATTACGCGCCGCGGGTCAGCAGCCCATAAATCCGAAAGTTTTTTTGTTTTTAACCCGCCTGGATAACCGGAGTAGTGATGGTAAACTTTATTTTCCAATTTATTGCCGGTGAATTTTATTTTGTTTATGTTTTTTATTTTTACTTCTATGTTTGGCAGAATTCTTGGATTATAAGAAGGTGAATTTTTGCCTCGCAGTAAAATTGCAATTTGCGTTGCCAGCCGGCCTAAAGATTGGTTTGTCGCGTCTATTTCGTAAGTCATAATATTTGGACTCAAAAGTATAAATATAAAGAAAAAAAAATTATTTAATCCATTCGACAAGTGTCATGGGGGCGCCATCGCTTTTCCGCCGGCCCAAGCCGGTTATTTTAACAAATCCCCCGCTTCTCGCACTAAAACTTTCCGCTAAAGACATCAATTTCTTGACCATTGGCTCGCTTAATTGCGCCAGCAACGTTTTTCTTGCCGATAGATTTTGTTTCTTGGCCTCGGTAAGCAATTTTTGAATTTGCGCAGAAAGGACCCGGGCTCTGGCGGCAGTCGTTTTAATCTTGCCATGGGCAATCAAGGCCGTAATCAAAGACCGAACGAAAGCTTTTCGTTTATTTTTGACTTGGCCAAATTTTTTAATATTGCCCCTACGCATTATTTTGATTTCTTTTTACTTTTGATTGAAGATTTTTTCTTGGTTTCCGCGGCTGGCTCGGTTTTTTCGATTTTTACTTCCGATATCATCTTAAAATGGTCAATCAAAATGTTGGCCGCATTCGCCAAAGCTTCTTCCGGTTCGATGGAACCGTCAGTCTCCACCTCCATGGTTATTTTGTTGAAATCTATTTTATCGCCCACCCGAACGTTTTCCGTATTGAAATTTACCGATTTAATCGGTGAAAAAATCGAATCAATCGCAATTACGCCAATGGCAAGTTTATCTTTCCGTTTTTGCTCCACAGATTCGTAACCGATGCCTTTTTGAATTTCCAGCTCCATATTGAATTCGGTTTTTTTATCGGTAATCATGGCAATGCGCTGGTCGCCGTTGATAATTTCGACATCCGACGTGAGTTTAATGTCCCTGGCCAAAATCTCTTTCTCCCCTTTCGCGGTTAAAACCAGCTTAATGGGCTCGGTTCCGTGCATTTTGAAACGGATTTTCTTCACATTTAAAATGATTTCTATCACATCTTCCAGTACCCCGGGAATGCTTGAAAATTGGTGGTCAACACCCTTGATTTTAATGGAACTTACGGCAGCTCCTTCCAAGGAAGAAAGCAAGACGCGCCTAAGCGGATTTGCTATGGTTGCGCCGTAACCGGGCATTAAAGGAGAAATTTCAAAAATTGCCCTGTTCCCTTCTTTGGACAATATTTTAATCGGTTCCGGTAGTTGAAACATTTTACCTTTCTACTTAATTACTAATTTTTACTAATATACTAATTTGTATATTCGTAATTATTCGTAATTGGCAGTAGAATTATCTGCTATAAAATTCAATTATCGCTTGTAAATCCTTGGTCTGCAGGCCGCTTTCAACCAAATCCGGCAGACTTGAGACTTTGGCCGACATTTTTTCCTTATCCAATTCAAGCCAGGCCGGAGATTCATATTTTTTCAGCCATTGTGGAGCCAAAGACAAAAAGAATTGGCTTTTTTTGCTATTTTCAAGAACCCCAATGGTATCGCCGATTCTGACTTCGTATGACGAGATATTTGTTTTCTTTCCGTTGACGGCAATATGACCGTGGCTCACCAACTGGCGGGCTTGGTCGCGCGATTGAGCCAAACCCATCCTGAAAACCATATTATCCAAACGGCTTTCCAATTTTTTGACGATAAGAGCGTAAGGGTCGCTTTTGGAAGCGGCGGCCAATTTTATATAAGCCTTGAATTGTTTTTCAAGGAGGCGATAGATATTTTTTATTTTCTGTTTGGCCCGCAGCTGCTGGCCGAATTCTGATAATTTTTTGAAACTGTTTTTACCGTGCACACCCGGCGGATACGGTTTCTTTATCGTGGCAGATTTCTGGGAATACGAACGCTCCCCTTTCAAATAGAGTTTTTCTCCCAGCCGGCGTTCTATTTTTTCTCTTGGTCCCGTGTAACGTGCCATATTTGTTTCTATACTCTTCTTGGTTTTGGTTTTCTGACTCCATTATGAGCTATCGGAGTATCGTCCATTATAGACAATATGTTCAGTCCCGTTCCAGCCAAACCTCTTATGGCCGATTCCCGCCCCGGTCCGACTCCTCGAACAATTATTTTTATATTTGTCAGATTAAATTTTTTAGCTTTCTCCACGCAGGTTTTGGCAACTAAATTTGCGGCATAAGGCGTTGATTTGCGGGCACCTTTGAATCCCAGGCCCCCAGCCGAACTCCAGGCAATAATATTTCCTTGTAAATCACCGACGGTAATTATCGTATTATTATAAGACACCAAAATGTGGGCAACGCCGTTAAGCACCTGTTTCTTGGCGGTATTTTTTGCAACAGAAACTGGACCAGTCGTCTGCTCATTATTGTCAATTTCTGTTTTTGTTATTATTTTTTTCTTACCCATGACATATTTTCTCTATGTTTTCTCCGATGACGGCTTTCTGCCGGAACCCATGGTCTTTCTTACGTTGCCCCGGGTCGTTCTTGAATTGACCCTGGTGCGGCCATGAATCGGCAGGCGGCGCGCGTGTCTCATTCCCCGCCAGGTGCCTATTTCTTTCAGTCTTTTTACGTTTTGTCCGACCTCTCTTCTTAAATCCCCTTCAACTTTATAATTTTTTTCTATTATCTTTTGAATTTTATTCAACTCATCCGAAGTTAAGTCTTTGGCTCTTTTGTCCGGGTCCACATTAGCAGATTGCAGAATTATCCGGCTGGAAGACAAGCCCACGCCATAAATATACGGCAAAGAGTATAATATTTTTTTATTATCCGGAATTACTATTCCTAATATGCGTGGCATTTGTTTAGAATTAACTTCTCTTTTTATCCCTGCCTTTGTTTATGTTTCGGATTTTTGCACAGACAATAAAGACGGTTTTTCCGCCTTACCAGCCTGCAATTACTGCACATTTTTTTAACTGAAGCTCGTACTTTCACGATAATTGTCCATGAGTGTAGCGAGTGGCTACAATTATCAGTGTCCGCCGAAGCTTTATGCGAAGGCGGACGGCTCATGTTTAATTTTTTACAACCTTCTCACTATTCTTCCCCTTTTGCCGTCCGGGCTTAATTCGACCGCTATCTGGTCTCCAATCATAACCTTTATGTGATTCAAGCGCATTTTACCAGCCAAATAAGCTAATATTTCTTGGCCGTTTTCCAGTTTCACCCTGAAGGTGGTATTAGGCAATGCTTCTATGACTGAGCCGGTAAGTTTTTCTTTTTGTTGATTGGTCAATTTTAAATCACCAAAACCACATTTTAAGTGGTTTTCAATATATTATCAAAAAGGCGCAAGGTCCACCACTTAGAAATCATGGGACCGCCTTAAAACTCCTGATTTATCAACGGCAGTTAATGTTAGCAAATCGCAGAAATAAAGTCAAGGACGCCTTTCATGGGGTTAGTCATAAACCAAATTCAATTTTATTTTATCTTGGTTTTTGGACATTTTTTTAACCCAAAAAGGCGATAAAAGCACTTTGGCCCCCCGAATCTCCGGCAGATTTTTAAAATAGTCTTTTATTTGATTTTCATTCTTGCCAAGCAGGTCGGTTATTATTTTCTGCTCGTTGACTTTCAAATAAGCGTCGCCGCCAACGCGAGCAGTAAATTCCAGAACATCCAAACCGCTTAATGAAACTTTATCGAAACTGACCGTTAATTTCTCCGGCAAAATGATAATGTCGCCGTTTTTTTCCGCATATTGTTTTATAAGTTTGTTTAAATCATCTTGCCGAAAACCGACTGTTTTAACGGAGGCTGAAACCGTCATGGTAAAATTTTCCGCCGCTTCATCCGATTTGGCGCTTGATTCAGAACCGTCCACTTTTACTGCCGCGGCATTTATGATTTTCAAGTCAGATGCTTCATTGGCCAGCGCCTCTTCAGTTAATTTCTTTGCTTCAGCGGTTAAAATCGCCAAAGCATCGTCATAATCTGCTTCGGTAACTACTTTGGCCATACCGCTTGCTCCACCTTTTATCGGTTCCGTAGATTGGCCGTAAAATTTACCATATCGGTCCTGGTCGTTCCTTTCCTTAAAGGCCGGGATGGTAAATTTCGATGGAGCAATATTATAAAGCGGCCCGGCCTTATCGGCAATTACCTCTACCTCGATGCCGCCGGGAATGATTTTCCCGTTTTCCACTTTTGTGCCCGGAACAACGATAGTTTTAAGAGTCCTAAAAATCAAACCTTCCGGCGATTCAAATCGCGTAGTGGCTATCAAAGTTTGCGGAGTGGTGCCGTATTCGTTGTAAACGGTAATTTTGCCCCTGGCTTTTTGGGCGACTTCTCGTTCGCCGGTAGCGTTGAAAGTGCGATTGGCGTTTTTTCGAATGTTGAAAAGCTGACCCGGTATTTTATTAAAGGCGAAATCGACGGCCGGAAATTGGGCCGAAGCGGTAATCTTAAGCCGAAAATCAAGTTTTTGTTTTTGGGGACTGATTTCTATTTTCGCGCTGCCGGGCAAAACAGAAACAAACGCAAGGAGAAAAATCGTCGCCAACGCTCCCAAGAACCAAAATATTTTTCTGCCGCCGCTAACATTCTTTAGAATATTTTTAAATCGTAAATTTTTCGGCAGATTGAAATTTGAGAAATAACCTCCGCCAGAACGATTAAATTCTTTGTCCTGTCGGCGGCTCGCGAACTGCCAAACTCCGGTTATCCGGTCGGCTTTTTCTTCGGCCTGGTCCCGACTTTTGATGTCGAGAGAGACGGGCTTTTGTTTTTTTTGGGTGATTTTCAAATTAACGCCATTTTGTTCCGGATTTATAATATCGCTCAGATTGCGGTTGGTTTTGCTCGGCGCGGCGGCAGCAATAATTTCAAAACTGTTTTCAACTTTTTCCGTGTTTGTGTTTTTAAACGGTTGGGCAAATTCGTCGGACTCGTCCGCTTCGTCTTTATCGGGGGTATCGCTATCGTCATCATTATCATCCGGCTCATCGGAAAGCGGTTTGTTTTGTCCGACCGAGTCTCCGTTTTCTTCTTTGGTGTTTTCTTCTTTTTCTTCCAAATCAAACGGTTCATTATCTTCATTGCCGATGCCGTCGTCATCGTTTGTCGGCTCAATCTGATTGACAAACTGGACATTTTTAACAGGCGGACTGTTTTGTAAGTTGCCCGCCTTTGGCATCAAAATGTCGAAATCATACTGCTTGGCCAAATCATTGATTTCCGGATTGGAACATAGAAGCGAGACCGTTTTTTCAAATTTTTTTGCTTCGTTTTGAAGGATAATAAAATGGCTCTCGTCTTTAAGAGCGTTGGTTTTCTTGGGTAAAACAAAAATCACCTCTTTGGCGGAAGTATTTTTAAAAACATCTAAAATTTCCTCAAACTTATCGTCTCTTAGAACATTGATTATTTTTGTTGAGGGCATTTAATTTATTATAACACAATTATTATTAACAGACATAGCTTTTGGCAAAGCGAGGATTGGGAAGGTAATCACAAGGGTAATCACAAGGTCTGTCCTTGTTTTGTCCTTGTTTGCTGCATTGTTTGCGTTGTTTGCACTTTGACCTTTCTCGCTCAAGCATCAGCTACTTACACAATCAACCGGCGGAGGATGTGCCGTCTTTTTGAATAAGTTCTCGCAGGCCAGGATAAACAAGGGATTTCTTGCAAGAAATCCCTTGTTTATCCTAAACGGCCGAGCAGATTGAAAAAAGACGGCGCTCCGAAGCACGGAGGAGGTTGTAGGATGCTTCGAAACATGGAAAAGGGGCGGGGGCGGAGCGCTATTCTAAAATTTTCAGAACCTCTTTAACTGATTTTGTTGTCATAAGTTTGGTTCGGATATTTTTGGCGCCATTCCATCCCGAAATATACATTTTGAAAAATTTTTTCATAATGGCGAAATTTCTTGTCTCGCCGTAAGTTTTATCAAAAAGCTTAAGATGTTTTATCAAAAGAGCGATTTTTTCTTTTGGTTTAATTTCAGCCGGATTTTTATCGGGATTAAAAAACCATGGATTGGCAAAAATTCCCCGTCCGACCATTATGCCGTCGAGATTGTACCGCTTGGCTTTTTCTTTGGCGTCAGCCAATAAGCTGATATCGCCGTTGCCGATTATCAAGGTCTTATGTCCCGATTTTTTAACAATTTCCGCCGCTTCGCCGATTAAGTCCCAATGAGCCGGAACTTTGGACATTTCTTTTCTCGTCCGGCCGTGAAGAATTATCGCCGCCGGTTCGGCCTTCAACAAACAAGGAATCCATGTTTCAATATCGGATTTATTAAACCCGATGCGGGTTTTAACGGAAACCGGAAGCTTGCCGGCTCCCCTTTTAGTTTCGGTGATGATTTTTTGGGCCAGTTTAGGAGTTTTAATAAGCGCCGCGCCGGCGCCTTGTTTCTCAACCTTTTTGTCGGGACAGCCCATATTGATATCAATCCCGTCAAAACCGAGTTTTTGGGCCAACTTGGCGCATTTATAAAAATTCTTCGGTTTTGAACCGAAGAACTGGACCACAATCGGCCGTTCAATTTTTTTGTTGAATTTAAGCGTCTTTAAAAGGTTTTTTTTGCCTTCCGAACAAAGCCCGTCGCAGGGTACGAATTCCGTAAAGAAAACATCCGGCGCTCCGCAATGAGCCACAATTTGTCTAAAAACCGTATCGGTGACATCCGCCATCGGCGCCAGCATAATTATCGGTTTTTTTAATTTTGTCCAAAAACCTTTAACCATAGAATTCACATCATATCAAACTTCTATCCCCTTTTTTGTAAGAACCGAAACTATTTATTCTATCGTAGCTCTGATTCTGCGCACACCCGCCGAGACGGCCTCTTCTTTGGTGATTTTGAATCGGCCGATTTCGCCGGTATGAGTGACATGCGGTCCGCCACAGAATTCTTTGGAAAAGGTCATATTATCAGTCCCTATTGAATATACGTCTACGCTGTCGGGGTACTTCGCCTTAAAGAAGTGCAAGGCGCCGGTTTTGAGTGCTTCTTCATAAGACATGGCCTGTCGGGTCACGGCGTAATCAGCTTTTATCGCGCCGTTTACTTCGTCTTCCACGGATTTAATTTCTTCCGGCGTTAATTTGCGCGGAAACGAAAAATCAAATCTTAATCTTTCAGCGGTAATATCCGAACCGGCTTGGGTTATTTCGTCGCCTAATAATTTTCTCAAGGCCGCTTGCAAAAGATGCGTTGCCGTGTGCAATCCGGTAACTTTCTTCAATTCTTCCTCATTCCCCGCTTTTAATTCTCCGGTATCCAAAACCAAACCGTGCCCGCCGAATTTTTTTTCCGAACTGGCTCTGGATTTTTCCTGATGTTCTTTGAATTTGGCGTCAAATGATTCGCGACTAAGAGCCGAGGTTTTTATTCCACCAAGCTCTTTTATTATTTCATAGGGCAGACCGAAACTTTCGTAAAGCCGAAATGCGGAAACAGCGTCTATGTTTTCAGTTTTTTCTAATTCACGCAGACCATGTTTTAATGTTTGTTGGAATTTTTCATTTTCTCGTTCAAATTCATTGATTATTAAATCGGCGTTGAGCTCTTTATAATAATTTCCGTAAATTTCCAAAATCTTGGCAAAAATATCGTGCATCAAAGTAATATCTGTCTTGGCGATGAAATTATAGGTAATGATTCGGCGCATTAAACGGCGCAAAACATAACCCTGTTCTTTGTTGGATGGTCTGATGCCGTCGGCAATCATAAAAGCAATCGCTCGCGAATGGTCGGCGATTATTCGCTTCACCCGCATCTCAAGTCCTGATGGCGTAAGCGTTAAAATCGGTTTTAATAAATCGGCTTCAAACACGGTGGGAACTTTTTGAGAAACCATGGCCAATCGTTCCAACCCCATGCCGGTGTCTATGCCAGGCGAGGCGAGTTTTTCAAGCCGAGCCTGCCCTTCCGAAGCTTCACGCGAAGGAGGGCGGCAATAATATTGATTAAAAACTATATTCCAAATCTCAACCGCCTGCCCTGAGCCATCAGTCGAAGGGTTGACATATATTTCAGTGGTTGGGCCGCAGGGACCCTCTTCTCCCGTCGGTCCCCAAAAATTATCAGCTCGGCCAAATTTCTTAACCACAATATTTGGGTCCAACGATTTCCAAATTTGTTCAGATTCGTCATCGGCGGGAATTACCTGCCCCGAGCTTGTCGAAGGGTTCTCTCCTCCAAAAACAGAAACATAATCAATCTTCAACCCCATTTCTTTGGTGATAAATTCATGAGCGTATGCGATTGCTTCTTTCTTAAAATATCCGCCGAACGAAAAGTTGCCGAGCATCTCAAAAAAGGTCAGATGCCGTTCGTCTCCCACCTCGTCAATATCAGAAGTCCTGACGCATTTTTGGATTGAGGCCGCGTTTAAGGAACCGAAATCGCGCATCGCATCAGCTTGGTTGGTATAATAGGGTTTGAATTGCTGCATTCCGGCCGTTGTAAAAAGAACCGAGGGGTCGTTCGGCAAAAGCGAGCTTGAGGGTATGATTTTGTGTTCCCGTTCTTCGAAAAACTTTAAAAACTTTTCTCGTATTTCTTGGCGGGTCATGATGATAATTTAACAAAATAAAAGGCAACAAACAAGATAAATTGTTGCCATTGACCACCTCTTTACAAAAATAATATATTTTGATTTCTTTAAATAAATGTTCGTTTAAATCAAGGAGGGCGCAATGGCTGTTATCAGAGTAACCGGCAATATCGGTTCGGGCAAAACCACTTTATGCAAAAAATTGGCCGAATTTCTGAGTTATGAATACCATAGTGTCGGCGCCTTAATACGAGAAATGGCCACCGAAAGAGAACAGACCGTTGAAGAATTTTATTCTTGGTTGGCCACAGAACCGCAAATGGAAAAAGAAATCGATATGCTTCTGGAAAATTTGATGTTCGCGAAAGACAACCTTGTGATTGACGGCCGGATGGCTCCGTTTGGCGCCTGCGCTTTTCAGAAAATCAATATTTTGCTGAAGGTGGGCTGTGAGGAGGGAGCCAGGCGGTGTCAAGAACGACCGGAAAACCAAAACAAGACTATTCATGAATTGATACGACTCAATGAAGAACGGGAAGAAGCGGAAAAAAACAGATACCGAAAGCTTTACGGAATAGAAAATCATCTCGATGAAAACCGCTTTGACATAGTCATTGATACGACTCATCTGACTAAAGCAGAAGGACAAACAGAATTAATCTCGGCAGTTTTCAGTTTTTTGTCGCTTGCGGCTCTAAATTGAACGGAAACATTCACCAGAGCCAAGATAGTACCTATCCGGCAGTATATTGTGCCGGATTTTTAATTTTTAACAGTTTGCTTGTATTAAATCTGGGGGATTAGAGAGAATTGAACTCTCGCCCGCACTTCCACAGAGTGCTGTGCTAACCGTTACACCATAATCCCCATCTTTTATAACTTTTATACTGATAACGGGTATATTTTATCATATTTCTTACTTTTTGTGAATCAAAAACTCCCAGCCAACATTTACGAAGTTGCGGCGGGAAGTTTTGGTTTGTGAGTTATCTTTAATTTCCCAACAGGAATCTTACAAAAGCGCCGAGATATTGATTGTTGAGAAATGAGCTTGGCGGAGGTTCGGGGGCGGGAGCGGGAGCAGATTCGGCCGGAGGAGGCGGCGGGGGGGCTATTTCCATTTGCGGTTGTTGTTCAGCCGGCGGCATAGTTTGCGGCATCGGTTCGGCTTGTTGGAATTGTTCGTTGGGCATTTGTTCACCGCTAAATTCTTCGGGTAATCTAAATTCTTGCGGGGACTCTTGCGGGGACTGCCCTTCTATATTTTGAGGCGGCTGGGACGGAATAAACTCACCGCTATTTTGCTTAAACTCACCTTCAACGGGAGGCATTCCTTCCCGGGGAAATTCCCGAGGCATTCTTTCGTCCGGTTTCATTTCTCCTTGAAACGGAGGTTCTTGTCCTTCTTGGCCGGAAGGAAACGGCCGTCTTTGTTCAAATTCTCCGGGTGAACCGAACGGCCTTTGTCCGTTTTCAGAACCGCGACCGCCGCCGCAGGCTTCGGGATTTTGCGAGCAGTATTTTTGACATTCTTCAGGCGTGGAACAGCCCCCCGGACCTTGGCGAAACTCCCCTTCTCTCCCTGGTTCTCCCGGAGGGGGCGGCATTCCCTCTCTGTCACGCATTTCTCCTTCCGAAGGCCGGGGCATTTTTTTGAAACAATTTTGAATTGCGTCCCCCAACTGCGGTCCCGGGGTCAGTTCTCCCGCTTGGATTTTATTGATGGTTTCTTCTCCGAGAGAGGACCTCAAACAATCTTTGGCTTCGCTCGGCATTTGATTGATGTCTTCGCGCATTCGCCCCATCCCCTCTTTCATTTTTTTCAGTTCTTCTTCCGGAATCATGCCGTTTTCTTCGGCAAACTTAAAACATATTTCTTGATTGTCTTTGTTGTTGCAAAACGCTTCGCATTCTTCTTTACCTTTGCATCCGCCGGGGCCTTTACCTTTTGTTTTGCGCGCCATTTCTGCGTCTTTTTCGCTCATAAATCCGGCGGCCGCGGCAAACTCGGTGCATTCTTCAAAATGCTCGTCGCTTTGACAATAGCTATCGCATTCCTCTCTCCCTCTGCAATTCGGCGGTTTGATTCCTTTTTTAATCGCCGAAAGCATTTTTTGGGCATCTTCCTTTTCTGATTCGGGCATAAAACCGGCTTCAACGGCGAAAGTCATGCAGGCCTCCATGTTATCGGGCTGTTGGCAATAGGCATCGCAAGCCTCTTTTCCTCTGCAGGGCGGCGGTTTGAATCCTCTTTTGATGGCCTGCAACATTTTTTGCGCATCTTCTTTTTCTTTTCCTTCCATCAACCCTGCTTCTGCCGCAAAAGCTACGCACTCTTCCATGTGTTCCGGCGCTTCGCAATAACTGTCGCATGCTTTTTTACTGCCGCAAGCGGGCGGCTTAGCGCCCCGTCTAATTGCGTCCCGAACTTTTTGAGCTTCTTTTAATTCTTCTGGCGGAAGAAAATCATTTTCTTCGGCAAAAGCTATACATTCTTCAATGTGCGAAATGTCATTGCAATATGTTTCACAGGAATCTTTTCCGGTGCATCCGCCGGGGCCTTTATCGCCGGCGGCGGAGAATTTTTTGGCCATGGCCAGTTCCTCTGATGACATCAGGTTATTTTTCTCGGCAAAGGCAAGACAGGCCTCGGTATTTTGAGGTTTATCGCAATAACTTCGGCAGTTTGCTTCGCTGGTGCAGTTTCCGAGTTCCGGAACGGGATACTGGATATCAGAAATATCAGCCAGCGCTTTTTGGATAATAACAAAAGACAAGAACCCCAGACCTATAAAAAGAATGATGAATGGAAGTTTATTTGTTCTCATTATTTAAACGGATTGGTTTTAATATCCGAAAAAGGATTGGCTTCGCTTAAGGGATTGACATCGGGTTTATTGTCCAAAGGATTAATGGCCGGCAGATTTTCAGCCGGATTACCGGTTTTTTGATAAAGGTCGCTTCCTATTCCGGCAGGTTTTTCAACCGGAGTTTGGGCTGTTTTATATTTTTGCCATTGCAAAAATCCAAAAATTGCCGCTACGGCAACAATTAAAACAATAAGATATAATTTGAGATGGCCACTCATTCAGTTAATTTTAATATTTAGCGCAGTTGACGTAAAGTTGATAATTAACAGTGTCGCTAAAAGTTTTACTTTTAACAAATTTTATGATAAAATTTGTTAAAAAATCCCCTTGTAGCTCAATGGATAGAGCAACGCTCTTCTAAGGCGTTGATGAGGGTTCGATTCCTTCCAAGGGGACACTTTAGAAAATATCGGGGCGTAGTGTAACGGTAGCACGAGTCCTTTGGGAGGATTTAGTCCGAGTTCAAATCTCGGCGCCCCGACCATTCAAGACATTTCAAATTTTCAGGGGAAAGAGTTTGCTCGCTCGCCCCAAGAAATTGGAAATTATGGTAAAATAATTTTATGAAACTCGGCATAATTCTCCAATCAAATAAATCGGAACACGCGTGGAATACCTTCCGCCTCGGAATCACCGCGCTCAAAGCAAATCACCAAGTAGAAATTTTCTTGATGAGCGAGGGTTCGGAATTGGACACTATTCCCGACACCAAAGATTTTGATGTTTCAGCAAAAGTAGCGGAATTCAAGGAATTGAAAGGAAAAATCTACGCTTGCGGCACTTGTCTTAAAGTGCGCGGCAAAGAAGAAAACAAGATTTGCCCCGTTGCCACGATGTCCGATTTATTAAAAATGATTGAAAGTTCGGATAAGGTTTTAGTTTTTGGCTGATTTAACAAATGCGATAATGATTCAAGCGCATGGCGAAGACGGCGAGGAGCAGATTCACATAGTGGTAAAATAGCGACATGGAAAATTTTAAAAAAAATGAATGGATTCTGCGTGTTGCCGTTGCCGGCGAGTTTGTTGGTCATAGCGTTTTCGCGCTTCAAGGCAAGAAAGCATGGATTGCGATTCTCGCAGTCTGCCCAAGCAATGTCCACGGGTCGGTAAATTTCTTAATTTCCGAACGAGACACTGGAAGCATAGTCTCCTCGCTTTAAATTTGTTAAGGTTCTGTTCTGTTTAGTTATTGCTTTTTAATAATTTTTGTCAATGTATAAGTGGGGCTTTTCCAAGGAAATAAATTAAAACCGTCCTTTGTCAAAATGGTTTTAGTTTAATCAGAGCGGGTAGCGGGATTTGCACCCGCGCATTCACCTTGGAAGGGTGATGTACTGCTACTATACGATACCCGCTTATTACCGCAATCTTATCAAAAATTTTTCTTTTTGAAAAGAAAAAACCTGGCACTTTCCATCTTGCTTGACTAAATACGGTTTATTATTATACCGTCAAGGCAGTAACATTGCTCATTTAAAACGAGGGGATTATGACCCAAAAACGATTCGGAACATTTTTATTTGTTTTCCTTGTTTTTAGTTCATTCCTATCCGCCCAAGAAACACAGCCCTTCAACTTCGTTCAGGACAAGCCGGCTACCCAGACACAGCCAGCCGCGCAGACTCAGCCCTTTGACGGCGCTCAGGGCAAGCCCTCGCCCCAAACCCAACCTCGTGAAATACCCCAGACACAATCGGAAATTTGGCCAAAAAAGAAAATACGGGAATTCGCGTTGACCATCGGCGTATCGGCATTTTCCTCATTGCAACCATGGAATTCTCCCACCCGGCAAAACGAAAGATTGCGGCAAACCGGTTTTATTGCCGGCGCTGGCATGCACAGTACCACTGGCTTCGCGATTGGACAAATAGTGTCCACGCCAAAAAACAAAAACAATTATTTTGGAACGAAAATATCCGCCGGGAAAACCCTGCGGAAAATTGGCGGTGTCGGTTTTGGAGCCGGTATTCGTTATTGGTACGCTAATCAAAAACAAGAAGTTGCGACAAATGATTTTTGGCAGGTTTACGCTGTAGACAAGTGGCACGCCGGATTTCTTTCGGTTAATGCCGCTTTCGGGAAATTTAACGGTTCAAGAGCGCAGATAAGCGCATTAGTCGGTTCCATTTATGCCGCCACGACTGCGGAAGTATATTCCGGCGGAAAACAAGTCGGAGTCGGCCAATTAAGGGAAGCGTTCATTCCGGCTTACGGCGGCGAGGTTTCCGGCAAACTG
Source organism: Candidatus Yanofskybacteria bacterium RIFCSPHIGHO2_01_FULL_44_22 (assembly GCA_001794205.1). GTDB lineage: Bacteria > Patescibacteriota > Minisyncoccia > 2-02-FULL-40-12 > GWA2-44-9 > 2-01-FULL-44-22. The sequence goes on along the minus strand of MGJJ01000001.1, from coordinate 7,214 downwards.
CAAATATGTTGGGAACTGACGTTCACCGGTTCTGTCCTTTATGTCGGCGCGCCACCCGCAAATTTTTCCGGCCGCCAAAACACCATGATTCCGCGCACGAATACTGTTCTTTCTTTGGGCGCCGATTATGTTTTGCCTTTCAAATTTTTTGGCAGGACCACCGGAACCGGAGTTCAATCAACCTTTTATGTTTCTAAGCAAGAAATTCCAATCGTAAAACGAGGTATTACTGTTTATTTTTCTGTTTTCCCTTGATTGATGAACCCCCTCGTTTAACATATCAATTCCAAACAAAATAAAAACCCTCTTGCCGTTTGGCAACAGGGGGCTTTTTTTTCGGATTAAAATTACGGAATCCGAAAATATTCCGCGAGGTACCGGATGAGCCCGGTATGCGAAACTGGATTCCATTCCGGCAAATTCTCGGGGTACAATCGCAGGTCAATGGGGCAAGCCGGAGGATAAGCAACCCAGCTTTCAAACATCAGGCGGTCCGGCATTCCCACAGCCGACTTCAGCTCCACCGCCAATGGGATTGCCCCGATAGCCGGTGTGCGCTGTTTGCCGCAACCGTCAATGGTCGGCTGGTCAACACCATAGGCGTAGGTTTCATTAGAGCTTCCTTCGTCGCCGATGATGTTTATTCCAAAGCTGATTTCATTGTCGCGACAAAATTGTTGCAGGTCTCGGAGTTCTGCATTTACATCCAGACCCAGTTGCCAGGCATAAAAATGATCAAAATCCAAAGAAAAAAACGGTACCGGTACGCCCTTGCTTTTCAAGAGCAACAACAATCTCTGAATCTCTTTGGTGCTATAGTCGGGCAGTTCGCTGACATAAGGCCAAGGCTCCCAGAATCCGATTTGCACATCCGGATATTTGTCGTGAATTGCATCCACGAAAATTTTTAATTGATCGGCAACCTGCTCCTCCGTAAAATTGCAAGTATCCAGTCCCCAATCCCAATGCTTTGGCATTCCGCCGGCAAACGACTCATCTATTGTGATATAATCAACTCGTCCACCGTACTTGACAACATTGTCTATCGCTATAAGCACCGGATTTACCGCTCGCATAATGTCGTCGCAACTCCAGGCTTTAACAGCACCGCATTCCAAATTGATTTTTATTCCCTGGTCATTGAGCCACTTGAACGGCCCGCCAGGCACGGTGCTTTGGCTTAAAAAATTCGCCAAAACATTGGGACCGACCCTGGTGTATATGCCTTCCGGGGTGCCATCAAGATGCAGATCTAAAAACCCGAAAACAGTAATTTGTTTTCTTGAGGCTTCCCATTCTTCCGGATGCTGGAACAGCCGAATCATATCTTTCGACCCGCCATTGGGTGAATACCAAACCTCCATCGTTTGGGCTTCGCTCATCGCATTGAGCGCATAATAAGCCACGCTGGCCGGCAAAGCGTTAACAACAGGAAGAGCCGCAAAAAATACTACAAAAACAACCGCCATAATGCTTCGCATATTTCCCACTCTTTTTTTGTTAAGATGCTTATCTTGGATATACTACTCTTTAAAAAAATAAGCAAACTTGCGCACTAATCGGTCATAAATGATGTGGACCGGCGGCTAAAATTAAAAAGCCGCGTGGAACAAATATTCCCCAAGCGGCTTCGCCCTATGGCCGTACCGGCTCAATCCTTTAATAATTTTTGCAGTTCGTCCTTGGCTAATTCAGTTCCCAGTTTTACCGCTTTAGTGATGTCGCCGGGGGCAAAATCTATTGCAGTAAGCGTTTCTGGAATCCTTTCAACGTAAACAATCACTACCCTCACCGGTTTAGTCGCTCCCTGGAAAAGATACGATAAGCCTGTTCCGGCCAATTTTATCATTTTACGAACAAGCCAATTACCATCCCGCAATTTGGCCAACAGCCGGTTTTTGGTGTCTAATTCCATCCGGTCACGTAAACGCGCGACTTCTTCGCTTTCTATTTTATATAAACCGGATTCGTGCACTTCCATAAAAAGCGGCAACCACGGAAAACGCCTGGCCAGAAAACTATCCGGCGAAAAAGCCATCGACTTATAGTGTTTCGGCCGCGAAAAAATTACAAAAACGGTGTCGCATCCGCATCGCCCGACTTGTTTCAAGTTGATGTAGCCGCCATCGGAATATCGCCTGCCGTCCACAACCGACGCCTCAAAGAACGGCAGCAAACTAGCGGAGGCTATGCATAACTGACGCCATTTTTCATGGTATTCCTGAAAAAGAAGGTTGCGATTGGAAAAAATCTTCTGCGTCCGGTCTTCGTGGTCAAAAACACAAATATCAAAATCTATCGGCGAGGTAATGGTTTTTCGGGGGTTGTAATTTCGCAAAAGGCTTTCCAGTCCGGATTTATCCATCAGGGATTTTCCGGCAAACAACAGTTTTTTGCCAAAGTCAAACTTTGAAAAACGGAAAACTGCCTGCGGACCGGCCCGTTCCAGGGCCAAAAGCAATTGCTCCACTTCTTCCGCTTTGCGCGCCAGCTCCGCCTGGCACTGTGCCTCGGAAAGCTTGGCAAAAGGCAGAACCGGAGCCGAAACGCCGACCAGATGGTCAATTCTGACCCCCCGGCGTATTAACTCTTTTACAAATCCAAACTGCACCGCCACACGAAATCCCCCGCCGGTGGCAAAGATGCCCACTTTACCCAAACTGTCCGGATGGCGCATAATTTTCCTCCGTTATCCTCACAAATTGTCAAGAACTTAATTTAGATTAAAGCATTGTGCCAAGTAAAAATCAAGAACCCCCATTAACGATGTCGAACATCGTTAATGGGGGAAGATTTATTTTCAATCAAAAACCCGCGGCCGCGGGTTTTTGATTGATGCACCGACTGAATTCAGCCGGCATCTTTTTTCAAATAGTCCTATTTGATGGCTTCTTTCAATACTTTGCCGGCCGTAAACTTTGGTTTCTTGGAAGCCGGAATATGAACGGCTTCTCCCGTTCTCGGGTTTCTTCCTTCTCTGGCTTTCCTGTCGGAAACTTTAAAAATACCGAAGCCGGTGATATTAACTTTCTCTCCCGACCTTAACGCTTTGGTGACCTCGTCAACAAAAGCATCAAGCCATTCAAGGCCTTGTTTCTTGGAAACACCCATTTTATCGGCTAATTTCTGGGCGAACTTAATTTTTGTTATTGCCATACGCGCACCTCCCTTCTTTTGCCCTCCGAAGCTTTATGCGAAGGAGGGGTTTTGTCTAATTTATCCATTCTCTATGATTTTAAATGAAAATGCAAGTAAATTGTGGATTTATACTACCTGGCATATTCTATTGCTCTTGTTTCCCTGATTACGTTTACTTTGATTTCTCCGGGATATTTCATTTCTTCTTCAATTTTTCTGGATATGTCTTTGGCTAATTTTATGGCTCCCAAATCGTCAATTTTCATTGGCGTAACGAATATTCGCAATTCCCGTCCGGCTTGAATGGCATATGATTTTTCCACGCCTTCAAACGAACCGGCAATTCTTTCCAGGTCCTCAAGCCGTTTTAAATAGATTTCAACCGTATCTCGCCGCGCTCCCGGCCGGGCTCCGGAAATGGCGTCAGCCGTTTGAACAATGCGTGATTCAAGGGTGGCATAGGGATATTCTTCGTGATGAGCCTCCATGGCCAAAATAACTTTTGCGTCCATCCCGAATTTTTGCAGAATTTTTCTTCCTATTTCAACGTGGGTGCCCTGGACTTCGTGGTCTACCGCTTTGCCGATGTCGTGAAACAAGGCGCCTTTTTTGGCCACAGCGACATCGGCGCCGAGTTCGGCGGCCAGCATTCCGGCGACATGAGCCATTTCAATGGAGTGAAGCAGAACATTCTGACCGAAACTGGTGCGAAAAGCCAGACGGCCGAGCAGATAAACCAATTTGGGGTCCACCGCTCCGGCGCCGATTTCAAATAAAGCCGCTTCGCCCGCTTCTTTTATTTTTTCGTTGATTTCATTATGGGCTTTTTCAACTGTTTCTTCTATTTTTGCCGGATGAATGCGCCCGTCAGCTATTAGTTTATCTATCGCCAACTTGGCTATCTGGCGTCTTACCGGGTCAAAGCCGGATACGACCAAGGCCTCGGGCGTATCGTCAATAATAATATCCACGCCGGTTAGACGCTCGATGGTCTTTATGTTGCGCCCCTCTTTGCCGATGATTTTTCCTTTCACTTCGTCGGAAGGCAGACTGACAACCGTCGTGGTGGCATCGGCAATGTGGGAAGAAGAATACCTTTGAATGGCGGTCGTAAGAATTTCGCGGGCTTTTTTGTCCAATTCTTCACGGTTTTGCCGTTCGAGTTTGATGAGTTTCTCGTAAAATTCGTTTTTATATTCTTCCTCAACTTTATTTATCAATTCTTGTTTGGCTTCATCCTGCTTCAACCGAGATATTCTCTCCAATTCTTCCACCTGCTTTTGCCGGTCCTGCTCAAGGGAAGTTTTAACGGAAACCAGCTCTATTGCTTTTGACTTGAGATTTTCTCTTTCGGTTCCCAGTTCTTTTTCTTTCTGCTCAAGCTCGCCTTCTTTGCGAGTCAAAATATTTTCTATTCTGGCAAGTTGGACATTTCTTTCTTTTTCTTCTTTCTTGGCGTCTTCGAGCACCTTAATGGCCTTATTTTTGGCTTCAATAAGGATATCTTGAGACTTTGATTTTGAGTCGGCTAAAAGCGCTTGAGCTTTTGATTCGGCCTGACTAACCCTGACGCTGGCTATGAGCTGTCTGATTAAATAGCCGGCGGTCAAACCGGCAAACAACGCCAAAACCGCCTCGATGCGAGGGTCTAATCCTAAAAACATATTGGTTTGAAGTTAAGTTCATCGTGTATAAGTCGTCGGCAAAAGACGGCTTTATATAGATTACCAAACTAAGGTTAAAAGCAACTTACATTATCAGTATAGCAAAATTTAAAAATTCTGGCAAATTCAGCGGATAATTGTTGCTTTACACTTTGGACTTTTGACTTTAAACTTATTGTTATGCGTCCTGTCGTTCTCACAATTTTAGACGGATGGGGATATTCAAAGCAGAAATTCGGCAATGCCATTTTAAACGCGAAAACTCCCAATCTTGATGCAATTCAAAGAAACTATCCTTCATTGCTTCTGCAGGCCTCCGGCGTGGCGTCAGGAATGCTCTGGGGAGAGCCGGGCAATAGCGAGGTCGGCCATTTAACCGCCGGCGCGGGCAGGGTTGTTTTCCAATATTTAAGCCGCATCAGCAAAGCAATTGATAACGGCGAATTTTTCAATAACGAGGTCCTGTTGAAAGCCGTCAACCACGTAAAACAAAACGGTTCCACTCTTCATTTGGCCGGACTTCTTACTTCCGGTTCGGTACACGCTTATTTCAACCACCTCACCGCGCTTGTGGATTTTGCCAAGAAAAACAACATTCAAAATCTCAAATTGCATTTATTTACCGACGGCAAGGACTCCGGCCTTAAGGAAGCGCCCGTTCTCATAAAAAAATTAGAAGATTATTTGATAAAAACCGAAATCGGTAAAATAGCCACAGTCATCGGAAGAAACTTTGCCATGGACAGAGATAACAATTGGAATTTTACCAAGATGACCTATGATTTGATGACGGCCGGTGCGGGTCAAGAAACGTCGGATATTTATAAAAAATTGGATGAATATTATACCGGCGGATTACACGATTCCGAAATTCCAGCGACAGTGATTGATTCGTCGGGAACAATCAAAGCGCAAGACGCTTTGATATTTTTCAATTTCAGAGAAGACAGCATGCGCCAAATAACAAGAGCTTTTGCGGAAGATAATTTTAGCGGCTTTGAAAGACCCAAGATTCAAAATTTATTTGTTGCGATGTTTACTCCCTACCTTGAGGGGCCTGATTATAATGCCGCGTTTTCCATTCCCAAAATAGAAAACGGCCTTGCCGAAATTATCAGTAAAAATGGCAAAAAACAGCTGCATATCGCCGAAACGGAAAAATACGCCCATGCCACTTATTTCTTTAATTGTTTGAATAACAAGCCGTTTGAAGGCGAAACCGATGTTTTTATCAAATCAGATAAAAATCATCTTGAAAAACCGGCGATGCAAGCCAATGAAATAGCCGACAAGGTGGTTGAGAGCATAAAAAACAACGCCTATGATTTTATTATTTTAAACATCGCCAACGCCGATGTTATGGCGCATATCGGCAAACTGGAGCAGGTCGTTCAGGGCATTGAGGCGGTTGATTCTGCGATTGGTAAAATAAAAAACGCGGTTTTGGAAGCAGGCGGCGCTTTACTGATTACCGCAGACCATGGAAACGCCGAAGCTCTCGTATATAAAGGCACGGGAGAAGAAGAAACTGAACACAATCAAAATCCGATTCCGTTTTATTTGGTGGCCGGGGAATATGAACGCGTCCGCTCCGATGAAGAAATAACGGCATCAATGGATAAGCCGTCAGGTTTTCTTTCCGATGTCGCGCCTACCGTTTTAGAACTGCTGGGTCTTCCCAAACCCTCCGAAATGACCGGAGACAGTTTGCTGGGACAGATTGTGCCGTAGAAAGCTCCGCCCCTACCCCTTCCTTTTCAATATTTCAAAGCGCCTCACAATTTAACGAGTTATTCAATAATCCCCCCTCCCAACATTTCCTTGCCGTGATAAAACACCGCCGACTGGCCGGAGGTAATGGCGCGCTCGGGCTGTTTGAAGATGAGTTCGCCGTTCTTTTTGAGGATGGCTTTTTTTAACGGCGCGCGATAGCGTGTCCGGACTAATAATTCCGTCGGAAATTTCGGCGCGCCGGTAATCCAGCTTATATTTGTTATCTTAGCTTTTCTGCCGGATAAGTCTTTTTCCATTCCGACGAAAATAATATTTTTCTTTATGTCTTTGGCAACAATAAAATACGGCCCCCCGCCAAGACCAAGATTCAAGCCATGTCTTTGACCGATGGTATAGTAATATACACCGTCATGTCGTCCCAATTCTTTGCCTTTTAAATCAAAAATTTTGCCCGGTTTCGGCTTGATGTAATTTTTTAAAAAGTTTTTCATGTTCAGCGGGCCGATAAAACATACTCCCTGGCTGTCTTTTTTGTCATGATTAGGCAAGCCGAATTTTTTCGCCAATTTCCTTACCTCCGGTTTAATATAATCCCCTATCGGAAATAATGTTTTCGCAAGATGTTTTTGCGTAAGAGTCCAAAGAAAATAGGTCTGGTCTTTCGCGCTATCGCGCGCA